>NZ_OCMQ01000022.1:0-8767 GCF_900230165.1 Pseudomonas sp. URMO17WK12:I9 | reverse complement strand
TTCGGTCAGCGCCCAGGCGGGCGGCTGTACCGCACAGGCGACCTGGCGCGGCACCTGCCGGACGGCAACCTCGAATACCTGGGCCGTAACGACGACCAGGTGAAGTTGCGCGGGCTGCGTATCGAACTGGGTGAAATCCAAGCGGCCATGACGGCTGTCGAGGGCATCAAGGAGGCCGTGGTCATCGCCCGCGACCAGCGCTTGATTGCCTACTACACCGGCGCTCAACAACCGGTGGACGCGCTTCGCACGGCCTTGCTGCACGTATTGCCGGACTTCATGGTACCGGCGCTGTTCATGCACCTTCAGGCCTTGCCGCTGAGCCCCAACGGCAAGCTCGACCGCAAAGCATTGCCCGAACCCGACGCACTGCCGGAGCGCCCGTTCGAAGCCCCCGAAGGGCCGACCGAGACCCTGATGGCTGCACTGTGGTGCGAGCTGCTTGAGGTGGAGCGGGTAGGGCGGCACGACAACTTCTTCGAGCTGGGCGGGCACTCGCTGCTGGCCGTCACCCTGACTTCAAGGTTGCGCGAAGCGGGCCTTGAAGCCGACGTGCGGGCCCTGTTCGACCAACCGACACTGGCAGGCTACGCAGCCATCACAGACAGAATGGAGATCGTCCTGTGAGCATCAACCAATTACTGGCCACACTGGCCGACCACGACGTGCAGCTGGCGCTCAAGGATGGCCAACTGGTGGTGCAGGGCAACCGGCAGGCACTGACCGACGGCGCCCTGGTGGCCCAGTTGCGGGCCCACAAACCGGCGCTGGTGAGCCTGATCGAACGCGGCGAATATGTGGCTCGCAAGCACGGCCCGGTGGCGGTGCCACCCAACCTCATCGCACCTGGGAGCACGCACATCAGTGCAGCGATGCTCAACCTGGTGACCCTGGACCAGGCCGCCGTGGACCAGGTGGTCGCTGCCATCCCGGGCGGGGCGCCCAACGTGCAGGACATCTACCCGTTGGCGCCCCTGCAGCAGGGCATGCTGTTCCACCATGCCCGCGCCGAAGGCCACGACCCGTATGTGATGCAAGCGCGCTTCGCCTTTGCCAGCCAAGCACGTTTCGACGCCTTCGCGCAGGCGCTGCGCGGCGTCATCGCCCGCCATGACATCCTGCGCACGTCGGTACACTGGGAAGGCTTGGCCCAACCTCTGCAGGTGGTCTGGCGGCACGCTGAGCTCGCGGTGCTGACGCTGGCGGACCCGGCGACCGACCGGGACTGGATCGACTTGACCCAGGCACCCCTGATTCGCCTGCTGCGCGAGCCCGCTCAGGCAGATGGCACGTTACACGCCACCTTGCAGTTCCATCACATCGCCCTGGACCACAGTGCACTGGACGTGGTCCGGCAGGAGCTGATCGCCTTTCTGACCGGCAACGGCGCGCAGCTCGGGGCCGCGGTACCGTTTCGTGACTACGTGGCTCAAGCCGTGCTTGGGGTCAGCGAGGCCGAGCACGAAGCCTTCTTCCGCGACATGCTGGGCGACATCGACGAGCCGACCCTGGCCTACGGGCTTGCCCAGGTACAGGGTGGCGACTCGGTGCATGAGGAGCATCAACTCGACTTGCCGCTGGCGCTGTGTCAGGGTTTGCGCAGCCATGCACGCACCCTGGGGGTAAGCGTTGCCAGCCTGTTCCACCTGGCCTGGGGGCGCGTGCTGGGCGGGCTGACCGGGCGCGATCAGGTCGTGTTCGGCACGGTGCTGATGGGGCGCCTGCTCGGCGCACAAGGCACCGACCGGGCCCTGGGCATCTTCATCAACACCTTGCCATTGCGGGTGGACCTGGCGGCGGCGAACCTTGAAGGCGCTATCCATGTGACCCACAAGCGCCTGACCGCCTTGATGCGCCATGAACACGCGCCACTGGCCCTGGCCCAACGGTGCAGTGGCGTGGCCGCACCTGCGCCGCTGTTCAACAGCCTGCTCAATTACCGGCACAGCGCTGTCGGCCCGGCTGAGCCGCGCCGGGCAGCGTTGGCCGGCATCGACATCATCGACTCGGTAGAAGCCACCAACTACCCGCTGACCTTGAGTATCGACGACCTGGGTGAGGGGTTGCGCCTGACCTTGCTTGCCGACACCCAGGTACCGGCGCAACGTGTCTGCGCCTATCTACGGCAGACCCTGGAGAGCCTGTTGCACGCGCCGCAGGCGGCGGTACTCGACCTGCCCATGTTGCCTGCCGCCGAGCGTCAATGGCTGCTGGACACCTTCAATGCCTCCCACGCCGATTATGACGAGCAGCATACGCTGCACCAGCGTATCGAGCAGCGCGCCCAGCATAGCCCTGATGAGGTGGCGGCGACCTTTGGCGAACGGCAGTTGAGCTACGGCCAACTCAACCGCCAGGCCAATGCCCTGGCGCATCACCTGATCGCCCTGGGGGTGCAACCGGATGACCGCGTGGCGGTGCTTGCCCGGCGCGGCCTGGAAACGCTGGTGGGCCTGCTGGCAGTGCTCAAGGCAGGCGCAGGCTATGTGCCTGTCGATGCTGCCCACCCGGACGAGCGGGTCCGCTACCTGCTCGAAGACAGCGCCCCGGTGGCGGTGCTCACCCAACGGGCGCTGCTGCCGCGGGTCGGTCGAAGCGAACGGCCGGTGCTGCTGCTGGACCAGCCCGACTGGCCGGCCCGGGACGACGATCCTGTCGTCAAAACCCTCACCCCTCGGCACCTGGCCTATGTGATCTACACCTCGGGCTCGACCGGTGAGCCCAAAGGGGTGATGGTCGAGCACCTGACGGTGAACAACCTGGTCGACTGGCATTGCCGCGCTTTCGGCCTGGCCCCGGGCCGGCATACCTCAAGCCTTGCCGGGTTCGGCTTCGATGCAATGGCCTGGGAGATCTGGCCGGCACTGTGCGCCGGCGCAACCGTGCACCTGGCCCCGACGAGCGGCGCCAGTGATGACCTGGACGCCATGCTCGCCTGGTGGCAGGCGCAGCCGCTGGATGTGAGCTTTTTGCCCACGCCTGTGGCCGAATATGCCTTCAATCATCACCTGGAACATCCCACGCTGCGCACCCTGCTGATTGGCGGTGACCGCTTGCGCCAGTTCAACCGAACTCAACGCTTTACCGTGGTGAACAACTATGGCCCCACCGAAACCACGGTCGTGGCAAGCTCCGGCGCCGTGCACGCCGGCTGCGCCTTGCACATCGGCAAACCGGTGGACAACGCCCGGTTGTACGTGCTCGATGCGCGCCTGCAACCGGTGCCGCTGGGCGTACCTGGCGAGCTGTACATCGGGGGTGCCGGGGTTGCCCGTGGTTACCTGAACCGCCCGCAACTGACGGCAGAGCGCTTCGTGCAAGACCCGTTCGCGACCTCGGCCAGTGCCCGCATGTACCGCTCGGGCGATCTGGTGCGCTGGCTTGCCGACGGCTCGCTGGAGTACCTGGGTCGCAACGATGACCAGGTCAAGATCCGCGGCTTGCGCATCGAACCCGGTGAGATCGAGAGCCGCCTGGCGGCCTTGGCAGGTATCGACGAAGCAGTGGTCATCGCTCGCGAAGATCAGCCGGGGCACCCGCGCTTGGTGGCTTATTACACGGTCAGGCCCGACGTGGCCCCGCTCGAACCTGAAGGCCTGCGCGCCCAATTGCAGGCCCACCTGCCCGAGTACATGGTGCCGGTAGCCTTCGTCGCCTTGCCAGCGCTGCCCCTGACCGCCAACGGTAAGCTCGACCGCCGCGCACTGCCGGCACCGGAGCGCACAGCGCTCTTCGAGGTGGGTTTCGAAGCGCCGGTGGGTGAACTCGAACAGGCCCTGGCCCAACTGTGGGCCGAGTTGCTGCACGTGGAGCGGGTCGGGCGGCATGATGATTTCTTCCGCCTGGGTGGGCATTCATTGTTGGCCATGCGCATGGTGTCCCAAGTGCGCGTACGCCTGGGGGCTGAACTGAGCCTGGCAGCATTGTTTGCCGCGGCACAATTGACCAGCGTGGCCAGGCACCTGGAGCAGGCTGGGCGCAGCGAGGTGCCGCCTATCGTGGCCGCAGCGCCAGGGCAGGCCTTGCCCATGTCCTTCGCCCAGCAGCGCCTGTGGTTCCTGGCCCAGCTGGAGGGTGGCAGCCAGGCCTACAACGTCCCCCTGGCCCTTGGCCTGCGCGGTAGGTTGGATGTCGATGCGCTGGAAGCAGCCCTGCTGCGCCTGCTGGAGCGCCACCCGGTGCTGCGCAGCCAGTTCAAGGCCGTGGCTGACAGCGCCGAAGTGGTCATTTGCCCAGTGCCGCAGACAGGCTGGTTGCAACGCGAAGCAGTGACGCCCGCCGCGTTGCCCGCCCGGCTTCAGGCGCTTGCCCGAACCCCCTTCGACTTGGCCTGCGGGCCCCTGGTGCAGGCGCATGTGCTGCGCTTGGACGAGCAGCATCACGTACTGGCCATGACCGTGCACCATATCGTGGCCGATGGCTGGTCCCTGGGCGTGATGACCCACGAGTTGAACCTGCTCTATGCCGCATTGCGTGAGGGCCGGGAGGACCCGCTGCCCGCACTGGCCCTGCAGTACACCGATTACGCCGTGTGGCAGCGTCGATGGCTGACGGGTGAACGCCTGCAACAGCAGCTCGATTACTGGCACCAGACGCTGGAGGGCGCGCCGACGTTGATCAACCTGCCCACCGACCGGCAACGCCCGACGCGGCAGGACCTGGCCGGTGCCAGCGTGCCGGTGCACCTGTCGCCGCGTCTCTCGGCGGCACTGCGCACCTTGGCCCATCAGCACGGTGCGACGGTGTACATGACGGTGCTGGCCGCATGGTCAGCACTGCTGGCGCGCCTGTCCGGCCAGTCCGAAGTGGTGGTCGGCTGCCCGGTCGCAGGACGAGGGCGTGCCGAACTCGAACCCTTGGTCGGGCTGTTCGTCAATACGCTGGCCCTGCGCATCGACCCAAGCGCAGCACCGACCGCGCACGCCTTGATAGGCCAGGTACGCGACCGGGTTCTGCAGGCCCAGGCCCACCAGGACGTGCCGTTCGAACACGTGGTGGAAGTGCTGCGCCCTGCGCGCAGCCTGAGCCATACGCCCGTGTTCCAGGTCAGCTTGAACTGGCAGGCGACCGAGGGTGCCGCGCTGACGCTGGCAGGTTTGCAACTGGAGGCCGTCAACCAAGCCAGCGCTGTGGCCAAGTTCGACCTGACCTTGAACCTGGGGGAACAGGGCGACTGCCTGATTGGCAGCCTGGACTACGCCACTGCGCTGTTCGATGAGGCGACGGTGCGCCGCCACCTGGGTTACTTCGAGCGGCTGCTCCGGGCGATGACGGCCAATGACCAGCAACCGTTGGCCCAAGTAGACCTGTTGGACGCGTCCGAGCGTGATCATCTGCTGTATGCGCTTAACCAGACACACACTGCCTGTCCCCGCGCGTGCAGCGTGACGCATCTGTTCGAGCGACGCGCGGCCGAGCATCCCGCCGCCATCGCCGCGGTGCATGGCGAGCACGTCCTGGGTTATGGCGAGCTCAACCGGCAGGCCAACCGCCTGGCACGCTACCTGATTGCCCAAGGCGTCAAGCCCGCTGCGCAGGTGGCGCTGCTGTTGCCACGCTCCTTCTCCTTGCTGGTGGCCCAGTTGGCCGTGCTCAAGTGTGCGGCCAGCTATGTACCGCTTGACCTGCATGCACCTGCCGAGCGCCAGGCGTTCATGGTGCAGGGCTGCCAGGCCAGCCTCGTGCTGACAGTGGCCACGGTCAATGCACCCCTGGGCCCACGTCGCATCGACCTGGATACCTTGCAGCTTGCACACGGGTCTGGCGATGACCTGGGCCTGGCACCGGCCGCCGACAGCACCGCCTACGTGATGTACACCTCCGGCACGACCGGTCAGCCAAAGGGCGTGTGCGTGCCGCACCGTGGCATCGTGCGCCTGGTGGTGGACAACGGCTATGTCGAACTGGGCTCCAATGACCGCCTGGGCTTCGCCTCCAACCCGGCGTTCGATGCCAGCACCTTCGAGGTCTGGGGCGCGTTGCTCAACGGCGGCCAGGTGCATGTGATCGACCACGCCACGCTGGTCGACCCTGAGCGTTTGGCCTGCGCGCTGCAGGACCAGGCCATCACGGTGCTGTTCCTGACCACCGCGCTGTTCAACCAGTACGTACAGCTGATGCCCCAGCCCCTGGCCGGGCTGCGGGTGCTGATCAGCGGCGGGGAGCGGGCCGAGCCGGCTGCGTTCCGCGCGCTCCTGGCCCAAGCACCTGGCCTGCGCCTGATCAATGGCTATGGCCCTACCGAGACCACCACCTTTGCCGTGACCTGCGAAGTTCAGGCCCTGGCGCCGGATGCAAACCAGGTCCCCATTGGCCGCCCCATCGGCAATACCCAGGTGTATGTGCTGGATGCGTGGCAGCGCCCGGTGCCACAGGGCGTGGTCGGTGAATTGTATGTCGGCGGTGACGGTGTGGCCCTGGGTTATCTGAATCGGCCCGACCTGACCGAACAGCGCTTTGTCCAAGACCCGTTCGGCCAGCAGGCGGGGGCGCGTCTTTATCGCACGGGCGACCTGGTGCGCTGGAATGCCGACGGCCAGCTCGAATGCCTGGGGCGTAACGATGATCAGGTGAAAATCCGCGGTTTCCGTATCGAGCCTGGCGAAATCGAGCAAGTGCTGGCTCAGGCACCCGGCATCGGCGAGGTGCTGGTGATGGCCATGGAGCAGGCCCACGGGCCTCACCGATTGGTCGCCTGGTACACACGCCGTAGCGAGGACCTCGATGGCACGGATCTTCGCGATTACCTGCGCGCCCGACTACCCGATTACATGGTGCCGTCGGCGTTCGTGCCCCTGGTGCGGATGCCGCTGAACAACAACGGCAAGATCGATCGTATGGCGCTGCCGGCCCCGGGGCTGCAGGATCTGTCGACGGTGGTGTTCGAAGCGCCTCGGGCTGGGCATGAGGCTGACCTGGCGCGTATCTGGGCCGATCTGCTTGGGCTCAACACCATCGGCCGGCAGGACCGTTTCTTCGAGCAGGGCGGGCACTCCTTGCTGGCCATGCGCATGCTGGCCCAGGTACGCGAACAGATGGGCTGCGAACTGGCGTTGGCCGACCTGTTCGCCGACGACTGCCTGGCTGCAGTGGCGGCCACCTTGCAAGCCAGCGTGCAGGCCTTGCCGGCCCTGGAACCGATGCCGCGTGAAGAGCGCCTGCCGCTTTCCCTGGCCCAGCAGCGCCTATGGTTCCTGACCCAGATGGCTGAAGCCAGTGCTGCCTATCACATTCCGGTGGCGCTGCACCTGGAAGGGCGCCTGCACCGTCAGGCGCTGGAGCGCAGCCTGCGTGCGCTGGTGGCCCGTCATGAAAGCCTGCGCAGCCGATTCCATGAGCATGACGGTGAACCGTATGTGGCGCTGGCAACCGATACAGAGGCGTTCACCGTGCAGTGGCACCGGGCCTGCGGGCTGGATTCGCCTGGTCTGCAAGCATGGGCCCGTGCCGAGGCCGCGCGGCCCTTTGCTCTGGACCAGGACCTGCCGATACGCGCTCACGTGCTGGACCTCGGTGATGACCGCCACGCGCTGCTACTGGTCGTTCACCACCTGGTGGCGGATGGCTGGTCCCTGGGCATTCTGATCGGCGAGCTCGCGGCGCTCTACCAGGCTTTCGCTACGCACGCCCCCAACCCACTGCCCGCGCTCAGGGTGCAGTACCTCGATTATGCCCAGTGGCAGCAGCGCTGGCTCAACGGTTCGGCGCTGGATGCCCAAGCCGACTACTGGCGCAAGCAGCTCCACGGCTCGCCCGCGCTGCTCAGCCTGCCATGGGACCGGCCTCGTCCGGAGCGCCAGCAATACGCGGGCGACAGCGTCCAGGTCCAGCTCGACCTGCCGTCCAGTGAAGCCCTCAAAGCCGTGTGCACGCGCCATGGCGTCACGCCTTTCATGCTGTTCACGGCAGCGTGGGCAGCGCTGCTCGCTCGCCTGTCCGGGCAGCAGGATGTGGTCATCGGCTCGCCGGTCGCCAATCGACGGCAGAGCCAGGTCCAGGGGATGGTGGGCATGTTCGTCAATGCCCTGGCCTTGCGCCTGGACCTGTCGGGCCGCCCGCCGGTATCTGCGTTGCTGGCGCAGGCCAAGGCCGTGGTGCTGGAGGCCCAGGCCCATCAGGATGTTCCGTTCGAACAGGTGGTGGAGCTATTGCGCCCGCGGCGAAGCCTTGGGCATACGCCGCTGTATCAGGCAACGCTGGACTGGGACGCCAACGCCGGGCATCGGGCCCCTGCGTTTGCAGACTTGCATGTCAGCGCCATGGCTGCCGAGGCCGAAGTGGCCAAGTTCGATTTGAGCTTGAGCATGGGTGAGCGGGCCGGCTGCTTTGCCGGTGGCATCGTGTATGCCACCGCGCTGTTCGACCGCGCCACAATCGAACGCTTCGCCGGTTACCTGCAGCGCGTCCTGCAAACCTTTGCGACCAGCGACCAGGCCATCGTCGCGGACATCGACCTGCTGGCTGGCGAAGAACGCGAGCGGGTGCTGCACGCCTTCAATGCGACCGGCACCGACCATGACCTTGGCTGTACCCTGCACGCGCTGGTCGAGGCCCAGGCGCAGCGCACCCCGCAGACCGTCGCTGTCAGCGCCGAGGAGGGCGAGCTGACCTTCGAGCAGCTCAACGCCCAGGCCAATCGCCTGGCTCACCACCTCATCGCGCTGGGCGTGATGCCCGATGATCGCGTGGCGATCTGCGTTGAACGCAGTTTGTCGATGATGGTGGGGCTGCTCGGAATCCTGAAGGCGGGCGGCGCGTATGTGCCGGT
>NZ_OCMQ01000001.1:675194-1040641 GCF_900230165.1 Pseudomonas sp. URMO17WK12:I9 | reverse complement strand
TCCGACTTTCTGAAAGCCAACCTTCAGCACTTCAAGTCGCAGATCAAGCTGATTGAGCAAGCGATCAGCCAGCAAACGGAAGCCCTGAAAGATGAACGGGTTACTCAGCTGGTCCAGGTCAAAGGCATTGGGCTGGTAACGGCGGGCAAGCTGATAACACTTCTGCCAGAACTGGGGCGTGTAGAGTCCAAAGAAATAGCCTCGTTGGTCGGGGTGGCGCCTTTTAACCACGACAGCGGAAAATCCGTGGGCAAACGCTCTATCTCGGGCGGGCGGTTTGAGGCCAGGCGATCGTTGTATATGTCATGCCTTGTGGCGATAAAGTATAACCCAGCACTCAAGGCTCGTTATGAGGCGCTGCGCGGACGCGGAAAAGTTGCCAAGGTCGCCCTCGTAGCCTGTATGCGGGTATTGATCGTACGGCTCAATGCCATGCTAAGGACGGGCAAGCCTTGGCTTGATCTGGTCTTGCCACAGCCTATGCGGACCTAGAGCAGGAAGCCGACGTAACTCATACAGGAGCGGGCTTGCCCATCAATCCAATACCGCGCTGGATGGCACGGGCTTCGCCCGTGGCCGCGCGACAAGCGCGCCCCCTGGGGGGGCGGGCTAGATTTTAAATAAATCGGGCAAGACAGTTGCTCCCACGTGGGATCAAGCCAGTACCGCCTTGAGCCCACTAGCCAGCTACTTAGGCCACCACGATGTCCGTCAACCCCAATACCTCGGCCTGCGCCAGGATCTCATTGGGCGTGGCGTCGGCCGAAGGCATCACCAGGCTGTTCTCGCCGTCGCCAAAGTGCAGCACGATCAGGTGCCAGGCGGCCTCGTGCAGGGCCAGCTCAGGCTGGTCCAACTCAAAAGTATGGTCGGTCGAATTGCCATTGAGCGAGTAGCGAACAGTGAAGGCGTGCATGAGCACCTCGGTCTAGGTTGGGGACTCATTACTTGACCGGTGAGACAGGAAATAATTCACACAACTCCCGAGATCGCCTCGCCAAGCAGGCAAGACGACCCGGTATCCGGCGGCGCAGACTACTTCATGGTCTCTCGGTACAGCTCGATGAACGGCGCTTCAGCAGGATCGATGCGGTCCATGCCAGCGGCAATGCGGTGCCAGTAGGGGTACTGCGGCGCGATGCGTGTGGCCTGTTCGATCTGCTTCAGGTCCTCTTGCGTCAATACAAGGTCTGCCGCCTGCAGATTGTCTTGCAGTTGATCAAGGGTGCGGCCAGCGGTAATCACGCTGGTAATACCCGGGCGATCCTTCAGCCAGGCCAGGCAGACGCGTGACGGCGAGCAACCGTGGCGTTCGCCGACCGCGATCAAGGTCTCGATGATGTCGTAGGCGCGCTCACGATCGTGCACGTAGGGTTCCGGCCAGTCATTGCCCTGACGTGTGCCCTTGGGCGTCTGCTGGCCACGACGGACCTTGCCGGTCAACAGGCCTTCACCCAGCGGGCCCCAGACCAGTGTGGCAAAGCCTTGGTCAATCGCCATCGGCAGCAACTCGTACTCGGCCTCACGCGATTCGGGCGTGTAGTAGATCTGCTGTGAAACAGGCTGTTGCCAGCCGTTCAATTGCGCGCTGCCCAAGGTTTTCATCATTTGCCAGGCAGTGTAGTTGGACGTACCGAAGTAACGGATCTTGCCGCTTTGCACCAGATGATCCAGTGCTGCCAGGGTCTCCTCCACTGGCGTCACGCCGTCCCAATTGTGGATCTGATACAAGTCGATATGGTCGGTCCCCAGGCGCTTCAAGCTGGCCTCGCATGCGCGAATCAGGTGGTAGCGCGAAGCGCCGCTGTCGTTGGGGTTGTCGCTCATCGGGCTGCGCGCCTTGCTGGCCAGGATGATCGACTGGCGACGCTCGCCCAAGGCCTTGCCGACGATTTCCTCGGCCAGCCCATGTGAATACAGGTCGGCGGTGTCCACCAGGTTGACCCCGGCGTCGAACGCGGCCGCGAACATGCGCTTGGCCAGGTCCACATCGACGCTGCCGGTTTTCTCGAACGAGCCTCGTCCGCCGAAAGGCACCGTGCCAATGACCAGCTCCGAAACCAACAGACCGGTGTTGCCGAGTGCGCGATATTTCATGCAAACCTCCAAAGCAAAAGACTAGAAATACCGACGTACCTGCGCGCTGAAACGTTCAATCGGAAGCTTTGACGGCGTTCTGCGCCAAACCAGCGTTTGCAACAACGACAGTCGACCGCTTGCCAACCCAGCACGCCTGTCGTGATCCCATCCGCAGGTGGCAAAGGCGCTAAGCCACAGGCATGCTGGCAAGCTGTTCAGTGGATGACGCGAGATGAACGATGCAAACACCCTGCACCACGTACTACCTTGAAATGACCTCGCCAGACGAACTGGTGGAAAAGCCCCAGCGCCCGGATTTGCATATCGTCGAATGCGAGGTGCCACAACCTGCCTTCAACCGCTTTCTGTACACGTTGGTCGGCACGCCCTGGTCGTGGGGCGACCTGGACGCCTGGAGCGAGGCGCAGTGGCAGGCGCAGGTCGAGCAGGAAGCTCACCGCACCTGGGTGGCTTATCACCGGGGCGCCATTGCCGGTTATTACGAACTGTATCGCCCTGACGGGAGCAACGCCGAGATCCGCTACTTCGGCTTGGCCCCGCAATTTCTGGGCGCAGGCTTTGGCGGTCCGCTGTTGAGCCAGGCGGTGCGTAGCGCCTGGGCTTGGCCCGGCACGCAGCGTGTATGGGTGCATACCTGCACCCTGGATCACCCTGCCGCGCTGGGCAATTACCAGGCGCGCGGCTTCAGGATCTACAAGCAGGAAGAAACCCTGTCAGACGCCTGAGGTTCAGGCCTGCGAATCGGGCTGCGCTGCGGCATCCGCGGCCGCTTGCAGCGCCAGCTTCTCGCGATCGGCCTTGCTGATGTACTTGGGCTTGGTACTGCGCGGTGCCAGCTTGGCGCTGGCCTTCTTGGCGTGTGCCTTGAGCAGTTGCTTGATTTTCTTCTGACGGTTCATGGTGGGTTCTGGTGAGGTGGATTGGGGCTTATGATAGCGCGTTGTCTTTCCTTTCCGTGAACCGCCGGGACCTGTGCCATGAAACGTTCGTCCAGCATGCCCCCGGTTTCGGACTGGGTCATCCGCAGCCAGCAACATGGGGCTGTCGAGCGGATCGAAGCGTGGTTCGGTAGTCATGGCTATGATCCTCATCGGCATGACACCTACTCCGTCGGCCGTACCTTGGCCGGGGTACAGAGCTTCCATTACAAAGGCTCGTTGTGCCACGGCATTGCGGGCAACACGCTGGTGTTGCACCCCGATGAATTGCACGACGGCATGGCCGGCACCGAGGCAGGTTTTCGCTACCGCATGGCCTACATCGACCCTGCGCTGATTCAGGCCGCACTGGGCGGGCAGCCGCTACCGTTCGTGCCTGGCGGGCTTTCCAGTGACCCGCGCCTGTTCCATGCTAGCGAACCGTTTGTGCAGGCTGTGGACCATCCCCTCGAGCAGCTGGAAGAGCAAGACGCCATCTATGACCTGGCCATGGCGCTGCGCGCTGTCGCGGGCAAGCCACGCGGGCGCAAGCGCCTGGATTACCGGTCCGCCGAACGCGCCAAGGCGTTCATTCTGGAGCACCTGCACCTGGGCATCACCCTGGAGATGCTCGAGCACGCCAGCGGCCGTGAGCAATGGAGCCTGTCCCGGGACTTTCGGGCCCTGTACGGCACCAGCCCTTATCGCTTCGTCACCCTGAGGCGACTGGACAATGTGCGTCGGTTGTTGCTCGATGGCTTCACCCTGGTCGACGCTGCCTTGGCGGCAGGCTTTCACGATCAGAGCCACATGACCCGACACTTCACCCGCAGTTATGGGGTGTCGCCGCTACGCTGGCTCGAACGCCTGCGGCCAGGGCAGCAACGTGCAGGATCGTACAAGCGTGCAGACACTGAGCTGCAATAGGCTGCGTGCTCCAACCAGGAGTAACCACCATGTACGAATCCAGTCAACACACTCAGCCCCATCCGATAAACCTGAACCAGAAAGCGTCGATGATCGACAGCCAATGGAGCCCCAGGGTTGTTGCACAGATGAACGACTACCAGTTCAAGGTTGTACGCATCGAAGGGGAATTCATCTGGCATGCGCACCCGGAAACCGATGAAGCCTTTCTGGTACTCGAAGGGACGCTGCGCATCGATCTGCCGCAACGCAGCGTCCATGTAGCGCCCGGCGAGTTGTTCGTGGTGCCGCGGGGTGTACAGCATCGAACAGCGGCCGAGGGCGAGGCCAAGCTGCTGATGATCGAGCCATGTGGCGTCCTCAACACTGGCCATGAGGGCGGTGAGCGCACGGCGCCTAATGATCTGTGGATCTAGCCATCGCCGTCAGCGATTGGCCCGCGTCGGCTGGTCGACATGGGCAAGGGTTGGCCTCGGTGCTTGATTGAGGCCAAACTTGCACCATCGTCGATGGGAAGAACGCCATGCTCACTACCCTGGCCATCAGCAATTATCGCTCCATCAATCACCTTGTCCTGCCACTGGGCCAGCTCAACGTGGTAACCGGAGCCAACGGCAGCGGCAAGTCGAATCTGTACAAAGCGCTGCGCCTGCTGGCCGAAACGGCACAGGGCGGGGTCATCCAGGCACTCGCCCGCGAAGGTGGGCTGGACTCGACCTGGTGGGCGGGCCCGGAACCGAGTGCACGCATGATGCGCGGTGAAGTGCCGATCCAGGGGCAGCACCCGCGCGATGCCCGTCGCCTGCGGCTGGGCTTTGCCACCGAGGATTACGGATTCGCCATCTCCTTGGGGTTGCCCATCCCCCTGGCTTACCCCTCAGCCTTCATCCTCGATCCGGAAATCAAAAGTGAGACCATCTGGGCAGGTGGGGCTTACCGACCTGCCTCGGCGCTGGTCGAGCGCAAGAATGCGTTGGTGAAGGCTCGTGAAGGTAACGCCTGGACAATACTTGATCAGCATGCCGACAGTAGCGAAAGCTTCTTCAGTGTGGTGGGCCGCCCACGGCAGGCACCGGAAATCGGGCAGTTGCGCGCCTTCATCAACAGTTGGCGTTTTTACGATCACTTTCGGATCGATCGGGATGCACCCTGCCGCCAGCCCCAATTGGGCACCCGCTCGCCAGTGCTGCATCATGACGGGCGTAACCTTGCCCCCGCCTTGCAGACCATCATTGAAATCGGTGACGTGGAAGGCCTCAATGCCGCGCTGGAGGACGCGTTCCCCGGCAGCCGCCTGGACATCGATGCTCCCCCTGGCGGGCTATTCTGCGTACGGCTGCTCCAGCATGGATTGCTCAGGCCATTGACCTGCGCAGAACTTTCGGATGGGACCTTACGCTATCTTCTGCTGATGACCGCCCTGCTGACGCCCAGGCCACCGGCCCTGATGGTGCTCAATGAGCCGGAGACCAGTCTGCATGTAGCCTTGCTGCCGGCCTTGGCCCGGCTGATCATTCGCGCGTCCGAGCACAGCCAGGTGTGGGTCGTGTCGCACAGCGCGCCATTGATCGAAGCCCTCAGCCAATGTGAGGATTGCAACCTGCTAGCCCTGGACAAGGTGCAAGGCAAGACGCAACTCAAAGACGTGGGCCTGCTGGACGAGCCGCTGTGGCGGTGGACTGACTGAATGGGGTTCATCAAGCAAGCGCCGCCTGACCCTCACCAGACGGCACACACTCAGGTACCAGTACCGTCAAGCCTTCATGCAAGCGCCTCGCGGCTATGCTGCCCGTCGATCAGGCGCAGCAGGCCCAGCGGGTTGGCGTTCTTGAGGGCGTCGGGCAGCAGCGCGTCCGGATAGTCTTGAAAGCAGACGGGCCGCAGGAAGCGGTCGATAGCCAGGGTGCCTACGGAAGTACCGCGCGCATCGGATGTAGCGGGGTAAGGCCCGCCGTGCACCATCGCCTCGCACACTTCGACGCCAGTCGGGTAGCCATTGACCAGCAGGCGCCCGGCCTTGCGCTGCAACACCGGTACCAGCGCGGCGAAGCGCTGGATATCTTCAGCCTCAGCGACCAACGTGGCCGTCAGTTGCCCCTGCAGCGCTTCGAGGGCCCGGCGCAGTTCGGCTTCGTCAGCCACTTCGATGGCGACCGTGGTAGGTCCGAACACTTCTTCCTGAAGCACTTCATCGCCCTGCAACAAAAGGCTCGCCTGCGCCATGAACAACTGGGGCTGGGCTTGGTTGCCTTCCTGTGCGGACCCGGCCAGGTGGCGTATCCCTGGGTGCTGGTGCAGGCGCTGGACGCCGGCGCAATAGCTGCGCAGGGTTCCGGCATTGAGCATGGTCTGGCTAGGCTCGTCACCCAGGTGCGCGCCTAATTGCGCCAGGAAGTCGCTGAAGGCTTGGCCAGCGATACCGATGACCAGCCCCGGGTTGGTGCAAAACTGCCCACACCCCATCACCACCGAGTTGGCCAGCTCCCGGGCGATCTGTGGGCCACGCGCTTGCAGCGCACCTGGCAGCACCAGCACCGGGTTGATGCTGCTCATTTCGGCAAACACCGGTATCGGCTGCGCACGAGCAGCCGCCATGTCGCACAGGGCACGCCCACCTTTGAGCGAGCCAGTAAAGCCTACGGCTTGAATCATCGGATGGCGCACCAAGGCCTCACCTACCCCCCCACCGTAGATCATGTTGAACACGCCAGCGGGCATACCGGTCGCCACAGCGGCCCGCTCGATGGCTTCGCCGACCCACTCGGCCGTGGCCATGTGCCCGCTGTGCGCCTTGACCACCACCGGGCACCCTGCCGCTAGCGCAGCGGCGGTGTCGCCACCGGCCGTGGAAAAGGCCAAGGGAAAATTGCTGGCGCCGAATACCGCCACCGGACCCAGGCCGGTGCGGTACTGACGCAGGTCAGGCCGTGGCAGCGGCTGGCGTTGGGGTTGTGCGCGATCGATGCGGGCGCCAAGAAAGTCGCCGCGCCGCAGCACCTTGGCGAATTGGCGCATCTGGTTGCTGGTGCGGGCACGCTCGCCTTGGATACGCCCTGCTGGCAAGGCGGTTTCTCGGCATACGGTGGCGACGAAGGTGTCGTCCAATGCATCGAGCTGATCGGCGATAGCGTCGAGAAACTGCGCACGGCGCTCGGGCGCCAGGGCACTGTATGCGGGGAAAGCGGCTTCGGCGGCCTGGGCTGCTGCGTCCACTTCTTCGGGGGTAGCCTGGCTGAAGGTGACCGGCAGGGCCTCCCCGGTGCAGGCGTCGAGGCTGTGCAGGCGCACGCTGCCCGCGGCGCTGCGTTGGCCGCCAATGAAATTGCTTCCAGTCATGATGACTCCTGAGTTACGAGATTGAAGTGGCCGCACGTGACCGCTTCCCTGGGCCACGGGGTACGTACCCTGAATGACAGAGGTAGGCTTACAGGCTTTTCACCGTCCCTGGCCGCACCTGCTTGGCTGCTGGCGCAATGCCGTTGCGCAGCGGCTCGCCGAAGGCCGGCAGGCTGATTTCGAAGGTATCGCCGGGCTGAGCCTGGATGCCGTCGGCGAACGACAGCGTCGCGGTGCCGAAGTAGTGCACATGAATATCGCCAGGTCGCAGGAACTGGTCGTATTTGAAGTGATGGAACTCCAGGTTCTCGAAGCTGTGGCACATGTTCTGCTCACCCGACAGAAAGGGCTTGCTCCATACCGGTTGGCCATCACGCAGGATGCGGCTGGTCCCTTCGAGGTCCGCCGGCAGCGCACCCAGCCGTAGCTCCGGTCCGAAACTGCAGGCGCGCAGCTTCGAGTGGGCCAGATAAAGGTAGTTACGCCGCTCCATCACATGGTCGGAGAACTCGTTGCCCAGCGCGTAGCCCAGGCGATAGGGCGTGCCATCAGGGCCGATCAGGTACAGGCCGACCAACTCAGGCTCTTCTCCGGCATCCTCGGCGAACGCCGGCAGCGGCAGGTCCGCCCCCGGGCGCACGACGATGGCACCGTCGCCCTTGTAGAACCATTCCGGCTGTGCGCCCACCTGCCCTGCAGGTGGCCGGCCGCCTTCCATGCCCCATTGGAACATGCGCATGCTGTCGGTCACGGCGTCCTGGGCCTGCTGCTGATGCATCTTGTCGCGCGTGGCGGCGCTACCCAAGTGGGTCAGGCCAGTGCCGGTCACCAGGCAATGGGCAGGATCGGGGTGATCCAGCGGCGGCAGCACCCGGCCCTCGGCCAACAGCGCCCGGTAATCGTGACGCTCACCCAGGCTCAATACCTGCACGTGATCGGCCAGGGTCCGGCCAGCGGCAATGGCCTGCTGGGCCAGCTCGCGGGTGGTGTCGGTGCCACATACGCGCAACACGTACTCACCTTCCACCACGCCGACATGGCGCTGGCCGGTGGCGGTTTCAAATTGGATCAATCGCATGGTCGTACTCGCTTGTCGGTTGCGAAAAATTATCGGGAGGCGCCGGCCACTTGAGCGGCCGCATCACGCTGTCGGCGCTCCAGCCGGGTGTAGACAACCCCGGTAAGCAGCACCCCAAACAGGGTGACCAGGGCCAGGAAATACAGCCCGGACGACAGGTGACCTGTGTGTTCTTTCAAGGCGCCGATGCCAAATGGGCCCAGGTAGCCGCCCAGGTTGCCGATCGAGTTGATCAAGGCAATGCCGGCCGCAGCGCTGGCCCCGGAGAAGAATCGCCCAGGCAGGGTCCAGAAGATCGCCGTGCACGAAAACAAGGCGAACGCCACCAGGCACAGTGCCGCCAGTTGCAACGCCGGCACGCTCAACCAGGCGCTGAGGAACAGCCCCGCTGCGGCCAGGGCATACAGCAGGCCAAGATGACCGTAACGGTCGTTGAGGCGGTCCGAGCTGCGCGGCACGACCAGCAAACCAATGATGCCGAACAGGTAGGGCACCGCCGACACGAAACCGGTGACCAAGTCGCTGCCGCCGAACTGGTGGATCAAGGTGGGCAGCCACAACCCGAGCCCGTAGATGCTCAGGGTCATGGGCAGGTAGAACAGCGCCAACAGCAGCACGCGGCTGTCCTTGAGTGCATGCAGCGGGTTGCCGTGGCGGGTCTGGCCGTATTCACGCAGGTCATCGGCCAGCTGTTCCTGCAACCAGGTGCGTTGCGCGTCGCTGAGCCAGCGTACCTTGGCCGGGCCATCGGGCAGCAGGCGCAGGGTGGGCCAGGCCAACAGCACCGCAGGGGTCCCGATGCAGATGAACAGCCATTGCCAGCCGTGCAGGCCATAGGTGCCGTCCAGACCCAGCAATGCGCCGGAAAGCGGCCCTGTGACCAGCATCGCCAACGGCTGGGAAAGGATGAACAAACCCAGAATTTTGCCGCGATGACGCACGGGGTACCACTGAGTGATGTAGTACAGCACCCCCGGAAAGAACCCCGCCTCGGCTGCCCCTAGCAGAAAGCGCATCACATAGAAGCCGTTCGGCCCGGTCACGAATGCCATGCCAATGGTGATGGCGCCCCACGTAAGCAAGATGCGCGCAAACCAGCGGCGTGCGCCAAAGCGGTCCAGCAGCAAGTTGCTGGGCACTTCGAACAGAAAATAGCCGATGAAGAACAACCCGGCGCCCAGGCCGTAGGCAGCATCGCCCAGGCCAATGTCGGCGCCCATGTGCAGCTTGGCAAAGCCGACCGCCGAGCGATCGACATAGGCCACCAGGTACAACAGGACCAGAAAAGGGATGAGCTTGAGTGTGATCAGGCGGACGAGCCGCTGCTCCTGAATCATGGCGATGTCTCCAATTGTTCTTGTAATGGGTACAACACCAGGCCGAGGTTTTTTGGCAGACCGCTGACCTAGGAAATTGATCTTATAGTATTACTATTTAAAACGACAAGCCTTCACATGTGCGTTTTTTGGCGATACATTTGGCGGCATAAAGACAAATAGTAATACTAATAAGGTGTCCATCATGTCCGATAGCAAGCCCTCACTGCGCTCCGCCCAATGGTTCGGTACCGCCGACAAGAACGGGTTCATGTACCGCAGCTGGATGAAGAACCAGGGCATTCCGGACCACGAGTTCCAGGGCAAACCGATCATCGGCATCTGCAACACCTGGTCGGAGCTGACCCCGTGCAACGCGCATTTCCGCAAGATCGCCGAGCACGTCAAGAAAGGCGTGTTGGAAGCAGGCGGCTTCCCGGTCGAGTTCCCAGTGTTCTCCAGCGGTGAATCCAACCTGCGCCCCACGGCCATGCTCACGCGCAACCTGGCGAGCATGGATGTGGAAGAAGCCATTCGTGGCAACCCGGTCGATGCCGTGGTGCTGCTGACCGGTTGCGACAAGACCACGCCTGCGTTGCTGATGGGCGCGGCCAGCTGTGATGTTCCGGCCATCGTGGTGACCGGCGGGCCGATGCTCAACGGCAAGCACAAAGGCAAGGATATTGGCGCCGGCACTATCGTGTGGCAGATGCACGAGGCCTATAAGGCCGGCCACATCGACCTGAACGAATTTCTCTCTGCCGAGGCAGGCATGTCGCGCTCAGCCGGCACTTGCAACACCATGGGTACGGCTTCGACCATGGCCTGCATGGCTGAGGCGCTGGGCACTTCGCTGCCGCACAACGCCGCCATCCCTGCCGTGGACGCGCGCCGTTACGTGTTGGCGCACTTGTCGGGCATGCGCATCGTGGACATGGTGCGCGAAGACTTACGGCTGTCGAAAATCCTCACCCGCGAAGCCTTCGAAAATGCCATCCGGGTGAACGCCGCCATTGGTGGCTCGACCAACGCCGTCATTCACCTCAAGGCCATCGCCGGGCGCATTGGCGTAGACCTGCAGTTGGAGGACTGGACGCGGGTGGGACGGGGTACGCCGACGCTGGTCGACCTGCAACCTTCGGGGCGTTTCCTGATGGAGGAGTTCTATTACGCCGGCGGTCTGCCGGCCGTGATCCGTCGCCTGGGGGAGCATGGGCTGCTGCCCAACCCGACTGCGCTGACCGCAAACGGTAAAAGCCTGTGGGACAACTGCCACACCGCGCCACTTTATGATGAGCACGTCATCCGCCCGCTGGACAAACCCCTGGTGGCCGACGGGGGTATCTGCATCCTGCGGGGCAACCTGGCGCCCAAGGGCGCAGTGCTCAAGCCTTCGGCGGCCACGCCTGCGCTGATGCAGCATCGGGGGCGCGCCGTGGTCTTCGAGCACTTCGAGGACTACAAGGCTCGCATCAACGACCCAGACCTGGATGTGGACGCCAACTCGATCCTGGTGATGAAATATTGCGGGCCCAAGGGTTATCCCGGCATGGCCGAGGTGGGCAACATGGGGCTGCCGGCCAAGCTGCTTGCCCAAGGCGTAACCGACATGGTGCGCATCTCAGACGCGCGCATGAGTGGCACGGCCTACGGCACCGTAGTGCTGCACGTTGCGCCAGAGGCTGCCGCAGGTGGGCCCCTGGCCGTGGTACGCGAAGGCGACTGGATCGAGCTGGACTGCCAGCAAGGCCGCTTGCACCTGGACATCGACGAGCAGGAGCTGGCCGGCCGCCTGGCGGATCTGCAGCCACCGCCACAGCTGATTACCGGGGGGTATGCCAAGCTCTATCTGGACCATGTGATGCAGGCCGATGAGGGCTGCGACTTCGACTTTCTCGTCGGCTGCCGCGGGGCGGCGGTGCCCAAGCACTCTCACTAGCCCAGGGAAATTACCCCAAGCGGGGCCGTGACTGGCTCGATACAACCGGGGGCACACAGTGCCGCTTGCCGCTTGAACGCCGTGGAGCCGTCCATGCACCGACAGCTCCCGCGCCCGCTAGAGCGCCGAGGCCCGCAGGGACCACCTCTGTCCGCCCTCAAGGCGCTGCAAAACAGCCCTGCATTTATCAGTGCTATGATGCGAGCCCCGCCAGAAGGACCTCGCACAACCCCCATGAACTACCGCCAGCCCTCAACGCGCAAGAGCATGCACGCTACCTTGGTCCAGGACCTGGGCCTGCAGATCGTGTCCGGCCAACTCGCCCCAGGGCAGAAGCTGCCGTCCGAGGCAAGCCTGTGCGAAACCTACGCGATCAGTCGGCCGGTGTTTCGCGAGGCCATGCGCGCCCTCACAGCCAAGGGCCTGGTAGAAGCGCGCCCCCGCGTCGGCACCCTGGTCAGACCCCGCCATGACTGGCACATGCTCGACCCCGATGTGCTGCACTGGCTGATGCAGGCAACGCCGCAACAGGAGTTCTTCAATACCCTGTCCAGCGTGCGCTGGGTCATTGAGCCCGCTGCCGCCGCCTTGGCCGCCACCAATGCCACGACAGAGGACGTAGCGTCGATTGGCGAGGCTTATCAAAGAATGGAGGCAGCGCGTACCCCGGATGAGCGGCTGCAGCCAGACCTGGACTTTCATGCCCGTATTGCCGACGCCACCCACAATGACCTGCTCGCCTACCTGTGCAACATGCTGTCGATGGCATTGCGCGAATCGGTACGCTTTTCCAACCAGCGCCCCAATTTTGATGAGCTCGCCCTCCCCCGACACAAAGCCATTTTGACGGCTATCCAGAACGGCGATGCGCTTGGCGCCCGGCACGCCTCCCTGGTGCAGCTCGAAGATGCCCGTGTGGCGCTGAGCAAGGTGCTGGGGCAAGACCCGGCGAGCTGAGGGCCTAGGGCCATAACCAAAAGGCCATTACTGGCGTAACAGCCTTTGAACGCGGCGGATCGGCCACCTGTGGCTGAGAAGTGTGCAGTGCGTCACAGTGGGCGCCCCACTAGCACACTCGTACTATTTCACCGTCTTGGGTCGCTCCCGATACTCCCCCTGTTAACCGCCGTATACAGGAACACCAAGCCCTTCGGGCTCGGTGGCCACGCAGGTGGCATCTCATGGAGTCTCCGGAGTCGTTATGAACCCTTTGTTCAAGTTATCCCCCCTCACCTTCGCGATAACGCTCGCCATGGCACCCGGCGCGTACGCGGCCGACTATGTGCTCGACAGCGGTCAGGACACCTTCAGCAGCGACCGAGGCATTGACGGCGCTGTGGTGCTGCGCCCCAGCAACGGCACGCCGTCCACGCTTACGCTCAACAATGGCGCCCAGGTCACCAGCTTCGGCGGCCGAATCGGTGGGTCGTCCACCAACGACGCGGCCAGCACGGCGATGGCCACGGTCATCGTGCAGGGCCCTGGTACGCGCTGGAACGTGCCACGCACCGGCGCGGTGCTGGGTAACACCATCGTGATCGGTGGCGCCGGGCAAGGTACTCTCAACGTGCTTGGCGGTGGGCAGGTGTCGGTGCGGGACCTGCAATTGAGTGACAATGGCAATGCCGGCAACGCACTGTCGCGGGCCAACCTGCTGGTCAGCGGCCAGGGCTCGAAAGTAGACACCGTCAACGTCACGTCCGGTGGCGTGTTCCTGTACGACTCGCGCATCAACCTCAAGGATGGTGGGCAACTGGTCAGTGAGCGCGTGGCCATCAACTCGATCAGCGAACTGTCAGGCGCTGGCACCCGCTGGGACAACACCGGCACCTTCAGAAACCGCAACGACCTGAGCCTGAGTGACGGCGCCGTATTGACCAGCGACTCCATGGCGCTGGGCTCGGCCAACGTCAGCCGTAACACCCAGGTCAATGTCTCCGGTGAAGGCACCCGTCTGGCCACGCGCGCCATGACGCTGGGCACCACGACATCCAGCACCATCCTGACCCTGTCCAACGGCGCCGAGCTGAGCAGCGCCGACGGCATCGACATCAGCGAGCTGACCAGCATCAACTCCGCCGCCCGTGGCACGCTAAGCATCGGTGGTGCCGTCGTGCGGGACGATGCGCGTACCGACATCGATGCCATCAGCGCCGGTTCTGCCCAGGCGGCGGGCCGTCTCGATCCGCAAACCGCCATTCGCTTCGGCGCCGGCAGCGGTGCGCTGGCGTTCAACCATACCGACAGCAACCTGCAAGTGAACAACCGCATCAGTGGCGCGGGCCGTGTGTACGCGTTCAGTGGCGACACCACCTTGGGCGGCGACCTGACGGGCCTTTCCGGCAGCACGGTAGTGCGTGGCGGGCGGCTGGTACTCGACGGCGATGTAGACCAGACCAACCCACGAGGCACGTCATTGCTGAGTGTGGGCAACGGCACCTTGGTGGTCAACGGTACCGTCGGGCATACCGACGCTTCTGGCAACTACAGCAACCGTGCCCAAGTACTGGCAGGTGGCGTGCTGGCCGGTAACGGACAGGTCGGGAGCACGCAGGTAGCCTCGGGCGGTACGCTGTCGCCAGGTGAAGCGGCACTCGGCACCTTGAACATCAAGGGCGACCTGGACATGGCCGAAGGCTCCAGGTACGCCGCCGACATTGCAGGCAATGGCGGCGCCGACCGGGTTAACGTCAGCGGCAGCGCAACCCTGCGCGGTACGCGTGTAGACGTGACCACCCTCAACGATGCGCAAAGCTATCAGACCGGCCAGACCTACACCCTGCTGGCCGCCCAGGGCGGCGTGGTGGAGGGCGCAGCAGCAGGTACCGCGTATGCGCAGGCGTTCACCAACTCGGCATTTCTCAATGTCAGCCTGCAGCGCACCGCCAATGAACTGAACCTGACCATTGCGCAGAAAGGCACTACACCGCCTGTCGAACCGCCTGTCGAACCACCTGTGGAGCCGCCTGTGGAGCCTCCCGTGGAACCGCCGGTACAGCCACCTGTAGAGCCCCCGGTCGAGCCGCCCGTGCAGCCGCCGGTCGAGCCACCTGTCCAACCCCCGGTGCAGCCGCCTGTAGAACCGCCCGTCGAGCCCCCGGTGCAGCCGCCGGTCGAGCCACCCGTGGAACCCCCGGTACAGCCGCCGGTCGAGCCACCTGTTCAACCGCCAACGACAGGCACCCCGGGCATCTTCCAGACCGTGGCGCTCACACAGAACCAGTGGAATACGGCGGGTGCCCTGAGTGGATTGCAACAGAGCGGCGCCCCCCTGCGGCTTTACAACAACTTGCTGGTACTGGATGCAGCCAGTGCCCGCAATGCCATCGATCAGCTGTCCGGTGATTACCACAGCAGCACGGGCACCGCGCTGATTGCCAACAGTCAGGTCGTGTCTGGGGTGCTCGGCACCCGCGTTCGCGGTCTGTTGGACAACAACACCGTGCACATGCCGACAGGGGCATCGAACCTGATGCCGACCACCCCAGAGGCGCAAGGCGGCGCATGGGCACAAGTGTTCGGCAACTGGTCGAAGCTCGATGGCAACAACGGCGCCAGCGGCTTGCACCAACGCACCGGCGGTGTGCTGATCGGCGCAGACGGCAGCATCACCCAGGATTGGCGTGCCGGCGTGTACGGCGGTTATAGCCGCTCCAAGTTCGATGCCGATGACCGCGATGCCAAGGGTCACAGCGACAACTATCACCTGGGCCTGTACACCGGCGCCCAGATCGACGCGCTGCGCCTGAGTGCAGATGTGGGCTACACCTGGCACAAGCTCGACAGCAGCCGCAACGTTGCGTTTGCCGGTTACAGCGACCATCTCAAGGGCAAGCGCGACGCCAACACGCTGCAAGCCAGTGGCGAAGCGGCCTACCGCATCGGCCTGGGCGCGGTGGCGTTGGAGCCGTTCGTAGGGGTGTCCTACGTGAACTACGACGCCGACCGTTTCCGCGAAAAGGGCGGCGCAGCGGCCCTGAACGTGTCGAGCGAGAAACAGGACACCTGGTTCTCCACGGTCGGCATGCGGGCCTCGACCCACACACGCGTGGCCAATCACGATACCCAACTGTTCGGCTCCCTGGGCTGGCGCCGAGCCTACGGCGACCTGGACCCACGCAATGAGCAGGCGTTTGCAGGCGGACCGAACTTCGAGGTGCAAGGGATTGCCCAGACGCGAAACGTGGCACTCACTGAAGTGGGGGCGAAGGTGCAGCTGAACCGTCAGACCGATGTAGGGTTGTCGTATCAAGGGCAGTTTGGCTCTGATGCACGGTTCCATTCGGTCAATGCCGGGATCACGGTTCGCTTCTGAGGAGCGGCGGGGGTAGAGCCCCCTGCCCGCCATAGTGACTGCTACATCCGGGGCTGCCAGGCAGCCTTGGATGGGCTGCGCACGCGCTCGCACAAGATCAATCCCCTGCGGTTGTGCAGGGGCGCCAGCCCATAGCGGCACAACGCTGCCTCAAACAGAGAAATCACATTACCTCCGGCCCGCGCTCACTCAGGGGCGCATCAGCGGCTCGATCCCGATCCACGTCTTGACCGGGTGATAGCACAGTTGCAACGGTGGGATGGCGACGTCCTGACCCTGCACCTGCAGATTGCCCAGGTGAATGGTCCACTTGGACTCGGCGTCAAACGTGTCCGTCGGGAAAATCACATAAACGGACCCGTAACGCTTGTTGTTGGTGATCTTCGGAATCTTGCTGTGCACTTCGTCTGCGTTGATGTCATACGGCGAAGGTCGCGCCTGCTGCGGCGCGAATGTGGGATAGTCGTATACCGGGCCACCCAGATAAAGCTCGGGTCTGGCATTCAATCGCGAACCGTCATTGAGGGTGATGAACGCCTGCCGGCTGTCATAGAGGATGGGTATCGGCGCGGCCCCGCGTGCGGAACCGGACGCAGGCCGCTGACGCCCCTCGTTGTAAGCGATCAGTTGTACATAGAATTCCGGTCGCGGGTATTTTTCCCCTGGGTACTGTACATGCAGCACCTGCTCGAATGGTTCGTCGCGCCAGCGCGCGGAGTAGTCATAGAGGTAGGTTTCGAGGTGGATGGCTCCGCCGTCTGGCAGGCCTGCAACCTGAAATTCGTGCTTCGTTTCGCAAACATCCGCGTACGCTGCGCGATCCCGTTTCCACGGCACGCAGGCAGTAAGCGAGGCTGCACAAAAAAAGATAAGGAGTGAAAGCGTGCGCGTGCGATAAGTCATGACCGGCCCTGGTCTGGCGTGATGAGTGATTTCAGGTACTGACGCGTGGGTTCGATATCCATGTTGCCCATAGGCGAACGTACCAAGGTATTGGACAAAGGTGGATGAGCTAGGTCCGTGTGTTCAATCATCGAAGACGCCAAGGGGTGACAGTGCAGCAATCGCATTGCGAAAAAATCAGATTTAAGCCCTTCCCTGTAGGCCATTTCCCAAAGATACTCCCTGCGCCCATTTGTTGTTGCACATGAACGGTGTGGATTCTAGTCTCGCCGGGTCGCTGCCAATTCAGCGACCGGTTTTGACGGACCGAGAACGCTGCCTCATGTGCACACTTTATGGTGGCTGTACGTGCGGGCACCCTGTGGTGCGCCGAGTGCCAACGTCTCGGTCCGTCAACCCGCGTACAGCTACCACCCTCATTGCTTGACGGCCTGAATGTGGTAGTTCCTCCTTCCACGTTGGAGTTGAACCATGCTCAAGATCGTCCCCGATCCCCCTCTTCACAGTGGCTCCCTTGAAGACATTTTGGTCCAGGCCACCGAATACGCCACGTGCGCGGCCGCCGTGGTGCAACAGGCCATGTCACTGGGTTTCAGGTCGCCCGCTTCGGTGCTGATGCTGACCTCTCTGCATGAACTCGAGACGCTGAAGGCTCTGCTCGAGTCAGCGGTAACGCATGTCCAGATGCGACCGAAGCATCCAATCTGCCATTGACCCGTAACTGTTGAAAAGTGCGCTCGCATGGCGAACCGCCCGTTCACCCCGCTGGGTGTTGGTTCGCCAGTGATGTGGCTCGTGCAAGCACTGCACCCTTTTGAGGAGAACGAAGATGTCCGGAGAAGAAACCACGTTTACCGTTGGCCAAACCACCTTCTATCAGGGCACCGACCAAACAAGCCCTCTCTTCCGTATCGAGCCCGGTATACCCTGTGAGATGGCCCGCGAGCAGGCCTCGGAGCTGATGGGTTACGCTCGGGACATGACCCTTGACGGCTTGATGGAAAACAAGCAGCACTTGATCTGGGCTTCCCACTACCTCTGCGCGATGGCCAAGGCCTTGCTTGACGACGCGCAACTGGGCGAAGCGCTGAGCCAGCATTAAGCGTGCAGGCCAACCCGAGCGCGCTACCCTCGCTGCGCCGGTTGCTTGCGATAGGCCAAAGGGTTGCACGCAGACAATGCCACAAAGCTCAACACCGCCACCGCCCCGGCGAGTACACCAAACCCTGTGCCTGATACCGCACTCACACCCATTGCCACAACGGCTGCGCTGCCAATCTGGCAAAACCCCACCAACCCCGATGCAGTGGCCGCATGCCCATGTTCACTGGCGATAGCCCCCGAAATCGCCAGCGACAACGACGAGCCGTTGGCCAGGCTGACCAGGCACATCGGCAGCACCACGGCCGTCACGCTGCGCCACCCCATGGCATAAGCCAGAAGAAAACCCATGGCGCCCAGTACGAAGCAGGTAATGCCTATCGCGACAATACGGTCGTAAGGCAAGCGGTCAAGCAACCGCCGGGCCAACCGGTTAGCTCCGATGATGCCCAAAGTAAGCGGCACGTACAGCCACCCGCTTTGCGCCTCGCTCAAGCCTGCTTGTACGAAAAGAAATGGCGACTGCGTCAAATAAACGAACCAGGCGCAGTAGATTGAACACACCACTACTGTGTAGCGGCAAAAGTTGCGGTCACCCAGTACGCGGCCGAAGCCGGCGAAGGGTCCCGTCCTGGTACGCGTCGCGACCGGTAGCGTTTCAGGCAATACAAACAGTGCCAGAAGCAGTGCTAGCGCCCCGAATGCGGCAACGAACAGAAAGTCGGCTCGCCAGCCGAACGCCACGGCCAAGTGCCCGCCGATTGCGGGGGCCAAGGCCGGCGACAGTGACACAAGGGGGTAAACCACGGCGTAGACTTTCGCCGAAGTGCGCTTGTCGCAGGTATCGGCAATCAACGCGCGACCAATCACCAGCCCCGCCGCCGCTCCCAGCGCTTCTACCATACGCCACGCTATAAAGCCCATGTAGCTGCTGGACAGCGCGCAGCCCATGGAGCCCAGCAGATAGAGAACGCCACCGGCCAGCAGCACGGGCTTGCGTCCACGTCGGTCAGACAGTGGGCCATAAACCAACTGCGCAAAAGCCAGTGCCAGCAAATAGAACGAGACGGTTTGCGGCATTTGCCAACTGGCAACGCCAAATTCAGTGGCCATGCCCGGCATCGGGGGTAGGTAGATATCCGAGGCGACGAGGCCGAAGGCGCTCAGCATGGCGACTGTCAGGATGAAAGATAAGCGAGGCATGGTGCTCCTAATACCCGGCTTAAGCCGGCTGCGTGATTCGGACGGTGATTCAAGCCCGCTATGTTATGCAGCGTGCATCAATGCGAAAATGCACGTAATCGCAGCCCAGGGCTGCATATTTGCATCTTCAGGAAGCGTGCATTGATGAATTGGGATGACGTACGCATTTTCCTCGCGGTACACCGTGCCGGCACCCTGCGGGCCGCAGCCACGGCGTTGGGCATCGACCAAACCACAGTCGGTCGGCGTCTGGCGGGGCTTGAGCAGACGCTGGGCAGCCGACTGTTTCTTCGCAGCACCGGTGGCCTGGCGTTGACTACCACTGGGCAACAGCTCGTACAGAAGGCTGAGGAGATGGAGCGGATGGCCGTCTCCTTCGAGCGCCAGGGTGAGGGAAACGATCCTCATCCATCGGGTGAGGTGCGCCTCACCACCACCGATGCGCTGGCCGTGGATTTCGTCATACCTGCGATCGAGCAACTGCGGGTCACTCATCCGCAGGTGCGGGTAATTCTGACCACCACCACTCGTCTACTGGACTTGGGGCGCAGGGAGGCCGACGTGGCCGTGCGCACCGTACGGCCGGAGCAACCTGACCTGATCGTGCGCCGGCTGGCTCACTGGCCTGTGGGGCTGTATGCGGCACAGCGGTACCTTGACCTGCGTGGAAAGCCAGAACCTGGCAGCGCCTTGGTAGGCCATGACATCGCCTTTTACCAACAAGGTGTAACCGCCCGGCAGGACGATACACTGGCGGGAGAGCCCAGGTCCGGCGGCCGGGTAGTCGCGGAGCTGGACTCGAGCCTCATGTTGGCGACCTTCGTGCGCGCCGGGCTGGCCCTGGGTGAGCTGCCGGAATACATGGCCCAGCGCGATGCCAGTTTGGTGCGCGTCTGGCCTGATCGACAGCGGGCCACGCCCTATGAAGCCTGGCTCGTGTTGCATCGGGACCTGGCACACACGGCACGGGTGAGGGTTGTAGTGGATGCGATTGTTGCGGCTTTTGCCGAGTGAGGGTCATCTAGGCGCTGCTGGGCCTAACCCCTCATCGCCAGTGAGCCTTAAGCTTTCTGAACCCAGCTACCCTGGGCGTGACATCTGACTGGGTGAGCGATGGCATTGCCTTTCTCAGATGAGCTGTGTGTTACTGCTGTCGATCAACGGATCTTATGGAGCGTAGATGTTCAGCCACATTCAGCTAGGTGCTCGCGACCTGCCGGCCATGATCAGGTTCTACGATGCCGTACTTGCCACCCTGGGGCTTGTCCGCATGCCCGACAACCACGATGGCGGCCCGCAGGGTGCTGGATGGCAAAGGCCGGACAGGGAGTGGCCTCAGTTCTACGTGCAACTGCCGTTCAACGGACTGCCGGCGACATGGGGAAACGGCGTGCAAATAAGTTTTGCCGCCGCTTCGCAGGATCAGGTGCAGGCGGCATGGCGTACAGCCTTGGCGATGGGTGCTCAAGATGAGGGCGCACCTGGGTTGAGGCCGCAGTATGCCTCGGATTACTACGGTGCTTATTGCCGGGATATTGAAGGGAACAAACTCTGCTTTGTGCATGCAGCTGGCGTGATGTCGCCAACATGATCAAACAGGACGAATTCCCCACCTTGTTAGTGCTAGAGGTGGGTTTTTCTGAGAGACTCCCGGTTCTACGCGTCCGCCAGTAAACGCCGGTAACGCACTCCCCTTCTTTTTCGCACTGACCAGACTACAGATCAAGACGCTGTGGCCGTTGGGAGATTCGTTTGCGCAATGATTCCAAGCACCCGGCCAGCGATGACCGCCTCAACCACGTGCTCAATGCCAGCGAGCGCCTGGCCAGGGCCGAATCCGTGGAAGAAGTCGTTGCCGTGTTGCGAGACAATGCACGCGCGGCGGTAGGAGCTGAAGGTATTACAGTCATCCTCGAAAATCACGGCAAGTGCCTCTACGTAGCCGAGGATTCGGCATCTGCCCTATGGCAAGGGCAGGATTTTCCAGCCGACACCTGTGTTTCAGGGTGGGCCATGCAGCATCAAGAAACGGTTGTCATCGCTGACATTCGGCTCGACTCACGCATACCCAGCCAGGCGTACTCCTCGACTTTCGTCCGCAGCCTTGTGATGGTGCCCATCGGGCGGCCTTTGCCGGTGGCTGCGTTGGGCGCATATTGGTCCGAGGCAAAAGACCATGATCTCGATACGATCAACAGGTTGGAGAACCTGGCGCGGCTGGCAACGATTGCCATCGAAAATGCGCGTCTGACCCAAGCGCGTAACCGTGGGGCGGCACTTGCAGCGGCGCAAAACCGAATCCTGGCACTGGCGGTTACATCGACCCCTCTGAGCACCACGCTGGAGGCGATCGTTCGCGAGGTGGAGGGGCTATCGGTTTCAGGTTTCGTTGGGAGCATTCTGCTCTTTGATGAGCGGGTAAGCCATGTGCACCACTGTGCAAGCCCCAGCCTGCCTGGCGTCTACCGTGAAGCCCTTGCGGGCGCCCCCATCGACCTGGGGCTGGATGCCTTGAGCACCCTGGCGGCAGTGGACATCAGCACCCGCTCTCAGTGGGCCACCCTTGGCGATTTGACCTTCGAACATGGGCTGCACCCCTGCTGGTCGACATCGATCCGTTCAGCCCAGGGCGAAGTGCTTGGCCTATTCGTCCTGTACCACGCTGAGCGCCGGGAACCACTGCCCGCCGATATGGAAATCATCGATTTCGTGACCCAGACCGTGGGGCTGGTCGTGCACCGCTCCCGTTCGGACTGCGCGGTTCGTTCCAGTGAGCAGAGGCTGCGTCTGGCAGTTGACCATGCTGACGTAGGCTTCTGGGACGTGGATTTCATCAATGACACGCTGGTATGGCCTTCGCAGACCAAGGCGATGTTCGGGATGTCAGCTGACGCGCCGGTCACCCTCCAAGATTTCTATGCAGGCATACACCCTGACGACTACGAGGCAACGATCGACGCATTCGCGGCAGCGATCGATCCGCTGCGCCGTGCACTCTACGACGTGGACTATCGAACCGTCGGCCGCAATGACGGCATCGTACGCTGGGTGGCGGCCAAAGGCCGTGGCGTCTTCGACCACGCCGGCCGGTGCTTGCGCGTGACCGGGACAGCGATGGACATCACTGCTCGCAAGGTCGCCGAAAACGCGCTCAAAGAGCTCAACGCCTCCCTCGAAGAGCGGATCGCCAGAGCCATTGCAGAGCGTGAAGAAGTACAAAAAGCATTGCGTCAAAGCCAGAAGATGGAAGCGATGGGGCAACTTACCGGCGGCGTCGCTCACGACTTCAACAACCTCCTCACCCCTATCGTCGGCACCCTGGACATGCTCCAGCGCCGGGGCGTGGGCGGCGAACGCGAGCAACGGCTGATCGCTGGTGCGATGCAGTCGGCAGAACGTGCCACGACGCTTGTCCAGCGGCTGCTTGCCTTCGCACGTCGACAACCCCTTCAGACGAGTTCGGTGGACGTGGCAAAGTTATTGAACGGCATGGCCGACCTTGTGGCCAGCACCATTGGGCCTCAAATCAAGGTCGTGGTCGATGTTCCGGCAAATCTGCCAGCGGCCATCGCGGATCTCAATCAACTTGAGATGGCCATGCTCAATCTTTCGGTGAATGCGCGTGACGCGATGCTTGACGGCGGCACGATGCGCATTTCCGCCAGCACGGAAATGGTCGACATTGACCACCGCTCGAAACTTCCGGCAGGCGAGTACCTGTGCCTGTCAGTTGCTGATACGGGGATTGGCATGGATGCGACCACCCTCGCCCACGCGGTGGAGCCATTCTTTTCAACCAAAGGTATCGGCAAAGGCACCGGGCTGGGCTTATCCATGGTGCATGGCTTGGCCTCGCAACTTAACGGTGCGCTCACCCTTCATAGCGCTCCAGGGCTAGGTACGAATGTAGAGCTTTGGCTGCCTCGCAGCACAACCGAACCCAATGAGGCACTGCGCATCGACCCACTCCAGGAGTCACCGCTGGTGCGCGGCACCGTGCTGCTGGTGGACGACGAAGAACTGGTGCGGGCAAGTACGGCGTACATGCTCGCTGAGCTGGGATACTGCGTGGTCGAGGCTGCGTCCGGTGAGCAGGCATTGGAATTGATGCACACTAAACAGCCGTTCGACCTGCTTGTCACCGATCATCTCATGCCCGGCATCAGTGGGACCGAGCTGGCTAGAGCGGTTCGCATTAGCAGACCTGACATTGCGATTCTGATCATCTCCGGCTACGCAGAACGTGAAGGCATTGATCCGGCGCTGCCTCGGCTCAACAAACCCTTTCGAAAGTATGAGTTGGCCACAAGGTTAGCTGGGCTGCGCGGCGGATCGAGGGACGCGCCTTTATTGCCTCAGGTGGTTTGACGGGTCAGATTTTGCAGTTGCACTCATCCATCAGTTAGGCAAGTACGCGCCTCAGGCCCGCTTGCGATACCCAGCTATGAGCAATGCCAGCCCAGGCGTCAGCAAGCCGACTGCGGTATACCCGAAAGCGGCCTGCCCTGAGGCGCCAACGGCTGCAAATGCCGTACCCACGGCAATCAGGGGTATGGCGACGAAGTAAAACGGTTTAGCTACCTTGCTCATATCGAACCTCCTGTTAGCACTCATGTGTGCGGGGCATCCAAGCTTACATGCACGCGTGTTCGGTAGGGTAGCCATGCTTGACCAAGCCCCCCTACTTGAACGCCGATAACTACAGCCCGCTTCGACCGTTCGAAAAAGTTAGTACGTAGGGCTGCGCCGCGTTGCAACCGTAACTGCCCGCTCGGCGATTGATGGCGCGTCTTTCAACCCTGGCGACTCGAGGCATTCATCTGGCAGAATCGAGGGATTCCACGCCAAGCTCGTCCCACACCGATTCGGCCAGGTGGAAGGTGGCGTTGGCAGCCGGGATGCCGCAGTAGATGGCGCTCTGCATCAGCACCTCCTTGATTTCCTCTCGAGTTACGCCGTTGTTCCTGGCCGCGCGCAAATGCAGCTTCAGTTCACCTTCGCGGTTCATGCCGATGAGCATCGCAATAGTGATGAGGCTGCGTGTGTGGCGCGACAGGCCCGGGCGAGTCCAGATATCGCCCCAGGCATGGCGGGTAATCATTTCCTGAAACTCCTGGTTGAACGGCGTCAGGTGCTTGAGACTGTGATCAACATGGGCTTCACCCAGCACAGCGCGGCGTACCTGCATACCAGCTTCGTACCGTTGTTTCTCGTCCATCGGATGGTCCTCGCGCGCTTAGGCGGTCAGGAAGGCCAGCACGTGCTGGCTGAAGGCATCACTGGCCTGCACGTTGGAAAGGTGCGCGGCGTGGAGTTCGACCAGCTCGGCACCGACAATGCGCGCCTGCATCAGGCGGCCGTGCTCAATGTTAGTCACCGGATCGCTGCTGGCGCAGATGATCAGTGTCGGCACACCGATAGCACCGAGCTGCTCGCGATAGTCGGCGTCGCGCACCGCAGCACAACTGGCGGCGTAGCCTTGCGGTGAAGTCTGGGCCAACATGTCGACAATGGGCTCGACCTTGGCGGGCTCGGCCTTGGCGAAGTCGGCGGTGAACCACCGTGAGATCGAGGCATCGCGCAGATCGCGCATGGCCTGAACGCCACCGGCCAGCACGACTTCGATGCGCGAATTCCACACCTGCGCAGTACTGATTTTTGCAGCCGTGTTGCAAAGCACCAGGCGCTCGATACGCTCAGGGGCATGGATCGCCAGCCACTGGCCAATCAGCCCACCCATGGACAGGCCGCAGAAGCTTGCCCGCTGAATATCAAGTCCGTCGAGCAACGTCAGCACGTCGCCCCCCAGTTGTTCGATGCTGTAGGGGCCCTCGCTGACCAGCGACCGCCCATGGCCTCGGGTATCGTAACGAAGTACTTGAAAGTGCTCGGTGAAAGCCACCATTTGCGCATTCCACATGTGCAGGTCGGTGCCCAGCGAGTTGGACAGCACCAATACGGGCGCACCAGGCGGTCCTTCGAGTTGATAGTTGAGGTCGCCATCGGCAAGTTGTAGGGTAGGCATCTAAAGCTCCTCACGCGAAACGTTCGAATGTTCAGCGACAGCACATTGGACCCATCGGCGCGCTTGACCGAGGTATTGGGCCGGGTCGAGCAGGCGATCAAGCTCAGTGGCACAGAGCTGTGCGCTGACTTCGGTGTTGGCCGACAGCACTGCGCGAAGGTGAGTCCCCTCCTCCACCGCCTCGCGGCAACACTGTTCGATCAAGTGGTGGGCGGCATCCCGTCCGATGCGCTGCGCCAGAGAAATGCTCACCGCCTCGGCCAGTACCAGACCTTGTGTCAGTTCGATATTGCTGCGCATGCGCTCGGCATCCACCTCCATCCCAGATACCACCAGCAACGCCTGCTGCAGTGCGCCGGAAATCATGCAACACAGCTCCGGAAGGGTTTCCCATTCTGCATGCCATACGCCCAGACTGCGTTCGTGCTCCTGCGGCATGGCCGCGAGCATGGTGGAGACCAGCCCTGGCGCGCGTACGGCGACGCCGATCAGCACGGCGGCGCTGACCGGGTTGCGTTTGTGCGGCATGGTCGAAGAGCCACCCTTGCCCGGCGCGGAAGGTTCGAAAACTTCACCGACCTCGGTCTGCATCATCAAACTCAAGTCCCGGCCCAGCTTGCCCAGGCTGCCGGCGATCAAGCCGAGCAGGCTCGCGAACTCGACCAGGCGATCGCGATGCGTATGCCAAGGTTGTTCAGGCAAATTCAGCCCCAACTCGCGGGCCAAGGCCTCGCTGACTGGCCAAGCCTGCTCGCCCAATGCTGCCAGGGTGCCGGAAGCACCCCCGAACTGGAGCACCAGTAGACGTGGCTTTAGCTGCTCAAGGCGCTGGCGGTGGCGAGTCACTACACCGAGCATGCCTGCCAGTTTCATGCCCAAGGTTACCGGCGTGGCCTGCTGCAACCAAGTGCGCCCGATCATTGGGGTATCGGTATGACGCTCGGCCTGCGTTGCCAAGGCGTTGGCCAGATCGGCGAGATCGCTTTCGAGCACCTCGACAGCGGCGCGCAGCTGGAGCACCAAGCCACTGTCCATGACGTCCTGGCTGGTGGCGCCATAGTGTACGTAGCGTTCTGCGTCTGGGCTTAGGGCGGCGACGCGCTTGCCCAGCGCCTTGACCAGTGGAATCGCCGAGTTGCCAGCGCTGACGATTGCATGTGCCAGCTCCGCCGGATCGTAGAGGTCGGCGTTGCAGGCGGCGACGATCGGCGATAGCACCTCAGCGGGAATCAAACCGGTGCTCGCCTCGGCACGTGCCAACGCGGCCTCGAAATCCAGCATACCCTGCAGTCGTCCACTGTCGCAGAAGATCGCACGCATGGCCGGCCGGGTGAAATACAAGTCGAAAAGTAGATTGCTTGGGCTGCTCAAGCGGGTACTCCAAAAATCGGGAAAGTTATCTGGTGCACAGCGTCTGCCTCAGGGGCCCACCGGCAAAATCAGGACCGCTGCGCGGACCTTCTTTCGAGCTGAGAGGCCGCAAGGGCAGCTCAGGCCCGTTCGACAGCCAGCGCGCCAAGCCCTGACTACGCTCCTGGCGACGGCTCGGCAACAGAGCCAGCGCCAAATGGGTACGCTCAGCAGTCAAAAAAAACGGTTTCCCCCTCGCCTTGGATCCGCATATCGAAACGGTAGGCCAGATTGCCGTTCACCTCACAGCGTTTGGCGATCAACGTCTGGCGACGCTGTGGCTGCTCGATCAAGTTGAGTACCGGATCGTCCTGATTGGCCTGGACTTCATCATCGAAGTAGATACGCGTATGCAGGTGGATATTGATACCCCGGGCGAAAAGCAACACGTTGATGTGCGGTGCCATCGGCACTCCAGCGGCGTTTTTCACGACACCCGGCTTCACCGTCTGCAACGTCCACTCGCCCGCATCGAAGGTCGTGGCGGTACGTCCGAAGCTGTTGAACGACTTCTCCAAGTCAAAGCGGGTGTCGTAGACCCCTTCATGGTTGGCCTGCCAGATTTCAAGGAAGGAATCGCGCACTAAATGGCCATTGCCATCATAGACATGGCCGAACAGCAGAATGTGCTCGCCAGGGGCATCTGGCTTGGCCAGTTGATTCCAGATTTCCTGCGGACGTGGGGCAACACCGGCGGCTTCCAGAGCCAGTCCAATATGAACGTAAGGTCCGGCGGTCTGCGAGGGGGTTTCGGGCAGCAGTTCAATAGGCATGTGCGTGAGTCCTTAGCGATCTTCGAAGTGCGTCTTGCGCTGGCCGCGCAACACGATGTCGAAACGGTAGGCCAGGCAATCCATGGGGTTGGCCATGCCCATGTCGAGCTTGGCTATCAGGCTCTGTACCGCTAGCGGGTTTGCGATCGACTTGACGATGGGGCACATCGCAATCAAGGGGTCGCCTTCGAAATACAGCTGGGTGATCAATTTAGCGGAGATCGACGGGCCACTGATGGAGAAATGGATATGCGCTGGCCGCCAGTCATTGGGTCCGTTACGCCACGGGTACGGGCCGGGCTTGACGGTACGAAACATGTAGTTGCCTGCGCTATCTGTCAGCGTGCGGCCGACACCCCCAAAGTTAGGGTCGATCGGTGCCAAGTAGCGGTCGTTCTTGTGTCGATAGCGGCCACCAGCATTGGCCTGCCACATCTCCACCAAGGTATGCGGGATCGGCTTGCCGTATTGGTCCATGACCCGGCCGGAGACGATGATGCGCTCGCCGATCGGCAGGCTGCCGGTGTTGAAGTTGAGCAGCAGGTCGTTGTCATGATCGCCCATCTTCAGGTGCGAAAAGTCCGGCCCTGTGGTCTCCGAAATAGACTGCGCAATGCTCACCAACGCCTGTCGCGGCGAGCGGGTGATCGACGTTTTATAATCGGGCGTAAGGGCTTTGGGGTGCCAGTTGCGGTCTCGTATGACGAAACGGCCGGTGTCCAGTTCGGACATGGCGGTCTCCTGTTGTTGGCGTTATAGGAGCCTGGAAACTATCAGGCATGTGCGCCGCAGTTTCCGCGAGCCTGCCGGATCTGAAAACTGAAAAGGCGCCGCGTATCCATAACCAACAGGTTATGGATACGCGTGCACGCGATACTCCTGGCCTAGCTCGCGCAACACTTCCTGGCACCAGCGTGCGCCGAGGGACAGTGGTAAGGCGGCGTTGCTGCAGATGCCCACCGAGCCACCCCCCTCTTGCAGCTGCGGCGCCAGTTCCACCAACTCCCCTTTGGCCAGGGGGCTGCGCACGGCATCGGTCGGCGCCACCCAAACCGCTTCGCTGGTATCGACATAACGCCGGCTCAGGCTTAATGACAGGGTTTCCAGTCGTCGATTTGGCAAACGCAGACCGTGCTCGACGAGCAGGCTTTCGATGCGTTTGCGGATAGTAGTGCCAACTGTCGGAAGGACCATTGGATAGTCCTCCAGCGCGACCGTATCGAAAGCCCTCTCGAGCAGTGGATGGCCGGCTCGTACCACCAGGGTCAGAGGCTCGTTGTAGAGATGCTCGAAGGTCAGTCCTTGGATCTGCGGACTATCAGTCATGCGCCCGACAACCAAGTCCAGCTCGCCCACGCGCAATTGCGACAGAAGAGGCGCGCTGGGCCCGGTAACCACGCTGATCACCAGCGAGCAATGGCGCCTGTGCAGACGGCGCACCACCTCCGGCAGAAACTCGCCCTCGACCGTGGACAGCACGCCAAGGCGCACGTTGCTGGGTTGGAAGTCTCCGCCGCGTAGGCTCTCCACCCCTTCGCGCAGTGTCTGCACGCTGGGCCCGGCATAACGCAGGAAGACCACCCCGGCCTCAGTCAGCGTGGCGCCTTCCTTACCACGCTCGAACAACTGTGCGGTCAGCGCATCCTCTAGCTCCTTGAGCGTCTTGGAGACGGCAGGCTGGCTGATCGCTAGCCGATCGGCTGCACGCGCCAGGCTGCCTAGGCGTGCCACCTCCAGGAAGCACTGCAGGTGACGAAACTTGATGCGTTTGTCGATGCTCATCGGTCACTCCAGAAGGCCTTGGGCCACTGCCCCGTGCCGGGTTAGAACACGCCGTGAACGTACACCAGCACGCAAAGGCTCATCGGGTCGGAGAACGCCTGTACCGTCATACCGGTGTAGCCAAATTGCGCTTGGCCTCCTGGAGCAGGCGCTGAGTGATCAAATGCAGCATTTTGCTCGTAATTGACCTCACGGCGGCCGATTACTATAAACGCCGTAACGCCGACATCAAACGCTCACGTTGGGCTGGCTACCCGTCAAGGACCTATTACTGCCCAAGGTAGACGTGGCACAGGCAGAGAAACAACAGCGCATAAATCGACGGTGAGCATAAATCGCTGATGCGCCGGTAACTCAGGTGGTCATTTTCGTCGATCACTGGGGTCCACTGTGGCCAGCCAATGTCCGTCAGAAAGGTCAGATTGATGAGACCGGGCGGCTGCCAGGTCTGATGCCTGAAAGCTCAACCTACACATAGCCGTGACAAATCGATGTTTTTGACGAAATTTTCACGTCATTAAAATTTGCATGTTAGAGAAAATTACCTACACATTTCGATAATTTCGTCGCATCTTGGCAATTTTGGCGTTGCAATAAGCTATCTCGGAGATAAATGTACTAACTTGTTAATTAGCTTGCTAAGGGCTTATGCTTTGCGCATTCCATCGCGAGATCCTTGGCATGAACGACTCACCGCGCGCATCTGGCGCCTCGAAAATCATTCTGGTTGGCTTGGGCGTGGTCATCGCCCTGCTTGGCCTACTGCTGGCTGCTGGCGGCATCAAGCTGGCCGGTTTGGGCGGCTCTTGGTACTTCCTTATCGGCGGCTTGGCCATGGCGATCGCCGGTATCCTGATCGCCCGCAGCAAGGTCGCTGGGGCCTGGCTGTATGCCGCATTCCTGCTCGGCACCGCACTGTGGGCCGTGATTGATACCGGACTGGTGTTCTGGCCATTGTTCTCGCGCCTGTTCATGTTTGCCGTGATCGGTACCGTCGTCGCGCTGGTGTACCCGCTGCTCAAGCGCGCCAACGGTACCGGTACTGGACGCGGTGCCTACGCTGTCGCTGGTGTGATGGCGGTAGCGGTTGTGGTCGCGGCCGGCAACATGTTCGTCGCCCACCCAAGCGTGGCCCCGACCGGAATAGGCCCGGGGCTGACCGCAGTCGCACCTGCGCATGCGCAAAAAGACTGGGCTCACTACGGCAATACCGAAGGGGGCAGCCGCTTTGCCGCCCTTGATCAGATCAACCGCGGTAACGTCGACAAGCTGCAGGTCGCCTGGACCTACCACACCGGCGATGTCGCTATCAGTGATGGCAACGGTGCCGAAGACCAGCTGACCCCGCTCCAGGTCGGCAACAAAGTATTCATCTGCACGCCGCACAACAATCTGATTGCACTCGATGCCGACACCGGCAATGAGCTGTGGAAAAACACCATCAACGCCCAATCGAAAGTCTGGCAGCGCTGCCGCGGCCTGGCCTACTTCGACGCCACTGCGCCACTGGCCCAGCCCACCCAGCCGAACAGCTCACCCGTCGTTGCAGCTGCGCTAGCGCCTGGCGCCAACTGCCAGCGCCGCCTGCTGACCAATACCATAGACGGTCGCCTGATTGCAGTCGACGCTGACACTGGCGAGTTCTGCCAGGGCTTTGGCACCAATGGGCAGGTCAACCTGAAGGCTGGCCTGGGCGATGTACCGGACTCCTTCTACCAGCTGTCCTCGGCACCGCTGATGGCCGGCACCACCGTGGTTGTTGGCGGCCGTGTTGCAGACAACGTACAGACCGACATGCCAGGTGGCGTGATCCGTGGCTTTGACGTCATCACTGGGCAAATGCGCTGGGCCTTCGACCCAGGCAACCCTGAGGACCGCAATGCCCCCGCCGACGGCAGCACCTACGTGCGCAGTACGCCGAACAGCTGGGCGCCGATGTCCTATGACCCTGCGATGAACACCGTGTTTCTGCCGATGGGCTCATCGTCCACCGACATCTACGGTGTTGAACGCAGCAAGCTCGACCACACTTACGGCGCCTCGGTATTGGCCTTGGACGCCACTACCGGTGACGAGAAGTGGGTTTACCAGACCGTCCACAACGACCTGTGGGACTTCGACCTGCCGATGCAGCCGAGCCTGATCGACTTCACCAAGGACGACGGCCGGACCGTCCCTGCGGTGGTAATCGGTACCAAGGCCGGGCAGATCTACGTGCTCGACCGTGCTACCGGCAAACCGCTGACCCAGGTCGACGAGGTGCCGGTCAAGCCAAGCAACATCCCCAACGAGCCGTACTCACCCACTCAGCCCAAGTCGGTCGGTATGCCGCAGATCGGTGCTCAAACCCTGACCGAATCGGACATGTGGGGCGCTACGCCATACGACCAACTATTGTGCCGCATCGACTTCAAGAAGATGCGCTATGACGGCCTTTACACCGCACCTGGCACCGACGTATCGCTGAGCTTCCCGGGCTCGCTGGGCGGCATGAACTGGGGCAGCATCTCCACTGACCCGGTGCATGGTTTCATCTTCGTCAACGACATGCGCCTGGGGCTGTGGAGTCAGATGATTCCGTCGCAGAATCAGGCTGAAGCTGCCAGTGGTGGCGAAGCACTGAACACCGGGATGGGGGCGGTACCGCTCAAAGGTACGCCGTACGCAGTGAACAAGAACCGCTTCCTGTCGATTGCCGGAATCCCGTGTCAGGCGCCACCGTTCGGCACCCTGACCGCAATTGACATGAAGACCCGCCAGGTCGCCTGGCAAGTGCCGGTCGGCACCGTTGAAGACACGGGTCCGCTTGGCATCCGCATGCACCTGCCGATCAAGATCGGCCTGCCAACGCTGGGCGGCACCCTGTCGACCCAAGGCGGCTTGGTGTTCATTGCCGGTACCCAGGACTTTTACCTGCGCGCCTTCAACAGTGGCAACGGTGAAGAAGTCTGGAAGGCTCGCTTGCCCGTCGGCAGCCAGGGTGGCCCGATGACTTACGTGTCGCCCAAGACTGGCAAGCAGTACGTGGTCGTCACCGCAGGCGGTGCCCGCCAGTCGACTGACCGTGGCGATTATGTAATCGCCTACGCCTTGCCATAACTGGCGCCTCTCCCGTACAGCACGAGGCCGCTCCTGCACACACGTTGCAGTGGCGGCCTCATGCATTTAGCGGCGCCGTTCATCATCACCTTGCGATTTCCAGGAAAGCTGCGTAATGTCCTTCGTGTTCCGTTTGTCCCTTGCTCCCATCACCGCCGGCCTGCTTCTGGTCCTGGCCAGCAACGGTGCCATGGCCGAAGCCGATCTGCTGCGCCGCAGCACCTTCACTGGCGACTGGGGCGGCCTGCGCCATCAATTAGAAGACAACGGCGTCAAGTTCAGCGCTGACTACAGCGGCGAAACCGCCTACAACACCGATGGCGGTCTGCACCGCTCGGCGCGCTATTCGCAGAACATCAAGCTTGGCGTGCAGTTCGACTTGTCCCGCTTGTACGGACTGGACAACGCCGGCAAGGTCCAACTGAGCATCAACGACCGCCGCGGGCACAGCGCTTCGGAAGAACTGGTAGGCAACCGCCTGCCGATCCAGGAAAACTTCGGTGGCCTGTACACCCGCCTCACCGAGCTCAGCTATGAGCGCAACTTTACCCCGGCGCTGAATATCAAGCTCGGCTACATGGCCATGGGCAACGACCTTGGCGGCCTCGACAGCGGGATCCTGTGCAACTTCATGAATGCCGGCTTTTGCGGGCATCCGCTGAACATGTCCGGCGGCAGTGGCTGGACCAATTACCCCAACGCGCGGCTCGGTGCACGGGTCAAATACGACCTGTCGCCAGCCTGGCAAGTGCGCGTGGCGGCGTTCAATGTCGACCCCGAGAGCAACGGCAACTCCAGCCGTGCCTGGAAGCTTGGCCCCAAGCACACCACAGGCACGGTGGTGCCGGTGGAGCTGGTGTACAGGCTGCTGGGCGAGCTACCGGGTGAGTACAAAGTGGGTTATTACTACGACAGCTCAAACGTCAAGCGCATTGGCCGCAATGACGAAGTGGCCGGCCGTGGTGGGCACTACCTGCTGATCGATCAGGCGGTATGGAATGACCCGGGCGTGGCAGGCCGCAGTTTGCATGCCTTTGGTCAGTACTCGGCATCGAGCAAGGCTGCATCGCCGTTTACAAAATGGTATGGCACGGGTGTTGTGCTGTATCAGCCGTTTGCAGGGCGCCCGCGGGATACCTTGTCGCTGGGCTACGGCCGCGCCGTACCGAACCCCCGTAGTCGAGCTGTGCTGGAGGATGCAGCTGCGCGCAATGATCAGGAGTTCCCGACCATCGACAGTGCCGAGCAGTTGATCGAGCTGAGCTATGGATATCAGGTCACACCCTGGCTCAATCTGCGACCGGATCTGCAGTACATCATCGAGCCTGGGGCATTTACCGGCGCTGATATTGATAATGCGCTGGTAGTCGGATTGCAGGTCAAGGCCAGTTTCTGAAGCGCTCTGGATGGCACGGCTTGGTAGTCCTTTCCGCTTCCTGGGTGTCCTCTCGTCATGCTTGCAGCCCCTGGGGTCGGGGCAACGAGACGCCCCATGGTCGGGCATGGCGATAGCTAGACGGCGCGAACACGGCTGTAGCAACAAAGCTACGCGTGGACCTGTTAGACAGGCCCCAACACAGCGCATTCAAGTTTCGCGCTGCCAGGCAGCCGAACTTCGTGGTTCGGTAATCGCACATATTCAACGTGCAATCACGTACATCGATTGACGAATTAACCAGATAGTACAAACATCGGAGCTCCCAATAACAACACAGTGATCTGCCAATGACGCCCCGCATCCTCGTGCTCAACGGCCCCAATCTCAATCTGCTTGGCACCCGCGAGCCGGACCAGTACGGTCGCGAAACGTTTAGCGACCTCGCTAATAGCTGCGGCGCCAGCGCTCGCGATCTGGGCCTGGACATCGAATTCCGCCAGACCAACCACGAAGGCGAATTGATCGAATGGATCCACGCTGCCCGCAGCCGTTGCGCCGGTATTGTGATCAACCCAGGCGCGTGGACCCATACGTCGGTGGCCATTCGTGATGCACTGGTGGCCAGCGAGCTACCGGTGATCGAAGTGCACTTGTCCAATGTGCACAAGCGCGAGCCGTTCCGGCATAACTCATTCGTTTCATCGATTGCAGTCGGGGTGATATGCGGTCTGGGCAGCGCAGGTTATCGCATGGCGCTGGCACACCTTGGGCACATGTTTGTCGAGCAAGCAGCATGAGCGAGCAAAGCATTCTGGTTGGCCTGATTGGCCGCGGCATCCAGGCATCGCGCACCCCTGCTCTACATGAGTGTGAGGGCGACGCGCAATCGTTGCGTTACTTGTACCGGCTGATCGATGCCGATGAGTTAGGACTCAAAAACAGCGCCCTGCCCGATTTGCTCGATGCTGCTCAGCGCACCGGTTTTACCGGACTCAACATCACCTTCCCGTTCAAGCAAGCGGTCGTGCCGTTGCTCGATGAACTGTCCGATGAGGCGCGTAGCATCGGCGCGGTCAACACGGTGGTCTTCAAGGACGGCAAGCGGATCGGCCACAACACCGATTGCCTGGGCTTCGCCGAGGGGTTCAGACACGGCCTGGCTGACGTCCAAAAACGGCGTGTGGTGCAGATGGGCGCCGGTGGCGCCGGGTCTGCCGTCGCCCATGCGCTGCTGACCGAAGGTGTCGAACAGTTGGCGCTGTTCGACATAGATTTCGCCCGCGGGCAAGCTCTGGTCGACAACCTCAACGAGCGCTTCGGTGCAGGCCGAACCAGCCTTGGCATTGACCTGGCCGCCACCCTGGCTGACGCCGATGGCCTAGTCAATACAACGCCGGTGGGTATGGTCAAGCTACCGGGCACACCCGTGCCCGTCGGATTGCTGCATGCACGGCTATGGGTCGCCGAGATCATCTACTTCCCGCTTGATACGGCACTCCTGCGCCACGCTCGAGCACTCGGTTGCCGGACCCTGGACGGTGGCAAGATGGCGGTGTTCCAGGCGGTCAAGGCATTCGAGCTGATCAGCGGCAATGCTGCTGATGCTGGCAGGATGCAGGCGCATTTCGCCAGCATGGACTGAAGTGAGCTCGCCTGTTGGTGTAGATACCTGACACTGACGGGCCCAGGGCGCCTGATCAGGCAGTCGTTCATGAGCGCCGCACCGTGCTGATGCCCTTGCCGGACCGCTTCGATGCATTCGCCGTGGATCAGCCCAGCAAGGGCATCACGCTTTGGCTGCTCAATGACGATCAGGCGTTTTGCGGTCATTGGGCAGGTACAGCACGTGCCGTCTCTTTCATGCCTGGATATAGCGCAGCACCACGTCGCCGATCATCTGTTTGTGGCGCTGCTTGATCTGCTCGTCGGTCATATCGATCTGGAAGATCTCACCGAAGGTGTGTCGGTTGGAGACCCGATAGAAGCAGAACGAGCTCATCAGCATATGCAGGTCGATGACTTCGATACCCGCGCGAAAAACGCCCTCGGCAACGCCGCGTTCCAGCGAGCGGCCGAGCGTCTTCAACACCACGCTGCTCATCTCGCGGATCACCGGTGATTGCTTGACGTATTCGCCATAGTGGATATTTTCGGTCGAGACGATACGCACGAAGTCGACGTTGTGATCATGGTGATCGAAGGTGAACTCCACCAGTCGGCGGATGGCCTGCTCCGGCGGCAATGACTCCAGATCCAGGCTGTGCTCGGTCTTGCGAATGTCGCCATAAAGCTTGACCAGGCACTCGACGTAGAGCTGCTCCTTGCTGCCAAAATAGTAATAGATCATGCGCTTGGAAGCAGCAGTACGCTCGGCGATGGCGTCGACGCGGGCACCGGCCAGGCCCTGCTGGACGAACTCGCCAATTGCGGCCTGAAGGATATCCTCGCGGGTCTTCTCCGGGTTGTTCTTGCGCGATTTACGGCCCCCGTCGGAGGCAGGCTCGCCAAGGCTGACTACGGAATCATTCATACCCACTCACAGCCTGATTATTGGAATGGGTGGGATTATCCGTCACTGGTGCGACGCAGGGAAGCGCGCGGAGGGTGGCACCGGTCAGGTTTTGTCACAGGGGCGCCGGCCCAGGGCCGGCATCTGCCTTACAACACCGGTTTGCGCGGGGCCCCGCTGCGGGCTTTGGCCATGGCCGCCAGGCGGACCGCAACATTGGCAGCGCCATAACCGGCATACCCACCCTTGCGCTGAATGATTTCGAAGAAGAAACGCTTCTCGAAGGGCTCGGTATACACATGGAACAGCTCGCCACCCTGCGCATCACGGTCGTACAGCACATTGTAGTAAGCCAGTTCGCTAAGGAATTCGTCGTCGAAATCAAACCTGGCCGCGAGGTCATCGTAATAATTCAACGGGATCTCCAGCAGCGGCACGCCAGCGTTTTTCGCCCGCGCCACCTCGCCAAAGATGTCGGCACAGTCAAAGGCGATGTGGTGCACTCCCGAACCACGGTAGCTTGACAGCGCGTGAGCAATTGCGGTGTTGCGATTCTCGGAAATGTTCAGTGGCAGGCGCAGTGTGGAGCATTGGCTGCGCAAGGCACGGCTCTTGACCAGGCCATAGGGATCGGGCAAGACCACTTCGTCGTCGGCCTCGAAGTCGAACAGGCTCTTGTAGAACAGCACCCAGCTGTCCAGCGATTCGGCCGGAATGGCCAGGGCCATGTGATCAATGCGTTGCAGGCCGCCGCCAGCGTCGGGGGCGGCATCCAGGCGGAAATCGCTGTCGTAGATGGTATGCCCGGCACCTGCCTGCTCGACCAAGTAGATCAGGCTGCCATCCGGCGAACGCACGGCCGGGATCTCGCGTTCGTTGGGCCCGACCAGGCCACGGAACGGCTGACCACCGTAGGCGGTAGCGCGCTGCAAGGCGGCCTGAGCGTCCTTGACCCGTAGTGCGATGGCGCACAACGAGGGACCATGGGCTTCGAAGAAGTTGTGTGCAAATGAATAGGGCTCAGCGTTGAGCACGATGTTGATATCGCCTTGACGCAGCAGTCGAACACCCTTGCTGCGGTGAGCGCCGGCTTCGACAAAACCCAGACGCTCGAGCCAACCACCCAGACGTGCACCGACTGACTCATCGACGGCAAACTCAAGGAATTCTACACCGTCGTAGGCACTGGCGGGGGCTGGGTCAAACAGTACCCCAGGCTCGATCCGCTGGGCTTTGTGCTGCAATTGCAGATGCGTCTTTTCTTCCAGATACAGGAGTGAACGCAGCCCATCGGCGGCAATCTGCCGGGTAGGTGCGGCGCGAAAGCCATCGTTGAAGATTTCCAGCGACAACGGCCCGCGGTAGCCGGTTTGCAGAATCGGTGCGAGAAAGCCCGCCAGGTCCATCTCGCCCTGCCCTGGGAAGCAGCGGAAATGACGGCTCCACTCCAGTACATCCATGGCCAGGATGGGTGCATCCGCCATTTGCACGAAGAAAATCTTGTCGCCTGGAATCTGACGGATAGCGCTCGGGTCGCCCCGCAGTGACAAGGTATGGAAGCTGTCGAGGATCACGCCCAGCCCCGGATGATCGGCCTGGCGGACCAGGTTCCAGCCCTGCTGGTAGGTATTGACGTGCCGGCCCCAGGCCAACGCTTCATAGCCAATACGCAGGCCGCGGACACCGGCGCGTTCGGCCAGCAGCCGCAGGTCGTCGACCAGAAGCTGCCCATCGCCCAGTGCGTCCGCCTGACTGTTGCTGCACACCAGCATCAGATCAGTGCCTAATTCCTGCATCAGGTCGAATTTGCGTTCGGCGCGCTCGAGGTTTTTCTGTAGACGCTCGCGGCGACAGCCTTCGAAATCGCGAAATGGCTGGAACAGGGTGATGGCGATGCCTAGATCGGCGCACATCTGACGGATCTCGCGCGGGCTACCGGCGTAGTAGAGCAGGTCATTTTCAAAAATCTCGACGCCGTCAAAGCCGGCTGCGGCGATGGCTTCGAGTTTCTCCGGCAGAGTGCCGCTCAAGGATACGGTGGCAATCGAACGCTGCATGCTGGGGTTCCCTTTATTTGAAAGGCATCAGCCAACGAACCCTTGCAGGCGCTTGGCGCACTCGATTATTCGCGGGTAAAGTCACGCCATCAATGGGTTTTGTACGAAATGGTTAGTTTTCGTTCGATTACCGAACGAAAGCGGGTTTATCGAATTGATTCGCCGCTCACGCCTGGTTGAACATGGATCCAGTTACAGATCATTCGAGCATTTCACTGCCCTGCGAACGCTCAGCAGATCCTGACCTACAAGCCCAGCGTCACGACCTAACAAGTTCAATAACAAGAACAACGGAGACAACAATGGCTCACTCCAGCTCCCAAGCTAAGAAAGCGACCGCCAGTGGGTGGATAGGCTCGGCCCTCGAGTACTATGACTTTTTTATCTACGCCCAAGCCGCAGCTCTGATCTTCCCGCAGTTGTTCTTCCCTTCGATGGACCCCACGATGGCCATCATCGCGTCGCTGGCAACTTATGGCGTCGGTTACCTGGCCCGTCCCGTGGGTGCGGTTGTCCTCGGTCACTGGGGCGATACCCGCGGTCGCAAAAACGTTTTGCTGCTGTGCATGTTTCTGATGGGTATTTCGACCATGGCCGTAGGCCTGCTGCCCACTTACCACGACATTGGCATCATTGCCCCAATTGTTCTTGCGCTGCTGCGCCTGGTTCAGGGCTTTGCAGTCGCTGGTGAAATCTCCGGTGCTAGCGCCATGATCATGGAACATGCGCCCTTCGGACGGCGAGGTTACTACGCCAGCTTCACCTTGCAGGGGGTTCAGGCCGGTCAGATAATGGCTGCTGCGGTGTTCCTGCCACTGGCCTACTTCATGCCAAGCGAAGCGTTCAGCGATTGGGGCTGGCGCATTCCTTTCCTGCTCAGCGCATTCGTGCTGGTAGCCGGTTTCATCATCCGCAAGGAGGTCCATGAGACCCCGGCCTTCGTCGAGGGCGAACAGGTAGACAAGATCGCCCGCTCGCCCGTCAAAGAAGCCTTCAAGTACAGCTGGAAGCACATGGTGCTGGTCGTGTTCATGGCGCTGATGAACGTCATTCCGGTGGTTGCGACGGTGTTCGGCGCAGCCTATGCAGTTCAGCCGGCCTACGGCATTGGTTTTGACCAAAGCGTCTACCTGTGGATCCCAGTAGTGGGCAACATCGTCGCAGTGCTCATGATCCCGTTCGTTGGTAGCCTGTCTGACAAGATCGGCCGGCGTCCGATCATGATCACTGGCTGTCTGGGCTCGGGGCTGCTGGCTTTCGGTTATCTGTATGCGATCAGTATCCAGAGCGTGCCGCTGGCCTTTGCCGCTTCGATCCTCATGTGGGGTATGGTCTACCAAGGCTACAATGCAATTTTCCCAAGCTTCTTCCCGGAGCTGTTCAACACGCGCTACCGCGTCTCGGCCATGGCCATCGCACAGAACGTCAGCACCATGTGCACCGCCATGCTGCCAGCCATCTTTGCTGCCATTGCACCACCGGGCTCGGACAACATCTGGCTTATTGTGGGGGGGTCGGCGTTTTTCATCACCTGCATCTGTGCCTTAGCCGCCTATGTCGCGCCTGAGACATACCGCTTGGCGATGGAAGATCTCGGCAGCCCAGACGCCAAGCCGATCGATGATGCGTACGGCGCCCTCTGCAAAGACAGGCTCAAACCTGCTGCCACTCACTGAAAACCGGTCGGGGCGGCATGCAGCCCCACCCGCCAGCGCCCATTCGCCACGCAGCATCAGTCAAAGTTTGAGTCAGCCAGCTCGGTGTTGTCCTGTATTAAGCGACGCTCAGGCAGGATCATTGCCGAGACGGCAATGACCGAGTCATCTTCCAGCCACGCTGGCACGCTTGGCTGATAGCGCTGACCGCTGCCGACGAGCGCAGCACTGTGGTCTAGGCCTCGATCAGGATTCACAATTTCGAGCACACTTTAGGTCGGCGCCTGAAGGCTGCAGGGTTAACCAAAGAAGACCGCAAGCCGTCTTAGGACACAAGAATGGCAGCGTGACCAGTTACTCTCCGGGCACGGAGATCAGCCAACTCATTGAGGCGGCAAACAAAGTTCCAGCCAGGGACTGGTTGGCCAAGGCTGAGCAGGTTGAAGAGGAACCATGCGTAACACCCTGAGAAGTCACGCAAAAGTCACGGACATGAAAAAGGCCACCCCTTTCGGAAATGGCCTAAGTCATTGAATATAATGGTCGGGACGGAGTGATTCGAACACTCGACCCCTTGCACCCCATGCAAGTGCGCTACCGGGCTGCGCTACGCCCCGACTCGGTTTGAAGCATGTTCTCGTTACCGCTGAGAACGATGAAGAAGATACCCTAACCTTTTGATTAATGGAAGCTTTTTTTCAAAAATTTCCACTCATCTTAAACAACGGTCACTTCTTCAACACCACCAGCACATCTTCCAGCTCCACAATCATCTGACGAATCAGCTGTTTGTACTGGCTCGACTCATCCTTGGCCTCATCACTGGAAAGCCGCAAGCGCGCCCCGCCGATGGTGAAGCCCTGGTCGTAAAGCAATGCGCGGATCTGGCGGATCATCAGCACGTCTTGGCGCTGATAATAACGCCGATTGCCCCGCCGCTTCACAGGATTGAGCTGATCGAACTCCTGCTCCCAATACCGCAGCACGTGCGGTTTTACAGCGCAAAGTTCGCTCACTTCACCAATGGTGAAGTACCGTTTGCCCGGTATGGGGGGCAGTTCGTCGTTATGGCTTGGTTCCAGCATAGGCCTCAACCCGGGCCTTCAACTTCTGCCCTGGACGAAAGGTGACGACGCGCCGTGCGGTGATCGGGATTTCTTCCCCAGTCTTGGGGTTGCGGCCCGGCCGTTGGCGTTTATCGCGAAGGTCGAAGTTGCCGAAACCGGACAACTTGACCTGCTCGTTCTCTTCAAGTGCGTGCCGAATTTCTTCGAAAAACAGCTCGACCAGCTCCTTGGCCTCACGCTTGTTAAGCCCCAGCTCCTCGTACAGCCTCTCGGCCATCTCAGCTTTCGTCAGAGCACCCATGCCGTTATTTCCTTAACGTGGTGTTCAACCTTTGTTCGAGCGAGGTGAGGATAGTGTGCAAGGTAGTGTTCACCTCATCGTCGTTAAGAGTGCGCGATGGATGCTGCCAGGTCAAGCCGACTGCCAGGCTTTTTCTATCAGGATCAATGCCTTTACCCTGGTAGACATCAAACAGCCTGAGGTCTGTGAGCCATTCGCCTGCATTGTCACGAATTACGTCAAGTACGTCTTGAGACGCTACATCACGTCCTGCGATCAACGCCAGGTCACGACGGGTTTCCGGGAACTTGGACAGCTCGCTGAATTTCGGCAACCGGCCTTCGACCACATCGGCCAGCACCAACTCGAAAACGAAGACTTGACGGTCCAGGTCCAGGGCTTTTGCAAGCTCGGGATGAAGCGCGCCCAAATAGCCAACAACCTTGCCTTCACGCTGGATTTCAGCCGTCTGACCAGGGTGCAAGGCTGGATGCTTGCCAGCGACGAAGGTGAAATCGTCCAGCGCGCCGGAATAACCCAACAAGGCTTCCACATCGGCCTTCACGTCGAAGAAGTCGATGGTGTCACGGCCATTGGCCCAGCCTTCAGGCAAGCGGCTGCCCGTAACGACGCCGGCAATCATCGGCTCCTGCGCCAAGTTGCCCAGTTGGCCAACGAAACGCAGGCCACTTTCGAACAAGCGCACCCGATCCTGCTGGCGATTGAGGTTGTGCTGCACTGCCTTGACCAGGCCCGGCCACAAGGAGGCACGCATGGCCGCCATGTCGCTGGAGATGGGGTTGGCCAGCAACAGTGGCTCTACGCCTGGGCTGAACAACTCGAACAGTTTGGGATCGATGAAGCTGTAGGTAATGGCTTCCTGATAACCACGAGCAACCAGCAGACGACGCAGGTTCGGCAGCTCGCCACGGGTTTCCAGACGGGCTTGCGGCGCCAGGCGTGCCTGCGGGTAACGCACGGGCAAGTTGTTGTAACCGTACAGTCGCGCGAGCTCTTCGATCAGGTCGACTTCAAGGCTGATATCGAAGCGGTGGCTCGGAACGTTGACCGTCCACTGCCCTGCCCCGTCCGCCTCGGTAGCCAGACCAAGGTTGTTGAGCAACTGCTCGACCTGGGCCGGGTCCATTTCCATGCCAAGCATCTGGGCGATGCGCTCGGCACGCAAGGTAACCGGGGCGATGCTGGGCAGGTGTTGTTCGCTGACGGCTTCGACGATGGGGCCGGCTTCACCGCCTACCACTTCCAGTAGCAACGCGGTCGCACGCTCCATGGCTTCACGGGCCAACTGGGAATCGACGCCGCGCTCGTAACGGTGCGAGGCATCCGTGTGCAGGCCGTAGGAGCGGGCTTTGCCTGCGACGGAAATCGGCTCGAAGAACGCGCTTTCCAGGAACAGATCGCGGGTTTTGGCAGTATCGACGCCGCTGTGCTCGCCGCCCATGACGCCGGCGATGGCCAGGGCGCGGGTGTGGTCGGCGATGACCAGGGTGTCCGCACGCAGTGCAACTTCCTGGCCGTCTAGCAGGACGAGTTTTTCGCCCTCTTCGGCCATGCGCACGCGAATGCCGCCGTTGATCTCTGCCAGGTCAAAAGCGTGCATCGGCTGGCCGAGTTCGAGCATCACGTAGTTGGTGATATCTACGGCAGCGTCGATGCTGCGCACGTCGCTGCGGCGCAGACGCTCGACCATCCAAAGCGGCGTCGGCTTGCTCAGGTCAACGTTGCGGATCACCCGACCCAGGTAACGTGGGCAGGCAGCCGGCGCTTGGACCTCGACCGGGCGTACTTCGTCGTGCGCGGCAGCCACGGCGGGTACCAGCGGGCGGGTAACCGGTACGTCGTACAGCGCGCTGACGTCGCGGGCCAGGCCAGCGATCGACAGGCAATCACCCCGGTTGGGGGTAAGTCCGATTTCGATACTGGCATCATCCAGACTCAGGTACTGGCGAATGTCCTCGCCTACCGGCGCATCGCTGGCCAGTTCGAGCAGACCGTCGTTTTCTTCACTGATCTGCAATTCCGCCGCCGAGCAGAGCATGCCGAAGGACTCCACACCGCGCAGCTTGGCCTTCTTGATCTTGAAGTCGCCAGGCAGTTCGGCGCCGATCATGGCAAACGGGATCTTGATCCCTGGCCGTGCGTTAGGCGCGCCGCACACGACCTGGAACGTTTCCTGACCATTGCTGACCTGGCACACACGCAGCTTGTCGGCGTCCGGGTGTTGTTCGGTGGCAAGGATTTCACCCACCACGATGCCGCTGAACTGGCCAGCAGCAGGGGTTACGCTGTCGACTTCCAGGCCGGCCATGGACAGGCGGGCCACCAGTTCGTCACGGGAGACTTGCGGGTTTACCCAACCGCGCAGCCACTGTTCACTGAATTTCATGCTGTTCTTCTCCTGAAGGTTGCGTCGATTGGCTTAGCGGAATTGGGCTAAGAACCGCAGGTCGTTGTCGAAGAACAAACGCAGATCATTGACGCCATAGCGCAGCATGGCCAGGCGCTCGGCGCCCATGCCGAAGGCAAAGCCCTGGAATTCTTCAGGATCGATGCCCGACATGCGCAGCACGTTCGGGTGCACCATGCCGCAGCCCATCACTTCCAACCAGCCGGTCTGCTTGCATACCCGGCAGCCATTGCCCGAGCACATGACGCACTGGATATCCACCTCAGCAGACGGCTCGGTGAAGGGGAAGAACGATGGACGGAAACGCACCGCCAGTTCTTTTTCGAAGAACACACGCAGAAATTCTTCGATGGTGCCCTTGAGGTCGGCGAAATTGATGCCGCGGTCAATCAGCAAGCCTTCGACCTGGTGGAACATCGGCGAGTGAGTGATATCCGAGTCGCAGCGGTAAACGCGGCCAGGGCATACAATGCGAATGGGTGGCTGGGTGGACTCCATGGTCCGTACCTGCACCGGCGATGTGTGGGTACGCAGCAGCATGTTGGCGTTGAAATAGAAGGTATCGTGCATCGCCCGGGCCGGATGGTGGCCCGGGATGTTGAGCGCTTCGAAGTTGTGATAGTCGTCTTCGACTTCAGGACCTTCCGCAATGCCGTAGCCAATGTGCGTGAAGAACTGTTCGATGCGTTCGAGTGTACGGGTGATGGGGTGCAAGCCACCGGTGGCCTGGCCACGGCCTGGCAGGGTCACATCAATGCATTCGGCAGCCAGGCGAGCGCTGAGCTCGGCTTCTTCGAAGGCTGCCTTGCGTGCGTTCAGCACAACGGTGACGCGCTCTTTGGCGTCGTTGATCAGCGCGCCCACTTTGGGCCGCTCCTCGGCTGGCAGGTTGCCCAGGGTCTTCATCACCTGGGTCAGCTCGCCCTTCTTGCCGAGATAGTTGACCCGGATCTGTTCCAGGGCATTGATGTCTTCAGCGCGCTCCACGGCCTCCAGGGCTTGGGAGACCAGCGCATCCAGGTTTTCCATGTACAGACTCCAGATACGAAAATAGGGGAAGAGCTTTGAAGGCTCTTCCCCTATCGATGACGTTCAATGCCCGGCGACGCAAGCGTCGCCGGGTGATTGTCGCGGGTACTTAAGCCAGAACGGCTTTAGCTTTCTCGACAATCGCAGCAAACGCCGCTTTTTCGTTCACTGCCAGATCGGCCAGAACCTTACGGTCGATTTCGATCGAAGCCTTTTTCAGGCCAGCAATCAAACGGCTGTAGGACAGACCGTTGGTGCGGGCACCGGCGTTGATACGAGCGATCCACAGTGCGCGGAACTGACGCTTCTTCTGGCGACGGTCGCGGTAGGCGTATTGGCCTGCCTTGATGACCGCTTGCTTGGCAACACGGAATACGCGCGAACGTGCACCGTAGTAACCTTTAGCCAGTTTCAGAATTTTCTTGTGACGCTTACGGGCGATGACGCCACGCTTAACACGAGCCATGAGTAACTTCCTCTATCTTAACCAGAATTAACGTACGCGCAGCATGCGCTCGACTTTTGCCACGTCGGACGGGTGCAGCAAGCTGGCACCGCGCAGTTGACGCTTACGCTTGGTCGACATTTTGGTCAGGATGTGGCTCTTGAAAGCGTGCTTGTGCTTGAAGCCCGAAGCGGTCTTCAGGAAGCGCTTCGCAGCACCGCTCTTGGTTTTCATTTTTGGCATGTTGGAACTCCGCATTCGATAAAAATTACACAATAATCATCAGGCCTGCCGTGCCCGGGAGATTACTTCTTCTTTTTGGGGGCGATGACCATCATAAGCTGGCGTCCTTCCATCTTAGGATGCTGCTCGACGGAACCGTATTCGATCAGGTCAGCTTCAACCCGCTTCAACAGCTCCATGCCCAGCTCCTGGTGGGCCATCTCACGACCACGGAATCTCAGAGAGATCTTGGCCTTGTCCCCTTCGGTAAGGAAACGTACCAGGTTGCGTAGTTTTACCTGGTAATCCCCTTCTTCCGTCCCTGGACGAAACTTGATTTCTTTAATCTGGATCTGTTTCTGGTTTTTCTTGGCTTCGTTGGCCTGCTTCTTCTTCTCGAAGAGGTGCTTGCCGTAGTCCATCACCTTGCAGACGGGCGGAAGCGCGTCTGCAGAGATTTCCACCAGATCCAGCTTCGCTTCTTCAGCGATACGAAGCGCTTCATCAATCGAGACGATGCCAACCTGCTCGCCGTCTGCGCCAATTAACCGAACCTCGCGGGCCGAGATATTCTCGTTGATCGGGGCCTTCGGTACAGCACGTTTATCATTTCTCATTTCACGCTTAATAGTCATTACTCCGTTGTTTGGCGACCACGCCGGGAAACCGCTTGCGTCAGGAGCTCAGCGAACTGGGCGACGGGCATGGAGCCCAGGTCAGCGCCTTCGCGAGTACGCACTGCTACGGTCTGCGTTTCGACTTCGCGGTCCCCTATAACCAAAAGGTACGGGACCTTGAGCAAAGTATGCTCACGGATTTTAAAGCCGATCTTCTCATTTCTCAAGTCCGACTTGGCACGGAAACCGCTACCGTTCAGAGTTTTCTCAACTTCAAGGGCAAAATCGGCCTGTTTGTCGGTGATATTCATGATCACCGCCTGCGTCGGCGCCAGCCAGGCAGGGAACACGCCGGCGTAGTGCTCGATCAGCATGCCGATGAAGCGCTCGAACGAACCCAGAATGGCGCGGTGCAGCATGACCGGGCGCACGCGGCTGTTGTCTTCGGCGATGTAGCTGGCGTCCAGACGCTCCGGCAGGTTCGGGTCGTACTGCAGGGTGCCGCACTGCCAGTTACGGCCGAGGCAGTCACGCAGGGTGAACTCGATCTTCGGCCCATAGAAGGCGCCCTCGCCCGGCTGGTATTCCCACTCCAGGCCAGATTCGTTCAGGGCATCGGCCAACGCGCCCTCGGCACGGTCCCACAGCTCTTCGGAGCCAACACGCTTGGCCGGACGGGTGGACAACTTCATGGCGATGTCGCTGAAGCCGAAGTCCTTGTACACATCCAGGGTCAGCTTGATGAAGTCGGCCGCTTCTTTCTTCACCTGCTCTTCGGTGCAGAAGATGTGGGCATCGTCCTGTACGAAGCCGCGCACACGCATGATGCCGTGCAGGGCGCCAGATGGCTCGTTGCGGTGGCACGCACCAAACTCGGCCAGGCGCAGCGGCAGGTCGCGGTAGCTCTTGAGCCCTTGGTTGAAGACCTGCACGTGGCAGGGGCAGTTCATTGGCTTGACTGCGTAGTCACGGCTCTCCGACGACGTGGTGAACATGTTCTCGGCGTAGTTGGACCAGTGGCCCGAACGCTCCCACAGGATGCGGTCGACCACTTGCGGGGTCTTGATTTCCTGATAACCGTTCTCGCGCTGGACATTACGCATGTACTGCTCGAGCACTTGGTAGACAGTCCAGCCGTTAGCGTGCCAGAACACCATGCCCGGTGCTTCTTCCTGCAAATGGAACAGGTCGAGCTGCTTGCCGATCTTGCGATGGTCGCGCTTCTCGGCTTCTTCGATGCGCTGGATGTAGGCCGCCAGCTGCTTCTTGTCCGCCCAGGCAGTGCCGTATACGCGCTGCAACTGTTCGTTCTTGGCATCGCCACGCCAGTAGGCGCCGGACAGCTTGGTCAGCTTGAATGCCTTGAGGAAACGGGTGTTGGGCACGTGCGGGCCGCGGCACATGTCCACGTATTCTTCGTGATAGTACAGGCCCATGGCCTGCTCGTTCGGCATGTCCTCGACCAGGCGCAGCTTGTAGTCTTCGCCACGGGCGGTGAACACGTCGATGACTTCAGCGCGCGGAGTCATCTTCTTGATGACGTCGTAGTCCGTGTCGATCAACTGCTGCATGCGCTTCTCGATGGCCGCCAGGTCATCCGGCGTGAAGGGCCGCTCGTAAGCGATATCGTAATAGAAGCCTTCGTCGATCACAGGGCCGATCACCATCTTGGCGGTCGGATACAGCTGCTTCACCGCGTGGCCAACCAGGTGGGCGCACGAGTGACGAATGATCTCCAGTCCCTCTTCATCTTTGGGGGTGATGATCTGCAGCGTAGCGTCGTTCTGAATCAGGTCGCACGCGTCGACCAGCTTGCCGTCTACCTTGCCGGCAACGGTGGCCTTCGCCAGACCGGCGCCGATGGATGCGGCGACCTCGGCAACGGACACGGGGTGATCGAACGAACGCTGGCTGCCATCGGGAAGAGTAATGGTGGGCATTGGCGCCTCCTCTCCTAGTGGTGACCCCTACCAAAGGTCACGTGGGTTGGGATGAGCCAGTACAAGATCCGAACCTGCCTTCCGTTTGACGGGAAGCCTGCCTCACAGTGGCAGAAGCCTTTGGGCTTGCGCGGACGAACCAGAGTGACTGGAAAGAAAATAGAACAGCAGCGGGGACGTTGTCAGCTGCAAGCCGGGCATGCTAGCACGCAGTCAGAGCCGTGCGCAGGAATATTTGGAAATTGCCGCCGGCGGTGAACTTCCGCGACAGCTTCCCTATCAGACGTGTGGAAGCAACCTGCTCTTGATGAGAACTGACCCAAGGAGTAATCGGTTATGCGAGTTCCGTCTCTTCTGGCCCTTGCGGCCGCTGGCGCCCTGCTGATGCCAATGGCCGCGAACGCTGGCAACTTCCCTGCCGGCAAGGAAAATGCCTATATGGCCCAGTGCACGCAAGTTGCCACTGGTCAGGGCGTTGATGCCGCCGCAGCGAAAAAGCACTGCGACTGTGGTGCACAAGCGATCAAGAAGAATTTCTCCGACGCTGAAATTGCCGACCTCGACAGCAAGGATGGCGTTGACGCCAAACTCATGCAAAAGGCGCAAAGCGTCGTGAAACAGGCCTGCGCACCTAAAAGCTGACGCTGTGTAGCTGCCGGTGATCCGGCAAGAAATTGCGCTGGATCACACTGGGGTGAAGGTAAAAGACGCGACAGCCGCAGAATTAGACTATGATGTACCCGTGCTCCGTAGCTTCGGCCACATTGCACCACCGAAAATACTAAATGTTCTGGAGATTCACCCATGTCCAATCGCCAACAAGGCACCGTCAAGTGGTTCAATGATGAGAAAGGCTTCGGCTTCATCACCCCAGCAGGCGGCGGCGACGACCTGTTCGTTCACTTCAAAGCCATCGAATCTGACGGCTTCAAGAGCCTGAAAGAAGGCCAAACTGTTTCCTTCGTCGCCGAGCGCGGCCAGAAGGGCATGCAGGCTGCGCAGGTTCGTCCGGAGTAATTCGGATAGCCGTAAAAAAACCCGCCCTCGTGGCGGGTTTTTTTTGACTTGGCTTTGACGGCTCACGTACAGGGCACAGGCGCCCTCGATACGCGAGTTAGATCTTTAGCCGCAGTTGACGCGTGTCACGCGCCCTTGCTCGTCGACGTTCAAGTTGAGCCGCTCTGAGCGGTATTCCAGGGTCACCACATCGTGGGGCTTGAGGATGCGCGCCATTTGCGAACCGCTCGCCTTGCGGGCCTGCTCCAGCAGCTCTGCGCTCCCCATCTTGCCCACTGCAAAATCAGCGCCGCTGGCCTGGCAGCGTCCATCATTGCCCGCAGGTGCCTCAGGCACTTGGCCGCCACTGGAGTCTCCACCAGTGCTGCAGCCCGCCAGGACAGCAGCCACCGCCAGGGTCGCCAGATAAGCACGGGTACGTAACATGAAGCCTCCTAGATCATTTGGGAACTGCCTGATCCGACAGCCTCACCTTAAATTCGTTGCAAAACTGGCCAAGTCTGCACCATCAGGGCGGCTGATGGGGGACACAATCGTGACCGAATTTTACCGCCCGGCCCACACGCCGCTTGGTTTGGCCTGCAAAGTCATGATTTACTTTAAGAAGTGAAGGCATAGTGCCTGCTACGAATGCCAGGTTTGGACGTTCGTTCTTTCATCCCGCGCCGCAAGCGAGAGCTTTTCATGAGCACCCACAGCATCGATGCCGACATCAAGGTCAAATGGGCGGAGGGGCAAAGCGCCTATAGCCCCAGCACCCCGGAGGAGTTGCTGCTGATCGCCATCGACCTCCTGGTACGCGACCGCGGCGCAGAGGCAGCGCGCGGCTTCATCGACCAGGTGGTCGAACGGTATGCGCCACGCCTTGCTACTTCAAACGCGCCAGCCGCTCGCTAAGCAGGTCGAACAGCCCCTGGGCATCCCCCTCCTCTACCCACATGACATTGGCCGGTTGCTTGAGCACCCCGTACCAGTCTGCCACTGTCTGGCCGAAGGTCGGCCCCTCGCGGGTGTCGATCGTCATGTGGATCCGCCGGCCGCTGAACTGGTGGGGTTTGAGCAGATAGGCGATGACGCTGGCGTCATGCACCGGGCCACCGGGCATTCCGTATAACGCCATGTCATGGGTGATGTAGGCATTGAGGATGTCCACCACACGCTTGCTGGCCTGTGTGTTGACGCCGGCCAGTTGCTTGAGCCGTGCGTCGCTGGTCAGCAGCTTGTGGGTAACGTCCAGGGGCAGGTAGGTCAACGGTACGCCACTTGCCAGTACCACGGCAGCCGCGTGTGGGTCGGCATACAGGTTGAACTCGGCCGCAGGCGTGATATTGCCACCGTTGAAATGAGCCCCGCCCATCACCACCACTTCCTTGATGCCCTTGGCGATCTCCGGGCGCTGGATCAAGGCCAGCGCCAGGTTGGTCTGTGGCCCAAGCATGGCCAGCGTCACGCTGTGTGGCGGGGCGGTACCTAGCGTGTCGACCAGGTACTGAACAGCGTTGCCGCTCGCCAAAGGCTGCTTGGGTTCATGTACCTCTACCCCGGTGACACCTTCTTCACCGTGCACTTCGGCCGCGTAAATGGGGGCGCGCACCAAGGGGCGACCCGCACCGGCGTACACCGGAATATCCTCACGGCCTGCCCATTCGCGGGCAAGACGGGCGTTACGGGCGGTCTTCTCCAGACGCACGTTGCCGGCAACTGTCGTGATGGCACGAATCTTAAGCTCATCAGGCGAAGCCATGGCCAGAAAGAGTGCAACCAGATCGTCAGCCCCCGGATCGGTGTCGATGATCAAGTCGATGGGTGCCGCTTGTACGGCAGACGCTGCGGCCATGAGAGCGAGTCCTTGAAGCAGGGGTTTTAGCATGACGAGGCACTCCTGTTGCCAGTGGATAACGAGTAGGAAACCGTCAGTGTCAGAACGTTACGCCAGACACCAGGGCGATATTGCTGTAGGGCTGGCACTCACCCGTGCGTACCATGGCCCGCGCCTTACGCGACAGTAGCTTGAATGCTTCATGGGGCATGTATTCACGCTCGCCCAGCGTGCCCTTCAGGCGCTCGATTTCTGCAAAAGCCGGCGGCGCCACGGTTTGTATTTCTTCGGCCAACAGGTGACGCTCGACCTGCAGTTCGCTCAGCACACAACGCAGCACACTGGCGAAATCAGGCAGCCCCGGGGTGACGGCCAAGTCGATCAGCTCGACGCCGGGCGGTACGGGTAACCCGGCATCGCCGATGATCAGGATGTCGCCATGGCCCATGCTGGCAATGGTCCGGGACAGTGCAATGTTCAGCAAGGGCGTCTTCTTCATGGCAGTAGCTCCGCGAGCCTGGGAATGGAAGGTTGCGCGCCGGCGCGGGTCACCGACAGGGCAGCAGCCCGTTGCCCGAAGCGGATTGCCTCGCCCTCCTCTAGGCCCTGCACCAGCCCCGCCGCAAAGCCTCCGATGAAGGTGTCCCCTGCGGCAGTGGTGTCCAAGGCTTGCACCACGGGTGCTGGATAATGCTGGTGGCCAGCGGGCGTGACCAACAAGGCACCTTGTGCGCCGAGGGTGATGATCACCTTGCCAGCTCCCAGCGCCAGCAGGCGCGCGCCCGCCAATAAAGCGCTGGCCTGATCGTGCACAGCAACACCGGTCAGCGCCTCGGCCTCGCTTTCGTTGGGCGTCAGGTAATCGACATGGCTGAACCATTCGGCGGGCAGCGGCCCCGTTGCCGGCGCCGGATTGAGTATCACCCGCTTGCCGAGCTGACGACCCCTGGCCAACGTCCAGGCCACGGTAGCCAATGGCACTTCAAGTTGGCAGATGATCACCTGCGCCGCCTGCAGCAGGCCGTCGAAGCGCGCTACGGCGTCTGGCACCAGCAACCCGTTGCCCCCAGGCACGATCACGATGCAGTTCTGGCTGGCCGCATCCACGGTGATCATCGCCACCCCTGTGGACACGCCGGTGCAGGTGACCACGCCCTGGCAGTCAATCCCTTCTACTTCCAGGGCATTGCGCAATTGCGGGCCGTAGGCGTCGTCGCCTACGCAGCCAATCATTGCCGCGCTGGCGCCCAGCCGCGCGACCGCCACGGCCTGGTTGGCCCCCTTGCCTCCGGCGGCGGTGAAGAAGGTATCGCCGGCCAGTGTCTCGCCAGGCCGTGGCAAGCGTTGGGCGCGCGCCACCAGGTCCATGTTGAGGCTGCCGACTACCACGACCTTGGCACTCATGTTGTTCCCTTAGCGGTAATCGTTGAACAGGTCCGGGCGCGGCCCGGTGGACTCGCGCAGAACGATGCGCGGGGTGACGATGCGCTGCTGCGATGCGCTGTTGCAGGGCTGAGCGATACGCGCCAGCAGCAGTGCCGCAGCGCTCTCGCCAAGCTCGCGGATCGACTGCCCCACTGTGGTCAAAGGTGGGTAGACGTAGCGGCTCAGCTCGATGTCATCGAAGCCGATGACCGACAGCGCACCCGGCACGTCAATGTGGCGCTCGGCCGCTGCGCGCAATACGCCGAAGCCGATCATGTCGTTGCCCGCGAAGATGGCCGTCGGCCGCGCCCCTGCCAACAGCTCGGCAGCTGCAGCGTGGCCGCCGGGGCTCGTGAAGTCGCAGTGGCGCACACGCTCAGCGGCCACGGTAACGCCCGCCTCGGCCAAGGCCCGACGAAAGCCGCGCAGGCGCATCTGCGTCACCCCGGTTTCTGCTGGCCCACCGATGTAGGCAATATCCCGATGGCCAAGCTCCAATAGATGGCGCGTAGCCAGGTAGGCGCCCAGCTCGTGATCGATGCGCACCAGGTCGGCGTCGACGCCTTCGAGCTCCCGGTCCACGATGACCATGGGTGTGCGCACCCCTGCCAGGCTTTGCAACAAGTCGTCATCCTGCCCTACCGACCCGACCACCAGCCCATCGATGCGCTTTTCGAGCAGCACGCGCAGGTAGTTGCGCTGTTTTTGGGGATCGTCGTCGGAATTGCACAGGATCACGCAGTAACCATTGCGCTCGCAGGCGTCTTCAATACCTCGGGCCAGCTCGGCGAAGTAAGGGTTGACGCTGTTGGGCACGAGCAAGCCGATGGTGGCCGTGCTGCGCGCCTTCAACGACCGCGCGACGGCGCTGGGCACGTAGTCCAGTTCCCGAATGGCGGCCTCGACTTTGAGCCGGACAGGCTCGCTCACCGGTCGCGTTTTATTCAACACATGGGACACTGTGGTGTAAGAAATCCCCGCCAGCGCCGCGACGTCTTTGATGGTTGCCATGGTTCAGTTCCGCCGGGCTGCGCGCCGGCTGCGATAAGTATCGAGCACCACGGCAATAACGATCACAGCCCCGGTAATGATGCGCTTGGTCGGCTCACTGGCCCCGATCTGCGCAAGGCCTGCCGCCAGCACCGAAATGATGAGCACACCAAAAAAGGTGCTGATGACTGAGCCACGCCCACCCATCAGGCTGGTACCGCCGATCACGACAGCGGCAATCACCTGCAACTCCAGGCCAGAGCCCGCGTTGGGGTCGGCTGCCTCCAGGCGCGACACCTGAAACAACGCAGCCAGGCCAGCCAGCAGCCCCATCAGGGCGAAGACCAGCACCTTGTAGGGACGCGGATCGATACCGGCCAGGCGCACAGCCTCTTCGTTGGTGCCGATCCCGATCAGGTAGCGCCCGAATACGGTACGGGTGAGTACCAGGTGAGCGATCACGATCACCAGCAAGGCGATGATGAACGCGGGCGATATCCCGAAGGCTATCGGGTTGGAAAACCAGGCATAGGCATCACCAATGTAGGCCGTGCGCGAATCGGTGAACTGGTAGGCCAGGCCGCGAGCCATTTCCAGCACCCCCAGCGAAACGATGAACGAAGGGATACGCCAGGCCACGGTGACGACGCCGGTAACGCTGCCAGCCAATGCGGCTACCGCCATGCCCAGCAGTGCAGCCGGCACGATGCTCCAGCCCCAGCCAAGGATCGCCACGCTTACAGTCGATGCGGCCAGGGCCAGCACCGAACCGACCGACAAATCGATGCCGCCGATGATCAGCACGAATGTCATACCCACGGCCAATACCATCAGATCAGGTATCTGGTTGGCCAGGGTACTGAAGGTACTGTATGACCAGAAATGGCTGCTCAGCATCGAGAACAGCACGATCATCGCCAGCAAAGCGCCGGCCAGGCCCAGGTAAGTACCAAGGCCCAGGTAGGTGCCGCTGCGGCGTGCCGGGGCAGCGCTTTGGTTTTCGAGCGGTGTGGTTTTCATGCGTCCATCCTGGGGGCTGCAGGGTGCAGCAGTGCGTCACGTTTCTGATAGCCGGCGAAGGCTGCCGCCAGCAACTGGTCCTGGGTCCAGTGGTCACGTTCGAAGGTGTCGATCAAGCGACCGGCAGACAGGACCGCGATGCGGTCGCAGATCAGCATCAACTCGCGCAGGTCGCTGGAGACCACGACCAAAGCCTTGCCCTGCCGCGCGAGTTCGGCGAGCAACCCGTAGATATCGAACTTGGCACCGACGTCGATGCCGCGCGTGGGCTCGTCGAACAGCAAGACCTGGCAATCGCGCTCAAGCCAGCGGCCGATTACCACCTTCTGCTGATTACCACCCGACAGCTCGCCAACCACCTGATCGGCGCCGGCACTGCGAATGCGCATGGCCTGTATTTGCCGCTCGGCCAGTTCGCGTTCGGCTCCGCGGTCCAGGACACCGGCCCGCGACACCGCACCCAGGTTGCCCAGGGCGATGTTGGCGCTGATCGACTGGCTCAACAACAGGCCTTCGCCTTTGCGATCTTCAGTGATCAGGGCAATACCCGCGCTGACGGCGGACTTCGGCGAATCGATGGTGACAGGCAGCGGCGGCTGGCCAAGGGCGATGCTACCGCTGTCAGCGCGGTCGGCGCCGTAGATCAACCGCAGAAGCTCGGTACGACCCGCGCCGATCAGCCCGGAGATACCGAAGATTTCCCCTGCACGGACTTCGAAGGACACCTCACGCACCTTCTCACCCCGGCTGAGCTTGTCCACCCTGAGCAATGGACCACCGATGGAGCGGCGGCCCAGGTCGATGTGTTCTCCCAGCTCACGCCCAACCATCAGGTTGACCAACTCGGCGCTGCTGTAGCGCTGGATCGGCTCGTCGCATACCAGCCTGCCGTCGCGCAGCACGACGATGCGTTGCGCGACGCGCTGCAGTTCTTCGAGCCGGTGGGAGATATAGACGATGGCCACCCCCCGGGCGCGCAAGCGCTCGATCTGGGTGAACAGCAACTCGACCTCGCGGGCGGTCAACATGGCGGTGGGCTCATCGAAGATCAGCACGTGGCAGTCTCCGATCAGGTTGCGGGCAATCTCGACCATTTGCTGGTGACCGATGCCCAATTCTCCGACCGGTGTATCGGGGTCAATCGCCTCGAGCCCGACCTGGGCCATGGCATCGACAGCCATCTGGCGTAAGCGCTTCTGGCTGATCCAACCGAAGCGGCTGGGTAGGTTGTCCAGAAACAGGTTTTCTGCGACGGTCAGGGTGGGTAACAGGTTCAGTTCCTGCATCACCATGCGCACGCCGAGGCGCTCGGCCTCGCTGCGACTGACCGGCGCATATGCCTGCCCACGGTACAGCATGTGCCCGGCAGTGAGGGTTTCCAGGCCGCTGAACAACTTGGACAAGGTGCTCTTGCCGGCGCCGTTCTCGCCGGTCAAGGCCAGTACCTCACCAGCACGCAGCTCCAGGCTCACCTCGCCCAGCACTGGCTGGGCGTACGTCTTGCCGAGGCCGCGGGCAGTCAGGACCACGTCATGGACCGATGCGGACATCGCCGTGTCTCCTGGCAGCATCAAGGCTTCTTCGTGATCAGTTCGACCGGGGTCTGGATGACGTTATCGGCATCCACATCGGGCTTCTCGCCCTTGACCATTTTCAGCGCGGCCTGGATACCGAACACAGCCTGCTGGCTAGCTGCCTGGTCAAGCGTTGCCAGTACGCGGCCATCGGCAATCATGGGCTTGATGGCATTGATGTTGTCGTAACCGACAACCTGCACCTGGCCAGCCTTGCCAGCGGCCCGTACCGCCGAGACTGCACCCAAGGCCATGCTATCGTTGCCCGCCAGCAATGCCTTGAGCTCAGGGTATTCGTTGAGCATGGACGCAGCGACGGCATTACCCTTGTCGATTTCCCAGTTGCCGCTCTGTGTAGAGACGATCTTGATTTGCGCAGCGTCCATCGCATCCTTGAAGCCTGCGGTACGCTGCTGGGCATTGGTCGTGGTCGGCACGCCTTCGATGATGCCCACCTGATCGCCCGCCTTGAGTTTTTCCTTGGCCAGGTACTCGCCCACCAGGCGTGCGCCCTTGCGGTTGTCAGGGCCTACGAACGGTACGCTGATGCCTTTGCTCTTGAGCAGTTCAGGGTCAAGGCGGTTGTCGATGTTGATCACCACCACCCCCTGGTCCATCGCCTTTTTCACAGCTGAGACCAATGCCTTGGAGTCGGCCGGCGCGATCACCAGCGCCTTGGCACCGGCGTTGACCATCTGCTCGACGATGCGGATCTGCTCGCCCGTGTCGGTCTCATTCTTGATGCCGTTGGCAACCAGGTCGAATTCGTCTGCATGGGTTTTCTGGTAGGCCTTGGCGCCGTCTTCCATGGTGCGGAAAAACTCATTGGCCAATGACTTCATGACCAGCGCCACCTTGGGTTTGTCTTCGGCATGAGCAGCAGACAGTGGCAGGGCCATGGTCAAAGAAGAAAGAACAGCGGCGGCCAACAAGCGGCCTGGGAAAGGCAGTTTCATGGGCGATGACTCCGAATCTTGTTTTTTTATCGGAAAGCAAACGTTTGCGCTGGGTAACTATGCGAACGCGGTAGGCGTTTGTCAAATACGTTTAGCTGAAGCCAGCGCAAGATTATCCGTAAATTTCCGGATAACCGAACACGTTTCCCTACAATTAATCGGGTTTTCGAATGAAATACTTCCGGCCCTGATTACGCAAGTCATTCGATGCCCCGGCCAAAACATCATCCTCAACAGCGCCCGCTGCGGGGTTGAACCTGTCCGAGCGCGGTGTCACGAGCTGTTACAGAGGCCCCCGGGGACCTGGTACGGAACATGCCTTACCGACTGCGCGACGTACTAAAACCATCTCATTAGGAAGAGAGCACAAAAACGATGAATGCCGCACTTAAATCCTTTGCCCCCTGCGCACTCGCCCTGCTGCTGATCCTGCCAACCACGGTTTCGGCCGAAGAAGCCAAAACCCAGCAGAAGCTCGCCAACGTGGTCATCCTGGCAACCGGCGGCACGATAGCCGGTGCCGGTGCCAGCGCCGCCAATAGCGCCACTTACCAGGCCGCCAAGTTGGGCGTCGACAAATTGATCGCCGGCGTACCGGAACTGGCAGACCTGGCCAACGTGCGTGGCGAGCAGGTCATGCAGATTGCCTCCGAGAGCATCTCCAACGACGATCTGCTCAAGCTGGGCAAGCGGGTGGCTGAGCTGGCCGACAGCAAAGACGTGGATGGCATCGTCATCACCCACGGTACCGATACGCTGGAAGAAACCGCCTACTTCCTGAACCTGGTCGAAAAAACCGACAAGCCTATCGTGGTCGTCGGCTCCATGCGCCCCGGCACCGCCATGTCGGCAGACGGCATGCTCAACCTGTACAACGCCGTCGCCGTCGCCAGCGATAAGCAGTCGCGCGGCAAGGGCGTGCTGGTGACGCTCAATGATGAAATCCAGTCGGGCCGTGACGTCAGCAAGTCCGTGAACATCAAGACCGAAGCCTTCAAGAGCGCCTGGGGCCCGATGGGCATGGTCGTGGAAGGCAAGTCCTACTGGTTCCGCCTGCCAGCCAAGCGCCACACCCTGGACTCGGAATTCGACATCAAGCAGATCAGCAGCCTGCCTCAGGTGGACATTGCATACGGCTACGGGAACGTGACCGATACGGCCTACAAGGCATTGGCACAGAACGGCGCCAAGGCGCTGATCCACGCAGGCACCGGCAACGGTTCGGTATCTTCGCGCGTAGTGCCCGCACTGCAGGAGTTGCGCAAGAATGGCGTGCAGATCATTCGCTCTTCCCACGTCAACCAGGGTGGCTTCGTGCTACGCAACGCCGAGCAGCCTGACGACAAGAACGATTGGGTAGTGGCCCACGACCTGAACCCACAGAAAGCCCGCATCCTGGCCATGGTCGCCATGACCAAGATCCAGGACAGCAAAGAACTGCAGCGGATTTTCTGGGAATATTGATCAACCCTGTAGTAACCGGTGCCATCTGTGGCACCGGTACTTGGGAGCTAGGTAAACTTGGCGCTTACAGCTACATGGCTGAAATATAATGCTCAGGCATCACATTTTGCCGGCAATAAACCAATGGATACCCGAGCGCATTCCTCATTCCGAAAGCGCACTCCTAGCACGCCGTACACTTTCACAGTTAACACCCTTCACGTTCAGCGCACACCCGTTAATTCGAAAACTGTCAGCGCGTACTGACAGCGCCATTTCGCAACGCGCAAAACCTCACGCAAAGCCGAAAAACCAATACCCTAGTAGAACGCCCTCCTGGCTTGACGAAGCCTCATTGCCGAATGCTTTAGATCGCCTAGCCAAATGCATGTTTCGATAGTATTGAAGCACCCGTTCGAATAAGCGTACCTGCAAACGCTCGTGCTACGCTACCGTCCCAATCGCCAAGGACCACCGTAATGAATTCGAAAACAGCCTCTGCAGCCCTAATCCTCCTCATTGGGTCCATTGTCTCCCCCGCGTGGGCCAGTACAGCACAGGCCATCAACTCGGTGAAACAGGGAAAAGCGGTATGGGAGTTCTATGAGTCAGCGGTCGCTGACCCAGCCCAGATAACCTTGCTGTCAATTGACATTGAGGCCACTTTCCAAGATGACCCCAATAACTACAAAGACCTCAATAATACATTTGCAGAGAATATGGTCTGGTTCAAAAAGGGCACAAGAGGGTCAGACCTGCTTGTGCTGCGCTCAGAACCGTCGTCCCATTCAGAACATGGTCGCTATTCAATCACTTTCAAGGATCTTAGTGCTAAAGAATGTCGGTTCCTGGCGAGCTATCCATCATTCAAGGATCGGTTTGATCATCTGGAAGTGAATCAAACTAAAACCGCGGCTGCTTCGTCATGCAAATCCAAGCTGTTCGGGTCTGATGACAACGCAATCAAATTCGTAAGCCGTTAGTCAAAACTCAAGCCTCCATGCTCAGCCCAAGTGTCGATGCGCGACGCTTGAGCTATGGGTACACGGTGTGCTCGCTTCAACCTCACTACTTGAACTGATATTCCAAGCCAGCACCGGCGTACCACGAACGCCCTGGGGCTGCCTCGTAGTAGCGTTTATTGCTGTCACCGACAATCACCGAACCCACGTATTGACGGTCGAACACGTTGTCCAGACGCACCAGTTGATGGAAAGTCCAGGGGCCGACCTGCTGCTCGAAGCGCGTGCGCCAGTTGAACACAGCATAGGCAGGCGCAGCTTTCTGCTGGTTGCTGTCCTCGACGAATACCTTGCTACGGTACTGCCCCTCGAACCCCATGCTGACCGAAGCGGTCGGTTTCCACACCACTTCTGCATACAGATTGTCTCGCGGCACGCCCGGCAAGCGATTGCCACTGTCGATGACTTGTCCGCCTTGCTTGAAGTCATCGGCGTAGCGAGCGTCGGTATGGGTGAACACCCAGGTGGTCTGCCAGTGCTCGGCAAAGTCGCTCTGCATGCTGGCTTCAAAACCACGGCGCACGGTCTGCCCGGCGTTGTGATAGCTGGTGCGGCCGTTAGTGGAATTATCGACCACGATTTCGTTATCCGTGCGGATCTCGAACAGGGCAGCATTCAGCCGCGTGGTCGCGCCCAGGCGATATTTCACCCCTAGTTCATATTGCTTGCTGGTTGCTGGGTCCAGCCCGAAGTTGAAACTTTCCTGCAAGCCTGGCGCATAGGCCATTTCAGCCTGTGTAGGCGTTTCGAAGCCCTTTCCTACGCTGGCATAGCCACGCAGATCAGGCGTGAAGGCGTACATCACCGACAGCGTCGGGTTGGCCTGCTGATAGCGCTTGACACCGCTGGCGTCACCGTTTTCCAGGTAGTGGTCATCGACCTTCATCTTCATGGTGCTGTAGCGCACGCCCAGCTCGCTGGTCCAGTTGCCGATTTCCCAGTGCGCCTGCACATAGGGGTCCAGGCTGGTCGCGATGTCTTTCTCGTCGCGCTTGAGCTCGCCCTTGACCCCCAGTTGGTCGCCCCGGAAGTTCTGGAAGCCCCGACGGTCATCCGTGCTCTGGTCGTAGTCGGCACCCACGGTGAGCGTGAAATGGCCGGGAACGGCCGGTACCGGCTGAATCCAGCGCAGCGTACCGCCGTGAAACTCGCGGTCAAAATCCACCACACCACCACCGCGCTGGCTGTTGGAGGCGATTTGCCGAGGAATCGACAGGTACTGCACCACGCTCCGACGCCCTGCGTAGAGATTGAACTGAAGGGTAGCGTCGCCAACGTAGCGCTCGTAGTTCATGCCCACCTGCTGGTGATCGATGCTCTTGCGCGTGTTGTAGTCCCTTGCGCCATCGGCGACCGAACGTGGGTCGTGCTTGTAGCTGGACCAAAGCTGACCCAGCGGGTCTTGCGTGTTGTTCTGTTCCAGGCTGCTGTAGGTCAGCGCCAGGCGTGAATCGGTATCTGGCCTGATGTGCACCTTGGCGAACGTCTGGTCGCGCTTGGCCGCGCTATGGTCGCGATACCCATTGGTGTCCATGCGCGAAGCGTCCAGCACGAAACCCCCGATCTCGTTGCCCCCCTGTGCCGACAGGTGATGCTTGCTGAAGCCATCGCTGCCAAAGGTGGTTTCGGCACCCAGGCGAGCCGGCCCCACCCCGTCACGGCTGAACATCTGGATAACACCGCCAGCGTTGCTGCCATACAGCGTAGCGGCCGGGCCGCGCAGCACCTCGATACGGTCGGCCACATCCAGGTTCAGCGTGGCTGCCTGGCCCTGTCCATCCGGGGTGCTGGCTGGGATACCATCGCTGAGCAGCTTGATACCGCGCACGCCAAATGCAGAGCGAGCACCAAACCCGCGGGATGATATCTGCAGGTCCTGGGCATAGTTCTGGCGATTCTGCACCACTAGGCCAGGGACCTTCGTCAGCACCTCTGACAAGTTGACGCCAAGTTGTCCATCGGTGCCATTGGACAGGTCGACCGTGTCCACCGAGAACGGCAGATCGAAGCTGCTGGTAGGCGCGTAGGCACCCGTGACAACCATCGGATCGATAACGATCGCGGTTGCCGGGTCGGCCCAGGCTTGATTATGAGAAGTGACACCACCGACAAACAGCAGGGCGAGGTGCGTGGAAGAGGTAACGCGTAAGACCAATCGATACATGAGCAATTTCCGGAAAGTGCCGCTATTACAGCAGACCCTGGCCTGAATCGCGAACATGGCGAGGGCGATCCACAGAACTTTCCCTTCAAACTGTTGCGAAATCCCTTACAGTGAAATACTGTACGTGCATACAGCAAAAAAAGGAAATGACTGTGTCTACCTCCTCGCCCTCACCTGCCAGCTACCAACAATTGGGCATGCGCATTCAGAAAATCATCAACAACCCCATTGCCCAGCGCAGCCGGGCGGCTTTGATTTTTCGCCTGGAACAGGAAACACCAGAGGACTGGGACACGTTGCTGGCCGAGATTGCCGAAAATGACAACGTTACCCTCGCCCACCGCGACGATGGTGGCGTACAGCTTTTCTGGACCGTGCCCAAGGAAGACTGACCGCGCATGAGAGTTTCGCTTATTGCAGCTGCCTGCCTGCTGATGGCTCCGCTTGCCTATGCCGATGCGCCCCGCACGTTCCAGGAAGCCAAGAAGGTGGCCAGGCAACTCTACGCACCACAATCCACCGAGTTCTACTGCGGTTGCAAATACAACGGCAACAAAGTCGATATGGCTTCATGTGGGTATTCACCACGCAAGAATGCCCAACGCGCTTCACGCATCGAGTGGGAGCACATCGTGCCGGCCTGGCAAATCGGCCATCAGCGCCAGTGTTGGCAAAGCGGCGGTCGTAAGGCCTGCTCGCAGCACGACGAGGTATACAAACGCGCCGAAGCCGACCTGCACAATCTGGTGCCAAGCGTTGGGGAGGTCAACGGCGACCGCAGCAACTACAGCTTCGGCTGGCTGCCGGAACAACGTGGGCAATACGGCCAATGCCTTACCCAGGTGGATTTCAAGGCCAGGAAGGTCATGCCGCGGCCTTCGATCCGCGGCATGATTGCACGCACCTATTTCTACATGAGCAAGCAATACAACTTGCGCCTCTCAAGGCAGGACCGTCAGCTGTTCGAGGCATGGAACAAGACGTATCCGCCGCAGCCTTGGGAGTATCAACGCAACCAGCGGGTCGGGTGCCTGATGGGGCACGGTAATGAGTTTGTAGGGCCGGTCGACCTCAAGGCGTGCAGCTGATCGACCGGCCACGAGCGCTTAGCGGGCTGCGCCGTGCTGGATGACCACCGAGTCGGTGCCAAGCTTGGCCATGACTTCATCGCGACGGGCCTGCGCCTGCTCCCGGGTAGGAAACGGCCCCAGCAGCACCACAGGCTTGCCGTCCCGGTACTCCACCGAAGACGGAATACCTTTCTCGATCAGACGCGCGGTCATGTCGCTGAGTGCACCCATGTTGGCGCCCTGGACCACTTCGACGTCCCATCCCTCTGGCGCGGGCTCACCTTCGAGCGCTTGCGCACGGCGCTGCAATTCAGCACCCCCACACAGCTCCCGAATACGCAGGTTGTCGCCATTGTCGTCGACAATGATTTCGTACTGACCGTCGCGTTTGATGGCCACATAGCTGCGGTAGGCCTGGAATTGGCCGGCATCGTCCTTGCCGCGCACCTGACCGCAGATCGTACCCTGCGTATCGATGCGAACGTTACCGAACTTGGCGGTCTTGGGATTTTGCAGGTGTTCGGCCACACGCTTGTGCACGCCCTCCACCTCGTTGTCACAGCCCGCCAGGGCCAGCACTGCCATTACCACCACCAGTTTGCGCACGCGTGTACCTCCAGGTTCGAAGAGGCGGATTCTACCACGCGAGACTGAGCATCGAACTGCGGCCAAAGGTTACAGGCTGATTCCGCCGGGCATGCAAAAAGGGCGATCATTTCTGATCGCCCTTTTTGGGATTTGGTAGGCACAATTGGACTCGAACCAACGACCCCCACCATGTCAAGGTGGTGCTCTAACCAACTGAGCTATGTGCCTGTCGTGTGGTGCGCATAGTAGAGACTCACTGAACACCTGTAAAGCTTTTTTTTCGATATAAATCAAAAACTTTCGAGCAGCCGGAGAATTGGAGCCATCTAAGAGCTTCCAAAGCAAAACGCAAAAAAGGGTGACCCTTGCGGATCACCCTTTTTCAATTTGGTAGGCACAATTGGACTCGAACCAACGACCCCCACCATGTCAAGGTGGTGCTCTAACCAACTGAGCTATGTGCCTGTCGTGGTGCGCATTCTACGCAATTACAAAGGCGTGTCAACAGTTTTTTTGAAGCTAACCCACTGAATTGCAAACTCTTTATAAAGAGGCGTCAGGCGCGAGCACTGTTCATGATTTTCAGCGGACGACTAGCGGGTGTTTATTATTATTGATAGCATCGCTACATTCGTTAAAAATATAAAACACGAGGTTCTGCAGCATGGCTAACACCCCCTACCCCCAGTCCTACTACGCCGCCTCGGCCAACCCGGTGCCGCCACGTCCGGCGCTGCAGGGTGAGGTGCAAACCGATGTCTGCATCATCGGCGCGGGCTACACCGGCTTGTCCAGCGCCCTGTTCCTTCTGGAAAATGGCTTCAAGGTAAGCATTGTCGAAGCGGCCAAGGTAGGCTTCGGCGCATCGGGCCGCAACGGTGGCCAGATCGTCAACAGCTACAGCCGCGACATCGATGTCATCGAGCGCACCGTGGGTGCTCGCCAAGCCCAGCTGCTAGGCCAGATGGCCTTCGAAGGCGGGCGCATCATTCGCGAGCGGGTGGCCAAGTACAACATCCAGTGCGACCTCAAGGACGGTGGCGTGTTCGCTGCGCTGACCAGCAAACAAATGGGTCACCTGGAATCGCAAAAGCGCCTGTGGGAACGTTTCGGCCACAACCAGCTGGAGCTGATGGATCAACAGCGCATCCGCGAAGTGGTGGCCTGCGACAACTACATCGGCGGCATGCTCGACATGAGCGGCGGGCATATCCATCCACTCAACCTGGCCCTCGGCGAAGCTGCTGCGGTCGAATCGTTGGGCGGCACCATCTATGAACAAACTCCGGCGGTGCGCATCGAGCGCGGCGCCAACCCGGTCGTGCATACCCCACAGGGTAAAGTGCGCGCCAAGTTCATCATCGTGGCGGGCAACGCCTACCTGGGCAACCTGGTCCCGGAGCTTGCCGCCAAGTCGATGCCTTGCGGTACACAGGTCATCACGACCGAACCCCTGGGCGATGAACTGGCGCGCACACTGCTTCCCCAGGACTACTGCGTCGAAGACTGCAACTACCTGCTCGACTACTATCGCCTGACCAGCGACAAGCGCCTGATCTTTGGAGGCGGCGTGGTTTATGGTGCACGGGATCCGGCCAACATCGAGGCGATCATTCGTCCGAAGATGCTCAAGGCCTTCCCGCAGTTGAAGAACGTCAAGATCGACTACGCCTGGACCGGCAACTTCCTGCTCACCTTGTCGCGTCTGCCACAAGTCGGCCGTATCGGTGACAACATCTATTATTCCCAGGGGTGCTCAGGGCACGGGGTCACCTATACCCATCTGGCAGGCAAAGTCCTGGCCGAGGCCATGCGTGGCCAGGCGGAGCGGTTCGATGCCTTTGCCGGGCTGCCGCACTACCCCTTCCCGGGCGGTCAGATGCTGCGCGTGCCCTTCAGTGCCTTGGGCGCTTGGTACTACAGCTTGCGTGACCGTCTGGGCTTCTGAGTCAAGGCGTGGCAACCGGTAAAGGGCTGCCACTGGCGTGATGGGGTTCACTCATGTTCGCCGGGCCGCGTTGCGGCCCATGCCGGCCAGTCCAGCGCCCCGGCAAGGCCACGCCTTCAGTGACCGTGGGAAGCCTGATGCGAGCAGCCTCACTTGAGGCTGTCCAGGGCCTGCCTGGCCGCCAGTTCCTGGCCCGCACGCGCCAGATCGTCAGCGGCCTGTTGCCAGCGCTGACGGTCAACGTTCGCCGGCAACTCCCCCGGCGGCTGCACCAGGATTGCCCAACGGCCCTCTTTCGCCCAGGCAGAGGCAAAATCGTCGAATGCCATCACCAGGCGGCGCTGCATGCCTGCACGCATCAGCACACGCTGTTTGTAACGGTCATACCCTATCAATACCGCATACCTGGGTTCGCTCCACCATGCCGAACCGTCCTGGTAGCGAACCAGCACCGGGTTTCCAGCGGCCACCTGCGTCAACAAGGCATCTAGCCGCTTGTCCAAGGGGTACACCACCCTACCGTAGTCGCGCGCAACGCGCGGGATGCTGGTATCTAGGCTGTCGATACCTGTGGGCAGGTTCAGCGGCTGATCGAGCAGCCCAGGCGTGATGGGCGCACCTTGCTGCGACAGAATCGCGGCCAATGCCATGGCTGCGCTGTGGTTGGCGTTACCGCGGTAGAACGGAACGCTGCTGAGCTCCACCCGCTGGGGCAGGCCCTGGAGTGCGGTAGAAGGTGTCCCGGCACAACCTGCCAAGGTGACACCCAACCAGCACGCCAGGATGAGCTGGCGAACGACCTTGGTCGGCGACGAGAAGGTGAAATTGGGCATGGATACTCGCTTGCTGAACGCAGGGCAGGCAGCGCCCTGCTGTGTTCGCGATGATAGGTCCCACAACGATGGCGGTACAGTCCGACAGGGCATGTTGGCGAATCATCTCGGCACCGCAGGCGTTATTCGATGGAACGTACCCACGCAAGGGCTACACTAATCAAGTGTCTGGAAGGCAATCGCTGGCGTATCAAGCGCTCGCCGTAGAGATGGAGGCACAAATGAATATGACCTTGGCAATCATCATGTTGGTGTGCATGTGGCTCAGCGTTGCAGCGGCCATGCTCTGGGGCGTACTGCGCATCGCACGGCGGCACGCTCAACCCGTTGCGCAACCACAGCCACGCCCTCAACCCGCCCCTGCACGGCGTGCTCCACACGCAGCAGCGGCGCACTGAACCCACCTGAAACATGCAGCGAATGGGGCGCCATGCGCCCCGCCTGCTGTCACCCTTGCTTGGCCTCACGCTTCAGCCGTGCTCGACGCGCCAGGATATTCAGAATCTCGATAGCGGTTGAGAACGCCATGGCGGCATACACATAGCCCTTGGGCACGTGGGCTCCGAAGCCCTCCGCGATCAGCGTCATGCCGATCATGATCAGGAAACCGAGCGCCAGCATGACAACGGTTGGGTTGTCGTTGATGAAGTTGGCCAGCGGATCGGCCGCCACCATCATCACGATCACGGCAGTGATCACGGCGATGATCATGATAGGCAAGTGCTCAGTCATGCCTACTGCGGTGATAATGCTGTCTACCGAGAACACAATATCGAGCAGCAGAATCTGGAAAATCGCTGCGGCGAAGCCCAAGGTAACGGTAGAAGAAGCCTTGGACTCTTCCTTGGCACCGTGTGGATCGACGTTCTCGTGAATTTCCTTAGTGGCCTTCCACAGCAGGAACAGGCCGCCCGCGATCAGGATCACATCCTTCCAGGAGAAGGCGTTGCCAAACACCTCGAACACAGGGTCGGTCAGCTGCACGATCCAGGCAACGGTGCTCAGCAGTGCCAGGCGCATCACCAGCGCCATGCTGATACCGATGCGGCGCGCCTTGGAGCGATACGCGACTGGCAGTTTGTTGGTCAGGATGGAGATGAAGATCAGGTTGTCGATACCCAGTACAACTTCCATGGCCACCAGCGTGGCGAGCGCCACCCAGGCTGTCGGGCTAGCGGCAAGTTCCAGCAAATATTCCATTGTTCACATCCTGTCACGCGGGTTGGGGATCAAATGTCCTGGGTTTCGGAAGCGGTGTCATCTTGCTCGGGCTCTCGCCGGTCGGTCCCAAGCGCGTCGCTCAAGGCCTGCTGGGCCGCCTGGTTGGTTTGCTCGATCACCTGCTGAGCCGACTTCGCCGCCTGGTCAAGCACTTGCTGGGCAGACTTCTCGGCCTGATCGCAGCCGGCCAGGGCCAACAGCGTCATGCTCATGACCAGCGCAGTACCCATTGATTTGAAATACAGCATAGGCGCCTCCGGAATGATGTGCGCAGGCTCGTATCCGCCTGAATGAAGTGGATTCTAGAGGGCGCAATACTTCTGTAAAATTCGTATTTTCAAGCGATATACTTCGGTTTTTCCGAATCGGCATCTGCGCTAATGCTTAACTATCGCCAGCTCCACTACTTTTGGGTGGTAGCCCGAACCGGCAGCATCGTTCGGGCGAGCGAGCAATTGAATCTGACGCCACAGACCATCAGCGGTCAGATCACGCTATTGGAACAGGCTTATGGCGTCGAGCTGTTCCAGCGGGTTGGCCGGCAATTGGAACTCACTGAGACCGGACGCCAGGCGCTGACGTATGCCGAGCAGATGTTCCAGCTGGGGGGCGAACTCGAAGCCATGCTGCGTGCCGGCCCTCAGGAGCAGATCCTGTTCCGGGTCGGGGTGGCTGACGTGGTGCCCAAGTCCATTGTCTATCGATTATTGGCACCCACCATGGAGCTTGAGAACGTGCTGCGCATCAACTGCCGTGAAGACAAGCTGGAGCGGCTCCTGGCCGACCTTGCCATTCAGCGACTGGACCTGGTCATTTCAGACAGCCCGATGCCGCCCCACCTGGACATCAAAGGGTATAGCCAGAAACTGGGAGAATGCGGCCTGAGCTTTTTCGCAACCCCAACATTGGCCCTTCAGCACGATGGCCCGTTCCCTGAATGCCTGCACGATGCGCCGCTGCTCATACCCGGGCAAGAAACGGTGCTGCGCAGCCGCCTTCTACGCTGGCTTGGTGATCAACATCTTCAACCGCGCATCGTCGGCGAGTTCGACGACAGTGCCTTGATGCAGGCGTTCGGGCAGTCTGGCAGCGGCATCTTCGTGGCGCCCAGCGTGATTGCCGAAGAAGTGTGTCGGCAGTATGGCGTACAGTTGATTGGGCAAACCGAGGCCGTGAACGAGTCCTTCTACGCCATTTCGGTCGAGCGCAAGGTCAAGCATCCTGGCATCGTTGCCATCACCGAAGGGGCGCGACGCGACCTGTTCAACTGGTAGCGCTCCCCACAACGGGCAGTAAGTGCCTGGGCGAGGTCTATGGTAAAGTCCAGCCCTTTTCGAATTTCAGGACCTCGCTGCGCATGACACCGCTTCTTCGCCTTCTCAACCGCACCGGCCTGGTGACGCAAATCGTTATCGGCCTGGTGGCAGGTATCGCGCTTGCCCTGATCGCCCCCACCGTTGCCCGTGACCTGGGCTTTCTCGGTACGGTGTTCGTCAGTGCCTTGAAGGCGGTGGCGCCAGTGCTGGTCTTCGTTCTGGTCATGGCATCGATTGCCAATCACCGGCACGGACAGGAAACCCATATCCGCCCCATCTTGGGGCTGTACTTGCTCGGCACATTCGCCTCGGCTGTCGTGGCGGTGGTTGCCAGCATGGTATTTCCTTCGCACCTGGTACTGAACGCAGCGGATGCCGCCCTGAGTGCACCGGGCGGCATCGGTGAGGTGTTGAAGAACCTGTTGCTCAGTGCGGTCGACAACCCGATCAACGCGTTGCTCAATGCCAATTTCATCGGCGTGCTGACCTGGGCTATCGGCCTGGGCATCGCGTTGCGCCGCGCCGGTGACACCACCCGCAAGGTGGTCGACGACCTGTCCAACGGCGTCACGCTGATCGTGCGCATCGTCATTCGCTTTGCGCCACTGGGCATCTTCGGCCTGGTCACCTCCACCTTGGCTCAGTCAGGGCTCAAAGCCATGTTGGGGTACCTGCACCTGCTGGCGGTACTGATCGGGTGCATGCTGTTCGTCGCCCTGGTCATGAACCCGCTGATCGTATTCTGGAAAACCCGTCGAAATCCCTACCCACTCACCCTGCTGTGTCTGCGCGAAAGCGGCATCACTGCATTTTTCACCCGCAGTTCGGCAGCCAACATCCCTGTGAACATGGCGTTGTCCGAACGCCTTGGGCTGCATGAGGATACTTATTCGGTATCCATTCCGCTGGGGGCCACGATCAACATGGCTGGCGCTGCAATCACCATCACCGTATTGACGCTGGCGGCGGTGCACACCTTGGGGATTCCCTTGGACCTTCCCACGGCAGTGTTGCTCAGTGTGGTAGCGGCGGTCTGTGCCTGCGGTGCGTCCGGTGTGGCCGGCGGCTCCCTGCTGCTCATCCCATTGGCCTGCAGCTTGTTCGGCATTCCCAGTGAGATCGCCATGCAGGTTGTGGCGGTGGGGTTCATCATCGGCGTGCTGCAGGATTCTGCCGAGACCGCGCTCAACTCCTCCACCGACGTGCTGTTCACCGCAGCCGCCTGCCAGGCCGAAGCGCGCCGCAGCGCCTGATTTAGCCGGGCCGTCTTGCGGCCCTCCCCTCATACACCTACGCTAATGGCCTTTTCCCAGCAATGAGACAGGGCCATGTCCGAGCAAGACACCACCACTGAAGGTCGCTTGAGCAGCGTCGAGATTCGCGTGCTCGGCTCGCTGATCGAGAAACAGGCCACCAGCCCGGAAAGTTACCCGCTTACCCTCAACGCCCTGCTCCTGGCCTGTAACCAGAAGACCAGCCGCGAACCGGTGATGAACCTTACCCAGGGCCAAGTGGGTCAGGCGCTGCGCAGCCTCGAAGCACGACAGATGGCACGCTTGCAGATGGGCAGCCGCGCCGACCGCTGGGAACACCGGGTGGACAAGGCGCTGGAATTGGTTCCTGCGCAGCTGGTGTTGATGGGGCTGATGTTCCTGCGTGGCCCGCAAACCTTGAGCGAGTTGCTGACCCGTAGCAACCGCCTGCACGATTTCGACGACACCGACCAAGTTCGCCACCAGCTAGAACGTCTGGTGTCACGGAACTTGGCCGTGCACCTGCCGCGTCAGGCTGGCCAGCGTGAGGACCGTTACACTCATGCGTTGGGTGACCCGGCAGACATCAAAGCCATTCTGGCTGCAAAGCAGCAGGAGAGCTCAATGCGAAGTGGTACCAGTACGGTTACGCAGGATCGAATCGAGGCACTGGAAGCGCGTATCGCTGCACTGGAAGCGCGCCTGGACGCACTAGGCGGCTAGTCTTCAGCGGTCTGATTTGGGGAAGTTGCGGCAGCTCTTGCGCTCGGTCATTTCGCGATCGCTTGGGCGCTGGTCGACAAACACCGTGTGGCCGTTGCTGTAGATCTCAAGGTAGCCCCAGTGCAGGTCTTGTTCAGTCTGCCCGGGCTTTGGCGGCACTAGCCACCAGGGTTCGCGGCTGATCAGGGTCATGGCGTGGCTCCTGAGGGGTCTGCTTGTAAGCATAGACACCCTCATGGCTCGTGGGTTTAGCCAGGCCCATGACAAGACCCCCGCATGCGCTGCGCCGTGGGGCACGGCCAGTTCATGCGAGGGTTGCGGTTCTGCTGAAATGTCGCTTATGCAGGCGCGGAGGTGCGGATCAGGTGGTCGAAGGCGGCCAGAGACGCCTTGGCCCCTTCGCCAACGGCGATCACGATCTGCTTGTAAGGCACCGTCGTCACGTCACCTGCGGCGAACACACCGGCAATACTGGTCTGCCCTCTGGCATCGACGATGATTTCGCCGCGTGCCGACAGTTCAACGGTGCCTTTGAGCCAATCAGTGTTCGGTAACAGACCGATCTGAACGAAAATCCCCTCCAACGCCAGCTCATGCTCGATGTCGCTGGTGCGGTCCTTGTAGCGCAGGCCAGTCACTTTCTCGCCATTGCCGATCACTTCGGTGGTCAGTGCCTGGGTGATGACCGTCACGTTAGGCAAGCTGTGCAACTTGCGTTGCAGCACCGCATCGGCACGCAGCTGGCTGTCGAATTCAATCAACGTCACCTGCGCCACGATACCCGCCAAGTCGATCGCCGCTTCCACGCCAGAGTTACCACCACCAATCACCGCCACGCGTTTGCCCTTGAACAACGGGCCGTCACAGTGCGGGCAGTAGGCCACGCCACGGCCACGGTATTGCTGTTCGCCCGGCACATTCATTTCGCGCCAGCGAGCACCGGTGGCCAGGATGACCGTCTTGGCCTTGAGCGAAGCCCCGCTCGCCATGCGCACTTCATGCAGGCCACCGTCGGTAGCCGGAATCAGTGCTTCACCGCGCTGCAGGTTCATGATGTCCACGTCATACTGCTTGACGTGTTCTTCAAGCGCGGTGGCCAGTTTCGGGCCTTCGGTTTCATGCACGGAAACGAAGTTCTCGATGGCCATAGTGTCGAGCACCTGCCCGCCGAACCGTTCGGCGGCCACGCCAGTGCGGATACCCTTGCGCGCGGCATAGATGGCGGCAGAGGCACCCGCCGGGCCACCGCCTACGACCAGTACATCGAATGCTTGTTTGGCGTTGAGCTTCTCGGCCTGACGTGCGCCGGCGTTGGTGTCGATCTTGCCAAGAATTTCTTCAAGGCCCATGCGCCCCTGGCCGAACACCTCACCATTGAGGTACACGCTGGGCACGGCCATGATCTGGCGGGCATCGACTTCAGCCTGGAACAACGCACCATCGATGGCTACATGGCGCACGCTGGGGTTGAGCACCGCCATCAGGTTCAATGCCTGGACCACATCCGGGCAGTTCTGGCAGGACAGCGAGAAGTAAGTCTCGAAGTTGAACTCACCTTCCAGCGTCTGGATCTGCTCGATCACTTCCAGGCTGGCCTTGGAGGGGTGGCCGCCCACTTGCAGCAGCGCCAGCACTAGGGAGGTGAACTCGTGGCCCATGGGAATACCAGCAAAACGCAGGCTGATGTCGCCGTTGGGGCGATTGAGCGAGAACGAAGGGCGGCGGGCGTCGTCGCCATCGGCTCGCAGGGTGATGAGGCTGGACAAGCCGGCGATTTCCACCAGCAGGTCGTGTAATTCGCGGGACTTCGCACCGTCGTCGAGGGAGGCAACGATCTCGATCGGCTGGGTGACCCGCTCCAGGTAGGTTTTCAGTTGCGATTTAAGCGTGGCGTCCAACATACGGGCGATTTCCTTTTTCAAACTCAGATACAAAAACGCCCAGGCGAAGTCGCCCGGGCGTTTGACGGGGCGGTAAGTGGTTCAGCTGTGGCGGCTGCTTACCGCCCGCGTTTGGCACATGACTGGCTGCTCATCCCGCAAGGCCTGTGCGGCGCTGCCGCTGCACAGGCGCTTATCGGGCGACAATCAGATCTTGCCGACCAGATCCAGCGACGGCGCCAGAGTGGCCTCGCCTTCTTTCCACTTGGCTGGGCAGACTTCGCCTGGGTGGGCGGCGACATACTGGGCAGCCTTGACCTTGCGCAGCAGCTCGGTGGCGTCACGACCCACACCGCCGTCGTTCAGCTCGACGATCTTGATCTGGCCTTCGGGGTTGATCACGAAGGTACCGCGGTCCGCCAGGCCGGCTTCTTCGATCAGCACGTCGAAGTTGCGGGCGATCACATGGGTCGGGTCGCCGATCAGTGGGTACTGAATCTTGCCGATGGTGTCCGAGGTGTCGTGCCACGCTTTGTGGGTAAAGTGGGTGTCGGTGGAAACACCGTAGATCTCAACGCCCAGTTTCTGGAACTCGGCATAGTTGTCAGCAAGGTCACCCAGCTCGGTCGGGCAAACGAACGTAAAGTCGGCTGGATAGAAGAACACGACAGACCATTTGCCTTTCAGGTCGGCTTCGCTGACCGGGAGGAACTCGCCCTTGTGGTAGGCAGTGGCGTTGAACGGTTTGACCTGGCTGTTGATGATAGGCATGAGAGACGCTCCTTCATGGGTTGAAATCAGTTGACGGAGAGAATCCTAACCGCATGGACCGATAAAGGCTCATTGGCAAACCTGATGCTCATGATTGGTTTTGGCTATGAGTGGGACAGATTAGAGAGCGCTTACCGCGGTAATGCCCAAGCGCGCGGCTAGCCTATGAAACCGACCGCGCATGGGGCGACGATTACGTAATCGTCGCCCCGCAAGCAGGCCGCACGTTGCATGCGGCCTGGGCTGAGTCAGCGGGTCACCGTGCGCAGAGTCACGAACTCTTCCGCTGCCGTGGGGTGCACGCCGATGGTTTCATCGAACTGTTGCTTGGTCGCGCCCGCCTTGAGTGCGATGCCAAGGCCCTGGATGATCTCGCCTGCATCCGGCCCGACCATGTGGCAACCCAGTACCTTGTCGGTCTTGGCATCTACCACCAGCTTCATCAAGGTCTTTTCCTGAATGTCGGTGAGGGTCAGCTTCATGGCGCGGAAGCGGCTTTCAAAGACCTTGACCTCGTAGCCCTGCTCGACGGCCTGTTCTTCAGTGAGCCCTACCGTGCCGATAGGCGGCTGGCTGAACACGGCCGTGGGGATGTTCTGGTAATCCACGGGGCGGTACTGCTCCGGCTTGAACAGACGCCTGGCCACAGCCATGCCTTCGGCCAATGCCACCGGGGTCAACTGCACACGGCCGATTACATCTCCAATGGCCAGGATCGAAGGCGCCGTGGTCTGGTACTGATCGTCTACGCGCACGTAGCCCTTGTCATCAAGTTCGACACCAGTGTTTTCCAGGCCAAGGTTGTCCAGCATTGGACGCCGGCCGGTGGCGTAGAAGATGCAGTCGGCAACCAGTTCCCGCCCGTCCTTGAGCGTCGCCTTGAGGCTGCCATCCTCAAGCTTGTCGATGCGCTGGATGTCAGCATTGAACTGCAAATCGAGCCCGCGCTTTTCGAGCTCCTCCTTCAGGTGAGTGCGCACCGAACCATCGAAGCCGCGCAGGAACAGATCGCCGCGGTACAACAACGTTGTCGCGGCGCCCAGCCCTTGGAAGATCCCGGCAAACTCCACCGCGATGTAGCCGCCGCCCACCACCAACACCCGCCGCGGCAGGTCCTTGAGGTAAAACGCTTCGTTGGAGGTGATCGCCAATTCCTTGCCCGGGATGTCCGGCACCTGGGGCCAGCCGCCAGTGGCGATCAGGATGTGCTCGGCACTGTAGCGCTGGCCTTCGACTTCGACCTCGTTAGGTCCGGTGATGCGCGCATGACCTTGAACCAGGGTCACGCCGCTGTTGACCAGCAGGTTGCGGTAGATACCGTTGAGCCGTTCGATTTCACGGTTCTTGTTGGCAATCAGGGTGCCCCAGTCGAAGTGCCCTTCTTCCAGGGTCCAGCCGTATCCAGCCGCCTGCTCCAGCTCATCAGCCACATGGGCGCCATACACCAGCAGCTTTTTGGGCACACACCCCACGTTGACGCAGGTGCCGCCCAAATAGCGGCTCTCGGCAACCGCTACCTTGGCGCCAAAACCGGCAGCGAAACGTGCAGCGCGCACGCCACCGGAGCCGGCGCCAATCACGAACAGATCAAAATCGTAGGCCACTTTTCGTTCTCCAAAAAAAAGCTGCAAGCTTCAAGCGGCAGGCTGCACGAACGGGCAGCGTGGCTTGTCACTTGCAGCTTGGTACCGGCAGTTTCAAGCTTCAAGCATCAGGCGGCAAGAAAAAATGCGCCTGGCTTGCAGCAGGGGCTCAGTAAGCCTTGCCAGCCTTGTAGTAGTTCTCGAAGCAGAAGTTGGTCGCGTCGATGTAGCCCTCGGCGCCACCGCAGTCGAAGCGCTTCCCTTTGAATTTGTACGCGATCACGCAGCCGCTCTGGGCTTGCTTCATCAAGGCGTCGGTAATCTGGATCTCACCGCCTTTGCCGGGCTCGATGTTCTCGATGATATCGAAGATGTCGGGCGTCAGGATGTAACGGCCGATGATGGCCAGGTTGGACGGCGCATCCTCGGGTTTGGGCTTCTCAACCATGTTGGTGACACGGAAAATGTCGTCACGAATCATGTCGCCGGCAATGACACCGTATTTGTTGGTTTCCTGCGGATCGACTTCCTGAATGGCGACGATCGAGCAACGGAACTGGTTGTACAGCTTCACCATCTGGGTCAGCACGCCATCGCCTTCCGGGTTGACGCACAGGTCATCGGCCAGCACCACTGCGAACGGCTCGTCGCCGATCAGGGGACGGCCAGTGAGGATCGCGTGACCCAAGCCTTTCATTTCGGTCTGACGGGTGTAGGAGAACGAGCACTCGTCCAGCAGGCGACGAATGCCTACCAGGTACTTCTCCTTGTCGGTGCCCTTGATCTGGTTTTCCAGCTCGTAGCTGATGTCGAAGTGATCTTCCAGTGCGCGCTTACCGCGGCCGGTAACGATGGAGATCTCGCTCAACCCTGCATCCAATGCTTCCTCAACGCCGTACTGGATCAACGGCTTGTTGACCACTGGCAGCATTTCCTTCGGCATGGCTTTGGTGGCTGGCAGGAAGCGAGTGCCATAGCCGGCTGCCGGGAACAAGCATTTCTTGATCATAAACGTCCTTAACAAAGGCTAGGCCTGGGGGTTACGGCGCAGTCTAATCAGGCGGCGGTCACCTTACAATGCCCCGCCTGTGGCCGATCGTTGGGAACATAGAGGCAACCGCTCACGGATAGTTCAAAGGGCCGCCCAATATTCCTCACCGGTACGTCACCCCTCCAGGCCGTTGCCCAGCTTTCAGCGACCGGTGCCCTGCCCGATCAACACACCTTCGATCTTCTGGCCGTAGAGATTGACCCCATCATTGGCATGGAACTTCAGGCGGGTTTTCTCGATGGAGCCCTCTACCAACCTCGGGTCCTGGGGCCGCTCGTGCCGGTTTATCCAGGCCGCCACGTCCCAGGCCTGCTGGTCGCTGAGCGAGCCCGGTCGACCCAGCGGCATGTTGTACTTGATGAATGACGCCGCCGTATTGATCCGGTGCATGCCCGCCCCCCAGTTGTAGGCGTCCCTGCCCCATAGCGGCGGCATCACATACTCGCCCGCCACCTTCTGGCCTTCGCCCTTCTTGCCGTGGCAGATCGCGCACTGCTCGAGGTACACCTGCTGCCCACGCTTGAAGTCATAGCCCCCCGCTGGCGGCGCCACTTCCGGATAGCCTCGCCCGGCCAACGGCACACCGGTCGGCGCTTTGGTAGAGAGCCAGTAGGAATAAACCGACAGCGCGGTCATCTCCGGGCTGTCAGCCGCCGGCGGCTTGCCGTTCATGCTGAACTGAAAACATCCCTGGATTCGCTCGGCATACGTGTTGACCTTGTCGTTTTTCTTTCGGTAGGCCGGGTACATCGGGTAAGCGCCCCACAGAGGGGCCGAGTGCGCCATGCGCCCTTGATCAAGGTGGCAATTAGAGCAGTTCATGCCGTTGCCAACCGCTTCAGGCATCAGACGTCGGGTATCGACGAACAGGGCGTGCCCCTCGCGCACCATCTTCCCAAACGCATTGTCCGGCAACTCGCCCTCTGCCGGCGGCACGAAGCGCGGTTGCGCCTGTGCATTCGGCACTTTGAGCTGGGACTGGTCTTCCATGGTCACGGGGCTGGCGTGAACGCTACCTGCTGCCAGCAGCAGGGCTGTAAGCAAAGGCTTCATGGCTTGGCCTCCAGGTTGGCAGGAAGAGCGAAAAACGCGGAAACGGCCGTGATCTCGTCGGGGGTCATGGCCTTGGCCACGCCGACCATCAACTGGTTGGGGTCGTTGCTGCGCGTTCCATCACGCCAAGCGTTCAGTTGAGCCGCCAGATAAGCGGCGGGCTGGCCAGACAACGGCGGGAAATGCTCGCCTACGCCGCTACCGCCTGGGCCGTGGCACTGGATACATCCAGGGACGTGCCGGTTCCAGTCGCCATAAAGCGCAAGCCGCAGCGTTGGATCATTGGCGATTTGCTGACGACGCAGGTCACCGGTTGCCGGCGCCGGCAAGCTGGCCAGGTAGGCACTCACCGCTGTGATCTCGTCCTCGGACAATGCCTTTGCCAAGGGCGCCATGACCGCCTGCTGTCGAGTACCATTGCGCCAGTCACGCAGTTGCTTGCTCAAGTAAGGGGCCGGCAGGCCGGCGAGCCGTGGGAAGCCTGCTGCGCCGATACCGTTGCCATCGGCACCGTGGCATCCGATGCAGGCGAGGGCTGCAGGGTCGGCGCCCCCTTGGGTAAAGACTTTCTGGCCATCTGCAGCGTGGGCCGATGCCCAGGCCAGGGACATCAGGCCACCGATCACCATGACGCTGAATGGTCTCATCACGAACCTCCTTTTCTATTGTTATATGCTTAGGCCCAAAACATATAAGCAAAAGGAGGTCGGTCACTTGCGCTGGGTCAATCCCCGGAAATACAAGCCGTCGCGGCTTTACGCACATCACCCGGGCGCAATGGGAAGTTGCTCAGACGTTCATGCAACTTGATGCTGCTGCCATTGTTGCCACGCTGGCTGATATCCAGAAGCGCGCCTGGGCCCTCGCCTGGCGAAAACTTCTGCGGCACGATCAAACGCAATCCATCACCGCGTTTTTCTTCCGTCAACGGGCCACGCGAGTCGGCCAGCCGGGCCTTCACGCAGTCGGCATATTCACGTGGCGTCTTGCCTGACATCACATCCATCGTCTCATGGGATTGTTCTAGGTCAGACACACTGGCGCACCCGGCCAGGGTCAGCATCCACGCCGCCAACATCCACTTCATCTGCTGCACCTCTGTCATCAGGAACACCGTTCGACCGTGATCTGGCTCTTTTGCTCCCTGTACTGGCAGATTTATCTGCGCCCGGTCAGCAGCCCGGCGCGCTCACCGCGCATCGTGTTATCGTGCGCGTTTGCAAAACCAGACTTTGCGGAGCCACACATGAAATTCGTACACCAGCGCGAGCACCTCAACGAGGACGACATCGTCGTCATCGAGTGCTCCCAGCGCTGCAACATCCGTCTGATGAACGACGCCAACTTCCGCAGCTTCAAGAATGGCGGTCGTCACACCTATCACGGCGGCCACTTCGACAAGTTCCCCGCCAAGATCACCGTGCCCAGCACCGGTTTCTGGAACATCACCATCGATACTGTGACGACCCGTCCGATCTCGGTCACGCGCAAGCCCAGCCTTACGCACAAGATCAAGATCATCCGTCGTTCCTCGTCGCAGCTCAGGTAAGGCCAGCCATGACCCAAACCATCAAGTACGTCATCAAGTACAAGCTCGAAGGCCAGCGCCGCTGGGATTTCGCCCTCATGTCAGACGACTCTCGGGAACAAGCGCTACAAGCCCTGCGCAAGATCCATGGTGAAGACGTGGACAAGGTCAGCGACATCCAGGTCAGCAAGGCACTCTAATCGCCCAGTCTCCATCCATTGCGCCTGAAGGAGCGTCGCATGAGCCAGTGGCCCGATCGCCGTGTTCTCGATTTGCTGGGTATCGAACTGCCCATCCTTCAAGCGCCGATGGCCGGGGCATCAGGTACGGCGATGGCTATTGCGGTAAGCCAGGCCGGTGGTCTGGGCGCATTGCCTTGCGCCATGCTCACGCACCAGCAGGTACGCGAGCAAATCGCTGTCTTTCGAGCCGCCAGCCCTGGCCGCGCCCTGAACCTGAACTTCTTCTGCCATCAGGTACCGGCATCCGATGCTGACGCCCTCACCGCTTGGAAGCAGGTGCTCGAGCCCTACTATCGAACGCTGGGGGCTGATTTCGAAGCACCTGCACCGGTGTCCAACCGCGCGCCTTTCGACGAACACAGCTGCCAGCTGGTCGAGCACCTGCGCCCTGAAGTGGTGAGTTTTCACTTCGGCCTGCCTCAGGCTGACCTGCTGCGCAGGGTCAAAGCCAGTGGGGCCCGAGTACTGTCCAGTGCCACAACCGTCGAAGAGGCACGCTGGCTGCAGGATCGCGGCTGTGATGCGATCATCGCCATGGGTTATGAGGCTGGCGGGCATCGCGGCATGTTCCTCAGTGAAGACATCACCACCCAAATCGGTACGCTTGCGCTGGTGCCGCAGGTGGTCGATGCCGTCGATGTACCGGTGATTGCGGCCGGTGGCATTGGCGATCACCGTGGTGTGCTGGCCGCACTGGCATTGGGTGCCTCTGCGGTGCAGATCGGCACCGCCTACCTGTTCTGCCCCGAAGCCACCGTGTCGTCGTTTCATCGGCAGGCGCTGGACAGCGCGCCCGCCAGCGACACGGCCCTGACCAACCTGTTCACCGGTCGCCCGGCCCGCGGTATCCATAATCGCCTGATGCGCGAGCTGGGCCCCATGAGCGCGCAGGCACCCCGATTTCCGCTCGCAGGTGGCGCATTGATGCCACTGCGGGCAATCACTGAAGCCCAAGGCAGCAGTGATTTCAGCAACCTTTGGGCAGGCCAGGCACTACGCCTCGGCCGGCACTTGTCCGCTGCAGACCTGACCCGTGACATTGCAGACAAGGCATTGGCTCGTCTGAACCGCTAACCGGACCGATCGAGCGCGCCGTGCCTTGCTTGAGCCTCGATCCAATAAAAACAGCTGCAAGCAACTGGCGAAGCGCTATATAGTCAGGCATATAACGAAAACCAGGAGCTTTCCCAATGCGTTCTCGCCTGCCTTACCTAGCCGCCCTCGCCAGCCTGATCACCCTGAACACTGCCTGGGCCGACGAGGTCCAGGTGGCTGTCGCTGCCAACTTCACCGCACCCATCCAGGCCATCGCCAAGGACTTCGAGAAGGACACCGGCCATAAGCTGATTGCAGCCTACGGCGCTACCGGACAGTTCTATGCCCAGATCAACAACGGTGCCCCTTTCGAAGTGTTCCTGGCCGCAGACGACAGCACCCCGGCCAAGCTCGAGAAAGAGCACGCCATCGTGCCAGGCTCACGCTTTACCTACGCCATCGGCACGCTGGCCCTGTGGTCGGCCCAGCCTGGGTATGTGGATGACAAGGGCGCAGTCTTGCAGCGCAATGCATACCAGCACCTCGCGCTCGCCAACCCGAAGACCGCCCCTTACGGCCTGGCGGCCACGCAAGTGCTAGAAAAGCTCAAGCTGACCGAGGCGACGCGCGACAAATGGGTAGAAGGTCAAAATATCACCCAAGCCTTCCAGTTCGTCTCTACCGGTAACGCAGAACTGGGCTTCGTGGCGCTGTCGCAGATCTTCAAAGATGGCAAGGTGCAGAGCGGTTCGGCCTGGATCGTCCCGGCTTCCTTGCACGACCCCATTCGCCAAGACGCGGTGATTCTGGAAAAAGGCAAAGACAACCCGGCTGCCAAGGCCTTGGTGGACTACCTCAAGGGCCCCAAGGCAGCTGCGGTGATCAAAGCCTATGGCTATGAAATCTGATGCCGCTCGATGCCAGTGACCTTGGCGCCATCTGGCTCACCCTGAAGCTGGCCAGCCTGACCACCCTGATTCTTTTAATCGTAGGCACACCGGTTGCCTGGTGGCTGGCACGCACGCGGTCATGGTTTCGCGGCCCGATAGGCGCCATCGTTGCCCTGCCCTTGGTACTGCCGCCGACGGTGATCGGGTTTTACCTGCTGATTGCACTAGGCCCGCATGGCTGGCTTGGCCAAGGGATTGCGGCACTGGGCCTGGGCAATGTGGTGTTCAGCTTCTCGGGCCTTGTAATCGGCTCGGTCATCTACTCGATGCCCTTTGTGGTCCAGCCGTTGCAAAACGCTTTTGCCGCCATTGGCAAGCGACCCATGGAAGTGGCGGCCACGCTGCGCGCCGGGCCCTGGGACAGTTTCGTGCATGTGGCGCTACCACTGGCCCGTCCGGGTTTCATCACCGCCAGCATCCTGGGTTTTGCCCACACCGTAGGCGAGTTTGGTGTCGTGTTGATGATCGGGGGCAACATTCCAGACAAGACCCGCGTGGTATCCGTGCAGATCTTCGACCATGTCGAGGCGATGGCTTACACCCAGGCGCACTGGCTCGCAGGCGCCATGCTGGCGTTCTCTTTCTTGGTGCTGCTGTTGCTGTACGCAGGCCGACGCGGCAATGCGGGCTGGAACTGACATGACGCACTCGATCGTGGCACGCCTGAAACTGGCACGCGACGCTTTCACCCTGGACGTCGACCTGCAACTGCCAGGGCGCGGTATCAGCGCCTTGTTTGGACACTCTGGCTCGGGCAAAACCAGTTGCCTGCGCTGTCTGGCCGGGCTGGAGCGCCCTGGCCAAGCGTATGTGGAAATCAATGGCGAGGTCTGGGAGGACACCGCTCGTGGCGTCTTTCTACCGCCCCATCAGCGCCCGGTGGGCTACGTCTTCCAGGAGCCCAGCCTGTTCGCGCACCTGACCGTGCGTGGCAACCTGGAGTTCGGCTGGCGCCGTGTGCCGTGGACCCAGCGCAAGGTGGGCCTGGAACACGCCAGCGAGCTGCTGGGCATCGGCCACCTGCTGGCGCGCCTGCCCTCGACGCTATCGGGGGGCGAGGCGCAACGCGTCGGGATTGCCCGTGCGCTGCTCAGCAGCCCCCGGCTGCTGCTGATGGATGAGCCCCTGGCTGCCTTGGACGGGCCCCGCAAGCGTGAAATCCTGCCTTACCTCGAGCGCCTGCACGAGGAACTGGACGTGCCTGTGGTTTATGTCAGCCATGCACAGGACGAAGTGGCGCGGCTGGCTGACCACGTCGTGCTGCTGGAGCATGGACGTGTGGTAGCGAGCGGCCCGGTTGCCCCTACCTTGGCGCGTCTGGACTTATCGTTGGCTCAGGGCGAGGATGCCGGCGTGGTGCTCGAAGGCCAGGTGACAGGCCATGACCCGCACTACGACCTGCTTGAATTGCGCTTGCCTGGCAACAACGGGCTCGTACTACGTTTCGCACACCCCATCCGGGCCCTGGGCAGCGCCTTGAGGGTCAAGGTCCACGCTCGCGATGTCAGCCTGGCGCTCACCGCCGACGGCACCTCAAGCATCCTCAACCGAGTGCAGGTTCAGGTACGCGCCACCCACGCTGCCGACAACCCAGCCCATTTATTGGTCAGCCTGGATGCCGACGGCAGCACCCTGCTCGCCCGTATTACGCGTTTCTCGGCGGACCAGCTTGGGGTACACCCAGGCCAGCGCCTGTATGCACAGATCAAATCGGTTGCATTGCTGAGCTGACGCGCAGAAATGGAGCAACGGCCAAGCGGCCGTTGTCCATTGATCAGTGACTTGATCGAGGCCTGCCGCCCATGCTCGACTGCCCGCTTCCCGAAACGCTGCATTACGTCGACGACAGCCAGCCCGGCTTGACTCGTCGCCGCTGGCGCGACCGCTTCATCTACCTGGACGCCAATGGTGAACGGGTCCGCGACCCTGAAACACTGGCACGTATCGCCGCACTGGTGATCCCACCGGCCTATACCGATGTCTGGATATGCGCCGACCCGCAAGGGCACTTGCAGGCCACTGGCCGCGATGCCCGTGGCCGCAAGCAGTACCGCTATCATGCCCAATGGCGTGAAACCCGTGACCAGCACAAATACGGCCGAATGCTCGCCTTCGCCCAGGCATTGCCAAAGCTGCGCTCACAATTGGAAACCCACTTGTCACGACCGGGCCTTGACCGTGAAAAGGTCATGGCCCTGGTAGTCAGCCTGCTGGACCATACCCTCATCCGCATTGGCAACCAGCGCTACATGCGCGACAACAAGTCCTATGGGCTGACGACCCTGCGCAATCGACATGTAGAGGTCAAGGGCAGTACCATCCGCTTTCAGTTCCGTGGCAAGCGTGGCGTCGAGCACGATGTGACGCTGCGTGACCGACGCTTGGCGGCCTTGCTGAAGCGTTGCATGGAACTGCCCGGCCAAGCGCTGTTCCAGTATCTGGATGCCGATGGCCAGCGTCACAGCATTGGTTCGAGCGACATCAATCAGTTTTTGCAACAGTTGACTGGCGCCGACTTCACGGCCAAGGACTACCGTACCTGGGCCGGCAGCAGTCTTGCGTTGGACCTGCTCAGACCCTTGGCCTGGGAGCCTGAAACCGAGGCCAAGCGCCAGGTCGCTGCCATTGTCAAACAAGTCGCCTCGCGCCTGGGCAACACCCCCGCCGTGTGCCGACGCTGCTATATCCACCCAGCGGTGCTGGAGCATTACACACTCGGGCGGCTGGCCGCCTTGCCCAAGAGCCGAGTGCGCAAGGGGCTGGACCCGGAAGAGGTCGCTTTGCTGGTCTTTCTCAAGGCATTGGAACAGCAGGCCGCACATTGAGCTTGTCTATCCACTCCATGATGCAAAGGTATTTCCTATTGAACGAGGCCCCCACTATCCTTCCCAACAGAGCACCTTGTCCTACAAATCCTTTATACGGTAGCTGGCTGTTCGCATCCCTTCTTCGTGCCATAGATTTTGACATTTTGGGAATTACTAGGCTTCTAAAGCGTCTTTAATGGAAGGAAAAGGGATAGGCTCCCACCGCTAGCGCACATGGCCTGCGGACTTTTTTATCACCAAGGAGAAGTACATGCTGATACTCACCCGTAAGGTTGGCGAGAGCATCGTCATCAACGATGACATCAAAGTCACCATTCTGGGCGTCAAAGGGATGCAGGTGAGAATAGGCATCGACGCACCCAAGGACGTTCAAGTGCACCGCGAGGAGATCTTCAAACGCATCCAGGCCGGCAATCCGGCCCCTGAGAAGCAGGACGATTGACACCGATCATTCAAGCGGGCTGCAGGGATGCGCCCACAGCCTTAGCCCTTCAGTAGGCCACGCACGGTCGCAATCATCTCGCCCATGTCGAATGGCTTGTCGAACACTGCCGCGAATAATGTCGGGCATCCCTCGCTGGCCTGGGCGCCGCTCATGAGGATGACCGGCAGCGTTCGCAAGGCAGGATCTGCCCGCATGGCACGTACCAGCTCCTGACCATTGAGCACGGGCATCATGTAGTCGGTGATGACCAACTGCACCTGTACGCGTTTGAGTACCTCCAGCGCTTTCTGGCCGTTACTCGCCTTTTCGATCGCATACCCTTCGTCTTCCAGGGCAAAACCCAAGATCTCGGCTATCAGGTATTCGTCGTCGACGATCAGCACAGTCTTCATGTAAGAGAAACCTAAAGGCTCCCTTGCGGCACGGCTGTGCCAGAAAGGGCCCCACTGGTGCCTTCGAACGCTCTACGCAGTGAGATCCCAGACGATGCGATTACAAGCTCATGCAAAGACGCGTCGTGAGCACTGTCGCGTACTTTCAGGATGGAGAGCATTCGGCGCAAGGTGCCGTCGTGCTCAACGAATCGCATCAACACCAGGTTGTCGACGATGCTTGATAAATCGGGCGCCGACGCAGTGATCTCCGCACCAAAGATATCGCGCATTTCCCAGGTCAGCATCACACTCACCTCTCGATTGCGCAGCTCTCCGGTCAACGCGCGAAAAAAGGCATTCAGACGGTCAGGTTCCGTGGACAGGCGGCTCCACGCGCCCAGGCTGTCGATAAGGACTCGCTTGGCCCCGGTTGCCTGCACCTGTTCGATCAAGCGCGCACCCAGCTGATCCAGCAGCACCTGCGTACAAGGCTCCCAGCACAGTGTCAAGCTCTGGGTCTGTTCCATGGCTGCAAAGTCGTACCCCAGCGAAGCCGCCTTGATGCGCAGGCGATCGGGTGATTCGTAGAAACCGAAATGCAAGCCGGGCGCCTGGGGTGTGCTGGCCGCCAGAAACGCCATGCCAAGCGAGGTCTTGCCAATGCCCGACGGGCCGATCAGAAGCGTTACAGAGGCGCAGGACAGTCCGCCATCGAGCATGTCGTCGAGCGTCGACACACCACTGCTGATCCGGGATGCAACTGCACTAGCGGGCGCACTGGGCTTGGCGAACAACGACTCCAGACGCGGAAACACCCTCACACCGGTATCGTCGATCAGGCACTCGTGACGCCCGGACAAGGCTCCACTGCCACGTGTCTTGCGCAACTGAATCGTGCGAACGGCGCGGCTACCCATCATCTGCTCACCCAGTTCGATCACGCCGTCGACCATCGTGTGTTCAGGGCTGCCTTCTTCGAGCCGCGCACTGGTCAACAACAGTACGGTGCAGCCGGCAAAGGCCGCGTGACCTTGCAGCGCCGAGACGAATTTTTTGGTATCGAGCGATGTTTCGGCACGTAGGCGGGCATTGAGTACGCCATCGACGATGAGCAGGCTGGCCTTGTGTCGACTGATCTCCTGCCTCAGCAACCTGACCACGGCATCAAGGCCATCCTGCTCCAGGGTGTCGAAAGCGCTGACGAACTGGATCTGATCGCCGACCATCGAGGGGTCGAAGAAGTCCAGCGTGCCCAAGTATTGAAATAGCCGCTCATGGGACTCGCTGAGCAACGTTGCCACCAGCGCCCGGCCCCCCTTGCGCACATGCTCGCAGGCCAGTTGGTTGGCCAGAATGGTCTTGCCTGCGCCAGGTGGGCCCTGCACGATGTACGACGCACCCGCCACCAACCCACCTTTGAGCAGGGCATCGAGCCCGTCGATACCTGTCAACAATCGCTTGAGTGTCTGAGTCATGCTGTGCCCCTCACGGCTCGGTAACTGGCTGGCTTGAATGAACGGGTAAATACAGCCGCATGCACGTGCCGACCCCCAGCTCGCTTTGCACGCTGATGGCACCGCCGCTTTGCCTGGCAAATCCGTACACCTGGCTCAGGCCCAGGCCGGTGCCCTGACCGAAGGGTTTAGTGGTGAAAAAGGGTTCGAAAATACGTGGCTGTACCTCCGCCGCCATGCCCTCGCCGCTGTCTTGCACCTCGAAGCACACGAAGTGGCCGTGCAGGCCATCGACCTCACCTGTCAGCGACACCGCTTCGACGGTCAGCACGATGCGGCCTTCCTCGGCGATGGCATCCCGGGCATTGAACAGCAGGTTGAGCAACACCATTTGCAACTGACCAGCATCCACTTCGATGATGGGAAGATCGGGCTGCACTCGCGCATCCAGTGTGACCGAACTGGGCAGTGCGTGAACAAGCAATCCATGGGTGGCGTCGATCAGTTTGGCCGGCTCTATACAGGTCACCTCGAGCTTGCGATGACGCGCAAAGCTGAGCAGCTGACGGGTCAGGTCGGTGCCGCGCTGGCCAGCTTCCAGAATGTTGTGCAGCATGCGCTGAACGCGCTCTGGGTCCGGGGCGGCAAGGGCCAAGCGTGCAGAGCTGAGGATAATGGTCAGCAGGTTGTTGAAATCATGTGCCAGGCCACCGGTCAACTGACCCAGCGCCTCGAGCTTCTGAGCCTCGAACAGCTGCGCTCTGACGGCGTCCAGTTGCATCGCTGACTCACGGCGGTCGGTAATGTCCCGCGTGACCTTGGCAAGCCCGACGACCTGGCCTTGGTCATCGCGAACCACATCGAGGGCCACCAATGCCCAGAAGCGCGTGCCGTCTTTGCGCTGGCGCCACCCTTCATGCCGCGACACCCCCTGTTCGAGCGCTTGACGCAACAACTGCTCAGGCTTGCCTTCGGCGCAGTCTTCAGGCGTGAAGAACAGGGAAAAATGACGCCCCACCACTTCATCGGCGCTATAGCCCTTGATCCTCTGGGCGCCCGCATTCCACGAGGCGATATGGCCGGTGGTATCGAGCATGTAGATGGCGTAGTCCACCACCGACTGGACCAATTGCTCGTAACGATGAGCAGGCATATCTGAATTGACCTGGCAATCAGTTGAAACCATGCGAGCTCCATCGGCACGGCAGGTGAACATCATCCAAACGGCTAGAGCTCAGACCTTGACGCACGCTGTTCACCTTCATTGCGCAGTCGTCGGCCCGACCATCACATCCAGTGACTTGGCTAACATTGGGCCAAGCTCATGACACTGTCAATCGGCCAGGTGTGATGGGATGCGATGTGCGGAATATGGCAGCCAAGGTTGACTCTGCTATAACGGTGGGTTATAAAGCCGCCTTGATTGCACAGCCCTTCTGTCTGAAGTGAGCCGGCCCCCGTGGCCCTTTCAAGCGTGCGAGTGTGGTGGAATTGGTATACACAGCAGACTTAAAATCTGTCGGCGTGAGCCTTGCGGGTTCGAGTCCCGCCACTCGCACCACATCCTGAAGAAGGCGCCCAAGGCGCCTTTTTTGTTGCCTGTCCTTTGCTGGCCCGCCATCACTCATCCTCGCAGTCGTCGAACCACGCAGGATGATCGCGCTCTTCTTCTTCCAGCGCGTCAAGCGATGGCATCTCGATCTCGTCTTGCGCCCCATGGGCATCCGGCTCGAGCGCGTCTTGTTCATCGTGAAATTCATGATCCAGCAAATGATCATGCTCAGGTTCGTGCAGGTCGTCGTCGCGCATAATGAGCCTCGATTCAAGTGGCACGCCTGTATAGGCTCAACGGCTTCTGCGGTCAACGCCGCAGTGACTTAATCCCAGGTTAACGCCCTGCGTTCAACGTAGGAGCTCTCCCTTAAAGACGTTGTTGGCCCGCTCGTTCCTGGCGGGCATTTTTTTGTCGGTCAGCAGGGCCTGCCACTGCCCAGTCGCACATTTTCTTCACGTACGACGTACCCATCACCTTCTCTTCACGAAATGATCACATTCGCCTTGGCACTCTGACCGTGCTCCGTATGTTCTTGCAGCCCGCCGCATTCTTGCCGCGGGCTTTTCTTTTTGTCGCCGTCCTCAACGCCACCGCCTTCCTATGACCTGCGGCAGTTTTCCACTTGCAAGCGGGCGCTATTCTGCATGGGCTAGCTTCAAGTCAACCGAATAGACACGGAGGTTCGTATGAAAGCTGCTGTCGTAGCCCCAGGCGGTCGCGTTGAGGTGGTCGAAAAACATGTTCGCCCTCTCGAATACGGCGAGGCCCTGCTGAAAATGCAGTGTTGCGGCGTTTGCCACACTGATTTGCACGTCAAGAACGGTGACTTCGGCGACAAGACGGGTATTGTGCTGGGCCATGAAGGCATTGGCGTGGTGCAGGACGTCGGTCCTGGCGTAACGTCCCTCAAACCGGGCGACCGCGCCAGCGTGGCCTGGTTCTATGAGGGCTGCGGCCACTGCGAGTATTGCACCAGCGGCAATGAAACGCTGTGCCGGCAGGTCAAGAACGCCGGTTACACCGTAGACGGTGGCATGGCGGAGGCCTGTATCGTCAAGGCCGACTACTCGGTAAAGGTACCGGAAGGGCTATCGTCCGCTGCGGCCAGCAGTATCACCTGCGCAGGCGTGACCACGTACAAGGCAGTCAAGACGTCCAACATTCGTCCCGGCCAGTGGATCGCAATCTACGGCCTCGGCGGGCTGGGCAACCTGGCACTGCAGTACGCCAAGAACGTCTTCAACGCCAAGGTCATTGCGATTGATGTCAACGAAGAGCAACTGCGCTTCGCGACTGAAATGGGAGCCGATCTTACCATCAACCCCTCCAGCCAGGATGCTGCCAAGGTCATCCAGGCCCAGACCGGTGGCGCCCATGCCGCTGTGGTTACCGCCGTGGCCAAGGGCGCCTTCGATTCGGCCGTCGATGCTCTGCGTGCCGGTGGGCGGCTGGTGGCCGTGGGGCTACCGTCAGAAGCGATGAACCTGAATATCCCGCGCTTGGTGCTCGATGGCATTGAGGTCATCGGTTCGCTGGTGGGCACGCGCCAGGACCTGCAAGAGGCCTTTCAATTTGCTGCCGAAGGCAAGGTGGTGCCAAAGGTCAGCCTGCGCCCCATCGAAGACATCAATCAGATCTTCGAAGAGATGCTCGATGGGCGCATCAAGGGCCGGATGGTGATCCAGTTCGAGGGCTGAACGAGGCCCTCCACTCAAGCTGTGTGCAGCGGGCAGCGGCCCTGTTCATCGGGGTCGCAAGCCACTGCAAGGGTGGCTGCAGACCGCTGAGCGCCGTGCTCAACGGCCATGACCTCGCACCGCATAGGCCGACGTCGTCGCTTTTCTGCTGCGCCCTTCATAGACCCAGACCTGAGATCCTGGCAGCTGCGCCATGACCTCGGCTTCCTCCACTTCTGCACGCGGTTTCTCACAGGCGTCCTTGGCCTTTGCACAAGCCTGCGCATGCTCACGCTCGTCCGATGCCGCCTTGAGCATCTTGTTCAAAGATTCGACCATACTGGAATAGTCCATTGCCTGACTCCTTTGCGGAAGGTGTTCACCTGATGAGCCTGATCATAGCGAGCCAACCTTTCAGAAACTGGCAACGCAAAACGCAATAAATCGTGGGTCTCTTACTTGATGACCCCCACTGCCGCGCGAGGTTCAGCCAAAGCGATCAACAGGTACCTTGAGACTAGCAGTCCCTGCTGTGTTTATCTGTCCCCGCCTCCACATCAGCCATGATCTCCACGCGCCTCGAACAGTTATCAAGGCGCTGCTACGTTCGTCGGAGAAGGTCACCAACAGCGAAGTATTGCGCTCTACTTACACAGGAGTCCCCGTTCAAGGTCCAGGTTCTATGGGACGTGGACGTTTCTGCTCAACCGGAGTAATCGTCATGACAGAAGAAGAAGCGAGTGATGTTGTAACGCGCATCCAACACGAACTCAGCCATCAAGCTCGTGTTGCTACGCGCATTGAAATACATGATCTGGGCCTCTGGGCACGCCTGGAGAAGGCGCACTTCACGACGACCATTCACGGCAACCAGTTGTTCGAAAAACCCGTCGTGATCGTACCCAGGTGCGATGCGTCATACACCATCCTCTACACCTGTTGAGCCAACGCGTTAACCGGTCGCCACGGGAGTCTCGAATGAGTATCCGTAGTCTTAAGAGGAACCTGCCTGCTGATCCACACAAGCCAGGGTGGGTACTGGGCTGGGGCGTGTTGAGAGATCGTCATCCGTGGCATTTTGTCGACGTCTACGCTGACCAGCGTACGGCCCACATCGAAGCCCAACGTCGAGGGAGTGGGTATGTGGTGGAATATGGCGCTCATCGCCTGGGCTCGAATGACTTTGTCTGTGGCGTCAGCCTTCCTGAAGGCTGACGCGTGCGCCTGGCTTCATGAGTCCTCTTGATCCTGTGCTGAAATCAATTCAGTAGGGATACCTGTGCGCTCACTCTAAGATGACCCCCACTTTACAGGGACAGACTCAACGAGTGGACCTCAATACTCATGACGCATCAAGCCATTACCTACTCGCTCAAACGCACGCGATTTGACGAACATTATTGCCCGTGCGAAAACACGCGGCTGACCACCAACTTTGCCAACTTGGCAAGGGGTTCACTTCGCGAACAGAACCTTCGCCACACACTGAGCATGATCAATAATCGCTTCAACGCGCTGGCCCACTGGGACAACCCTGCCGGTGACCGCTACACCGTAGAGCTGGATATCGTATCGGTGTACATTCACTTTACAACCGAGGTCACGCATACGCCGCTGCCCTTGATCGAAATACTGTCCACTGCCGTCATTGATCATCACACCGGCCAGCGTTTGCCGGGCATAGCCGGCAACAACTTTTCGTCCTATGTGCGCGATTACGATTTCAGCATCGTGCTGCCCGCCTATAACGTCCACCGCCCGGACTTCAGTGCCCCTGCCGATTTTGGCGTGCTGCACGGTAAACTTTTCAAAGGGTTTGTGGGCTCATCGGTTTACCAGCAACACTTTATCAAGCCACCGGTCATTTGCCTGAGCGTGTCAAGTAGCAGAACCTATCAGCGCACGGGGCATGACCACCCCGTGTTGGGCCAAGAGTACCGGCAGGATGACTATTCATTGACCGATGCTTATTTCAAGCAAATGGGCTTGCGTGTTCGTTATTTCATGCCTGCAGGCAGCCGGGCGCCGCTGGCCTTGTACTGTTCGGGCGACTTGCTCAATGACTACACCTCATTGGAACTGATCAGCAGCTTGAGCACGATGGAAACCTTTCAGAAAATCTATCGTCCCGAAATTTATAACGCCAATGCAACGGCCGGCGCCACGTATCAGCCTAGCCTGCAACACGAAGACTACTCTTTGACGCGCATTGTTTACGACCGTGTAGAGCGCAGCCGTTTGGCCGTTGAACAAGGAACGTTCGCTGAGGCCCACTTCATCAAGCCTTACCACACGCTGCTCGAACAATGGTCTGCACACTTCGCAGGTTGATCGCCTCCTCGCACAAGGTCGAATTTCATGAACACATTGCTCCCCACCTCTACCGCTGGCAGCTTGCCCAAGCCGACCTGGCTGGCTCAGCCCGAAACCCTCTGGTCACCTTGGAAACTGCACGGCGATGCCTTGCTCGAAGGCAAGCAGGACGCACTGTGCCTGGCGCTGCACGAACAGTCGAGCGCCGGGATAGACATCGTCAGTGACGGCGAACAGACGCGTCAACATTTCGTGACCACGTTCATCGAGCACCTGAGCGGCGTGGACTTCGAGAACCGGCAGACTGTGCGCATCCGTGATCGCTACGACGCCAGCGTTCCGACAGTGGTAGGTACCGTGGCCAGGCGCAAGCCCGTGTTCGTCGACGATGCCAGGTTCTTGCGCGCGCAGACTCGACAGCCTATCAAGTGGGCGCTCCCAGGGCCCATGACCATGATCGACACGCTTTACGACAGCCACTACAAGAGCCGCGAAAAGCTCGCATGGGAGTTTGCCGTGCTGCTCAACCAGGAAGCCAGAGAGCTGGAAGCTGCAGGTGTCGACATCATCCAGTTCGACGAACCCGCCTTCAACGTGTTCTTCGATGAAGTGAACGACTGGGGCATCGCCACGCTCGAGCGGGCGTTGGAAGGCCTCAAATGCGAAACAGCAGTGCATATCTGCTACGGCTACGGGATCAAGGCCAACACTGACTGGAAGAAAACCCTGGGTGCCGAATGGCGCCAGTATGAAAAGGCGTTTCCCAAACTTCAGCAATCGAGTATCGACATCGTGTCGTTGGAATGCCAGAACTCACGCGTACCCATGGACCTTATCGAGTTGATCCGCGGCAAGAAAGTCATGGTCGGCGCAATCGATGTGGCCACGCACGCTATCGAAACACCCGAGGCCGTTGCCGATACGCTGCGCAAGGCGCTGGCATTCGTGGACGCCGACAAGCTCTACCCATGCACCAATTGCGGCATGGCGCCCCTGCCCCGCTCGGTTGCCCAAGGCAAATTGCGCGCACTGACAGCAGGCGCTGCAATCGTGCGGCAGGAATTGTCGGGTGCAGAGGGGCAATGAGCGCACGTTAGTTTGCATTCGACAGTCGTCCTCCGCGGCAAAACTGAACACACTGGCGCCACTGAATTGACCGTTCAGTGGCTAGCGGCGACCACCCGAATCAAGGGTTTGCGCCTTGGCGTCTGCCGCACCCTTTGCCATGGCCAAATCGATCAGCACATCTTCACGCATTGCCTGACGCACAGCCTGGCGAGCCGCTTTCACACGGCCCGCCAGGCCCTCTCACGCCGGCAGCGCCACCTTGCTGAACCGCTGCGCCAGAAACGGGGTGATGTCCAATGGCAAAGCCTCCTCGTGGACCACCTTGTCCAGCATTACCCCCGTGATTGCCGAGGTCAGCACCCCGGTGCGGAAATGCCCGCAGGCGTTGAAATAACCCGGCATCTCATCCACGGGCCCGAGGATGGGTAGCTCATCGGGCGAGCCTGGCCGCAGGCCGGCCCAGGTACGCTTGAGGTTGACCTGTTCGAGTGCCGGGACGCAGCGTATGGCGCCCTGGACCAGGCTGCTGATCTCCGGGAAAGTCGTGGTGACATCGAAGCCTTTCTCCTCGGTGGTGCTCCCGATGAGAATCTCCCCATTGTCCTTTTGCGCCATGTAGCAGTCACTGGTGGTGATGCACCCATCAAGCAGCTTGGGTAGGCGCTCGGTCAACACGATCTGCCCCTTGACAGGTTTGACGGGGATGGACGTGCCCGTGGCCCACTCACTCAATTCGGCAGCCCAGGCGCCGGCCGCATTGATCAGGGTGTCGCAATGGAAGTCACCGGCCTGTTCGGTACGAACCCCTTTGATGCGTCCGCCCTGATGCAACACGCCAGTGACACGCGTGTTGAGATACAAGTCGACGCCATTTTGCCGTGCGCCTTCCATGTAGGCGTCCCCCAGGCGAAACGGGCTGAGCTGGTGGTCGCAGAGAAACTCCAGCGCACCGTGCGCGTTTTCGGTGACCGATGGCTCCGCCTTGCGAAGTGCCTGGCGGTCCAGCCAGCGGATCTGTGACTGCAGATGAGGGATGTGCTTGACGATGTGCTCGGCGTAAAGCTGATCCTCATCGTCCTGGATCACGTACTTGAGTCCAGTGCGCTCGAACTTGAAGTCCATCCCGTGGCGCTCGATCAGCTCCTGGTGCAATTGCGGATAAAGCGCATTGGACTGCAACGCCAGATCGAAGAAACATTGCGGCAGGATGTGCGGGGTGCTCGAGTCCACGGCCACCGCCGCACCGTGAGCTTGGCGCTTGGCCTGGGAAGACAGCATGCGAAAGAAAATCACCCCGCAGCCCAGGCCCACCGATTCGCCGATGGCCCACAGCCCGCCTGCCGAAGCACGTGTGGCATTGCCGGGCCGCTTGTCGTCGATCAGGGCAATGCGCAGGTTGCCGCGCTTGGACAGCTGGTACGCGCAGGACGCGCCGATTACACCAGCACCGGCAATCACGATGTCATAGGTCTTGTTCATGTCAGGCCTCCGTGCCTGCGTGCTTGAATGCCGAAAACGGTACCGGGTCTACCGGGAATCGCGGCCGCAACCAGCCTACGTCAGCACGCCCCGTCGCGGCGCGCAGGCGATCGCTGCAATAGCCCACGCACATGCGTCCCTGGCAGTCCCCCATGCTCACCCGCGTGCGCATCTTCAGCCCGGCCATATCCTGAACCCCCTGCTCCAATGCCAGGTCGATGGCCTCGCGCGTCACCTGCTCACAGCGGCAAATCACCGTGTCAGCCTGTGGCAGCTCGACCTGTGCTGGCCCCCGCGCGGTATAGCGCTCGACGCCAGAGCGAAAACGCTTGATGCTTGCCAACTGGCCCAGGTAACGCTCGCGCCGTTCAATGGCCTGCGCAGCGTTCAGCACGCCACGCTGCTGCAGAATTGACACAGCCGCGATGCGTCCGGTCAGCATTGCTGCCTCCCCTCCGCGTATGCCGGCCATGTCGCCTGCCAGGTGAATATGCTCCAGGCTGCTTTGCTGCCATACGTTGCACTCGGCGCGCAGGTAGCCATCGGTGCTGTAACCATGGGCAAGCCCTAATTGCTGGCTAAGCTGCGTACGCGGGATGAAGCCGTAGCCTACCGCCAGCGTCTGCACCGACTCGCGACGCACATGGGTCATGTCCGCTTTCCAGGCATCGTCGTAGGGCGCCACGCTGACTTCGGTCAACTCACCTTCGCCCCGCGCCTCGACCACGCCCCAGCCATAGTGCATGGGAATGCCGTGCAGCTTCAGGTAGGCCAGCATGCTCAGGCCGTCGAGGAACAACTGGGGCTTGTTCATCAGCGCCAGGCTCTGGCGTGCGATACGGTTGAACGCACAGGCCTCGTACACCCCCGCCACCTTGGCACCGGCGGCGTGCAACTGACAGGCAACCAACGGCAGTAACGGGCCTGTGCCAGCGATCAGGGTCGTACCCAATGGCTTGACCACGTTACTTTTGATCTGCAACTGCAACCCGCCGAGCAGCATGACGCCCGGCAGGGTCCAGCCCGGGAACGGCACATTGCGCTCATGGCAACCGGCTGCCAGGATCAGTTGCTCGAAGGCCAGCGACTGCAACTGTTCCTGCTCGTCGAGTACTACCAGGCTATGGTCATCACCGCCCACGACACGGCTATTGAGCCGCAGGTCGATAGACTGCGCACGGGCGGCGAAGTCGGTGTGCAGTTTACCCAGAGCCTTGCTGTAGCGAGCGCCCAGGTAGCCCAGGTCGACACCTGCGCGCAGCGGGCCACGATAGACCACCCCGCCGGGGCGCGATGCCTCGTCGATCAGCATGCAGCGCACGCCCGCGTCCACCAACTCGATGGCGGCAGCCATCCCCGCCGAACCCCCTCCGACAATGACTGGATGCCCGCTCATACCCGCGCCTCCCCGACAATCGGATTGACTTGGGTTTCGACGCGCATGCCGGCCCGCACCAGCGTCTGACAGGCGCGCCGCTTGGGGCGTCCATCGATAGCGACCAGGCAGCAATGGCATACGCCCATGCCGCAGAAAGCGCCGCTGACCTGGCCATGGTCGTTGAGGGCGAGCTGACGCACGCCCACGGCGTTGAGCACACTTAGAACAGTTTCGCCCGGGGCGGCAGTCACGGCCGTGCCGTTGATGGACAGGGGGATTTGTTCAGCCGGGAGTGGCTGTATATCGAGGGTTCGTTCCATGAAATGTCGTCTGCCTTCCGTGATTGAAAGACAGACAGACTACGGGAGGCGTCAGGCCAGAAAATTGACCTGAGACGGGGTTTTAAAGCTTTTTTACAGCCCTTTTGAGCGCTGCAAGCAAGCCCTCTACCTGGTGAAGAACGTTTGTAAGCGAAGCCGCCTATTGCCGCTGCAATCAACGCTTCGCAGCCCCGACACTTCACATGCCGTCAGAGGAATCGCTCCACATCCCTGCCGAACACCTGCCGATAACCCTTGCAAAACGCCTCCCACTCGGCCGTTGCCCAGTCAGACCTGCGCTTGACCTGTCGTAGGTCGTGGCGGCTGGCTTTCATTGCGGTCAGCCGCTGCCTGGCTTTCTCGAAATCCAGCAACGCGATCTTGATGCCCGACTCGTCGAAGGCGACGAACACATGCTTCAAGTACAGGCAACCATGCTGCCAGCGGCCAAGGTTCAGCGTGGCCAGTGCACGCCCATACGCTTCAAGAATGTCGTGGTGTAGCTTGGGCTCGATGGTCTTGTCCAGGCCTTGGAGGTAAAAGTCTTCAAGCGATACATAACCGTCCAGCGCTGCCGTGACCATCACCGCACGCCACTCACCGTCCTGCTTGTGGACGTCGCTGTGCAGCAGCAATGGCGTAGCGACGCCCAGCGCGGCAGCGGCACGCAGCGCCTTGGCCTCACGGGCCACTGTCGGATAGCCGAACGGGTGCACAAGGCTACGGTAGATATGGCCGACCTGCTGCTTCTTGTAGAACGTGAAGCCGTCGAGCTCGACCTTCAATACACCGCTCTCACCGCCCCTGCGGATATTCGGCGGCTCTACCCACACCCCAGGAGCACTCAGAATGGCCTGCACCGGCGGGTGAGAGGCCTCATGGCCAGACGCGCTAACGTGTTTCATTAAAACCTGCTGAATATTGAGCCACACTGCGGCAAGGGGCGAAATATATCAGCCAAATCTGAAAGAAAGCGATTATTGCGACACGGCGTTGATCGTTTTTTACAGGGATGAACAGACAAAACTGCGGGCACAATCGCCATTGTCTGACAATCCTGCAACCGCCAAGCCTCCGTCGCGCCCGCTCGTCAGCGTCAAGCCGCTTCGCACTCAACCCCTGATGGTCCATAGTTGATCGATTCGGGTGGTGTAGGACTGGCTCATCATCTCCCGTTTCATGCCCCATTCCGGCGCGGCTGGCACGCTGGCTGCACGGACCGTCCCCCTGCCCCAACGCTCATTGATGCTGTCCAGTACTTCCATGAGACGATCACAGGCCGCCGATTGCCTTGAGGCGAACAAGTCCCCCGAAAAATCACCCGGTTGACGCAGGTCCATCAGCAACACCTCCGCCTTGCTGTAACGAAGCCCCGGCCGGAAGATCCGCTCTACGGCATCGGTAGCCAGCTGGGTCATCAGCAACGTGTCGCAGGTCGGATAGGGAAGCTCCACCCATGCGCCTTGAGCATGGTGCACTTCGTTCGGGTTGAACATGCCCGTGCGGATGCTCACCCGCATGCGCTTGCACACCGATCCCTGGGCCCTGAGCTTTTCGGCGGCACGGCCGACGTACGTGGCCACTGCCTGCTTGATCGGCGCCAACTCGCTCAGGCGCGTGCCGAACATTCGGCTGCTGCAGATTTCCTGCTTGGGCGGTTCGACATCGTCCAGCTCCAGGCAAGGCGTGCCTGCCAGTTCCCTGGCCGTCTTTTCCACCACCACGTTGAAGCGTTGCCGTAACGTCCAGGCATCGGCGCGGGCCAAGTCCATCGCCGTTCGAATGCCCATGGCCTCCAGGTGCGCCGTCATCTTGCGCCCAATACCCCACACCTCCTTGACCGCAGTATTGCGTAGCACCCAATCCCGTTTTACCGGGTCGGTGATGTCCACAACGCCGCCAGTGTGGCTCTGCAGTCGCTTGGCAGTGTGGTTGGCCAGCTTGGCCAAGGTCCTGGTACGTGCGATACCTACACCGACAGGGATGCCGGTGCACTGGGCAATGCGCAAGCGCAGCCGGTGCCCGAACAACGTCAAGTCCTGGGTCATGCCCGTGAGCTCAGCGAAACATTCGTCGATGCTGTAGACCTCGGTGGCAGGCACCATCGCTTCGATCAGCGTCATCACCCGCTCGCTCATGTCGCCATACAGCGCGTAATTGCTACTGAATGCCACCACACCGTGCCGACGGAGTTTTTCCCGCGCCTGAAAATAAGGCTCGCCCATTTTCACGAATGGCTTGGCGTCATAGGACCGGGCAATGACACAACCGTCGTTGTTGCTCAGCACCACGATCGGCGTCTTCGCCAGATCAGGCCGAAATACGCGCTCACAGCTGGCGTAGAACGCGTTGCAGTCGATCAGCGCAAATATTGGCTCACTGCGCATGATCGCGGACGCTATAGCGCACCACGCCCCAAATGAGCAGATCATCACCCTCCATGACATAGCGCGGGGGGTAGGCTCGGTTCTCGGACTTCAAGATCACCACACCGTCACGTCGGTGCAGGCGCTTGCAAACGGGCTCACTGTTGATGGCCGCAATCACGATATCCCCGTGCTCGGCTTCGCGCCCCCGGTCCACCACCACGATATCGCCCGAATAGATGCCAGCGCCTTGCATGCTGTCACCCTCCACTTTCACCAGATACACATGCGGTGCGCGGATGTCGAATAACTCATCGAGGGATATGTAGCCCTCAAGATGATCCGCGGCAGGCGACGGAAAACCGGCCGGAACGTAATACGAATAAATCGGAAGTGGTTCAGAGCTGCCACGTGGCGCGCCCAGGAAGGTGATGGTCATGAGAGAAAGTCCAATGCAAACTGTATGCATATACAGTTAATCTGGCATCGGCGGACGGGTCAATCCTGAACGTGTGAATTTCTGACGGACGAGAGGTGAATACATGTGCGGACGCTACTCGATCTACGAGTCGATGGATCACTACTTGCGACAGCTGGCGCTGGACTTGGTGGTGATCAACGGCTACGACCATGAACCGGTTGATCGCTATAACGTGGCGCCTTCTACCCGCGTCGAAGTTATACGCCAGGCTGAGGCAGGTCTGCACGTAGACAAAGTGAAGTGGGGATGGTCGCCTCGCTGGGCCAAAGGCAAGCGACTCGACCCTATCAATGCCCGGGCCGAAACCGTAGCCACTGGCAAGTTTTTCAAGGGTCTGTGGCCACATGCAAGAGCGCTCGCCCCTGCCAATGGCTGGTTCGAATGGCTGCCAGATGCGCAAGATCCCAAGCGCAAACAACCCTACTACATCACCAGCGCCGACGGTGCACCGCTCTACTTTGCCGCGCTTGCCGAAGTTCACCAGAACCTTGAACCAGACGCGCACGATGGTTTCGTGATCATCACGGCCGCCGCTGATCAAGGCTTGATCGATATTCATGACCGAAAGCCCCTGGTGTTGGCGCCGCACCTTGCCAGGGAGTGGCTGGACCCCGCCACTTCAACGCAGCGCGCCGAGGCGATCGTGGCGACAGGCTGCCGTCCGGCCACTGACTTCCGCTGGTATCCGGTCGACAAGGCCGTTGGCAATGTTCGCAACCAGGGTGCGCAACTGATAATGCCGATTGCCGAACAGAGCAGGCAAGGTGATCTCGAATTCTGAAAAGGGCGTTATGCGTGGATGTGCCAGCCAAAACACTCAGCTGGCGTGATAGTCTGCGCACCCGCTGGCTGGCTAGCAGACAACTTGGACGCACCTTGAAATAGACCGACGAAGGATTCCGTCATGGACAGAAAACGCGCCCTCCTCCTCCCGCTTGTTGGGTTGATCACCCCGCTGGCAGGCTGCACCGAAGAGAAAGTGCCCGAGCCAACGGCAGACAATTGTGGCCCGCAACTGTACGGAAAAAACCTTGCCAGCTTGTCAAAGGATGCAAACCGCAATGTGTTCATCGCGAACTGCGAAAGTTTCCTGGCGGCGAAGAAAATGACGGAATGGAAGTTCGAGAAAAGCCCCAAGGGCAAGTACTGAGCGGCTGGCCGAGGTGATTGCCAATCCGATGATCTAGCCGCAGGGTCGTCAAGCTTGCCGAGCAGGAACACCGCCTTTACAGGCGGCGTTTTCAAGCAGACTCAGGGCGCTCAGTCCTTCGCGTACGAGCACGCCTTTAGCAGAAGCGGTGACTGCACTGGGTCATTTCTTGGAAAGGTGAGCCAAGGTTTACCGAGCACGCGCCCCCGCCTTATCGGCCACCACCGATCATTCACGAGCCGGATCGAATTGTTTCTCACGGATGCACAGCAGCGGGATCATGCCGCAAAGGAAATAAGCAGCGCCAACGATCAGGAAACCGACACCGATCGAGCCCTGGCTGGCGAAGAAGCCAATGGCAGCCGGTGACACCGCAGCACCGATACGCCCGATATTGTAGGCACCGCCAACCGCAGAGCCACGGAACTTGGCCTCGAAGCTTTCCGTCATGTACGTGGCGTTGACGCTGTAAGGCACGCCATAGAGGAAGCCGAAGACGATCAACAGCCACAGAATGTTTTCCGGCTGGTTGAACAGCACGATGATCGGCAGGAACAGCGCCGTCCCCAGGCAACCCGCGGCAAACACTTTGCGCCGCCCGAACTTGTCCGCCGCCATGCCGGCGATGACCTTGCCAAGGATCGAAGCGGTGTAGGTGCCGACCAGGAACGTGGTCATCTGCTTGAACGCCATGCCCAACTCGGTCTCCAGGTAGCTGGGCATCCAGTTGTTGACGCCATAGTTACCAAACTGCAAGAAGCCTGCAGTCAGCGACCAGAGAACGAACATCTTCGCGGCATTGGGGTTGGCGAAGATCTGTTTGTACTTGCCGCCCTCCACACGCTCACGCGCCTTGCGCTCTGCACGATCGGCACTCTGCAAGCGGGTCCAGGTCGAAGGTTCCGGCACCATCTTGTGCATCAGCAGGGCAAGAATCACCGGTGTGACGCCCACGAAGAACAACGTGCGCCAGCCGTAGCTTGGCAGTATCCAGGCAGCGAGCAGCGTTGCAACGATATACCCGACCGACCAGCCCGCTTGCAGGCTGCCAAGGACGGTATTTCGGAACCGGGTAGGTACGTACTCGGCCATGAGTGTATTACATGCAACGTACACCGAACCAAGGCCTAGGGCCGAGACAAAGCGGATGATCGCAAACTGTACATAGTTCTCGGTAAAGCCCAATAGCCCCGTACCGAGGCTGAACAGCAGCACACTGAGCACCACGGTGCGCACCCGCCCAAGGCGGTCGGTTGCCCAGCCACCGTAAATGCCCCCAACAGCCATGCCGGCCAGGGTGCAGCTGCCGAGCATGCCTGCCTGCAGGCCAGTCAGGCCGAATTCCGTTTTGAGCGTGGCCAGGCTATAGGCCAGGATCATGACATCGGCGCCATCGATGACCATCGTCAGGAAGCAAAACACGAAGGCTGTGATCCAGGTCCGCTCGGTGGACGCGGCGATGACCCCGGCGGGGTTAGGGTTGTGCATGTTTTATCCTTATTATGGCGGGTTACGACGTGCCTGTTCCGGCACTACACGGCGCTGCAGTAACAGCGCAGGCGGCGGGCACAGCCCACCGTCAAAGGCCGTCACAACCTGCGGTAAAAGCTATGTTCACGCAAACGAAAAAATATCGGGCCTGCATTCCCGGTAGGAATGGCCTGATTTGCAAGGTACAAGCCGCTGTGACTGCCGACTCAGCATGCCGTGGCACTGCCGGTGCACGTACCAGACGCCACGCATGCGAAAAAGTCAGGCAGCGATTCGGTTAATTCGTTTGCCAGGGCGGCGCGTCACCGTGATCAATGCAGGCCTCGAATTTTCCAGGAGGCTCACCATGGACCCGGTCCGTTTCATGCACCCCGATGCAATCCGTGCGCTTTTCAGTACCGCCCTGTCAGCGATGTACAAGCAGGAGGTACCGCTCTATGGCGATTTGTTGGACTTGGTCGCCGAAGTCAATGCCCAGACCCTGGCCGCTCAGCCTGCATTGGCAGAACGACTGCGTAGCAGCGGTGACGAGCAGCGCCTGAGCGTGGAACGCCATGGCGCGATCCGTGTTGGAACGGCCGAGGAGCTGCAAGGCTTGCGCCGACTGTTTGCAGTCATGGGCATGTCGCCAGTTGGCTACTACGACCTGAGCATCGCCGCCGTGCCAGTACATGCCACCGCATTCCGACCTATCGAGGCAGCGTCGCTGCGCGCCAATCCGTTCAGGGTGTTCACCTCGCTGTTGCGGCTCGAATTGATCGAAGACCCACAACTGCGTGAACAGGCCTGCCAGTTGCTGAGCGAGCGGACCATTTTCACCCCTGGCGTAATGGCGCTCATCGACCGCCACGAATGTGACGGCGGACTTACCGATACGGACGCTCAAGCGTTCGTCCAGGAGGCGCTGGAAACCTTTCGCTGGCACCAGAGCGCGACGGTCAGTGCCCAGCAATACCGCGCCCTGCATGACCAGCATCGCCTGATCGCTGACGTGGTGGCGTTTCGTGGGCCGCACATCAACCACCTCACGCCCCGCACTCTCGACATCGACCGCGCTCAGGCCCAGATGCGTTCGCGCGGCATGACCCCCAAGGCAGTCATCGAAGGGCCACCGCCGCGCCAGTGCCCAATCCTGTTGCGCCAGACAAGCTTCAAGGCCCTGCAGGAAGCGGTGACCTTTGCTGGTGGTGATGGGGCACCGGGGCATCACACGGCTCGTTTCGGAGAAATCGAGCAGCGCGGCGCGGCGCTGACACCTGCGGGCAAAGCACTGTATGACCGGCTGTTGAGCCAGGCCAGGCAAGCGCTGGGCGCAGCACCATCGGCGGACAATGCCGAGCAGTATGCGCACCTACTCAAAACGGCATTCAGCGCGTTTCCTGACGACTACGCCTCGCTGCGCACGCACAAGCTCGCTTACTTCAATTATTTCGTGAGGGATGCGGCTAAAGCGCGTGGGACGGATCTCGAAACGCTGATCGAACAAGGCGCGGTCGGTTTCGAGCCACTGGTGTATGAGGACTTCCTGCCTGTGAGCGCTGCCGGGATCTTTCAGTCCAACCTCGGCGACAACACCAAGGCCGACGCCATGACGCAAGGCAACCAGCAGCAGTTGGAGGCAGCGTTGGGCGCTCGCGTGATCGACGAGACGACCCTGTACGCCCAGGCCCAGGCGCAATCCATCGCGTCCTGCTTGCGCGCGCTTGAAATCCAGGCAACCAGCGCATAGATTGGCCGACCGCCCAGCCGCCCAGGCCCAGGCGGCTCGTCCGGCCTGCCTGGCCATAGTCTTAGGTGATGCCTGCAAGCCATGCACAAGAAATTGCTTCCGTCCATGATGTCGCTGCAGTGCTTTGAGTCCACTGCCCGTCATGCCAGCTTCACCCTCGCTGCCCGTGAACTGAACCTGACGCAAAGCGCCGTCAGTAAGCAGGTCGCTCAACTTGAGCAAATGTTGCAGCGTCGGCTGTTCAATCGGTTGCGTGGCGGCTTGCAACTGACCGCCGTGGGCGAGCTGTACCTGAGCGAAGTTGGCAAGATCCTGAGCCAAACGGACATCTCGACGCGCTTCATCCTAACGTTCGATGGCCAGGCAGAAACCTTGAGAATCGCGACCCAACCGACATTCGGCTCGCGCTGGCTGATTCCTCGGCTGCCGGCATTCAGCGCAGCGTATCCGCACGTGCGGCTAAGCGTGCGCAATGAACTGGAGCCGTTCGACCTGTTACAGGCCAAGGCGGACGTTGCATTCTTCTATGGGCGTGGCACCTGGCCCGGCGCCCAGTGCGTCGAGCTGTTTCGCGAAGACGTCGTGCCCGTGTGCGCTCCTGCCCTGCTGCTGCACCGGCCGCTGAAGGCTATCGATGACATTCACAGCCATACGCTCTTGCAGTGCGTTTCGCGACCCGAGGCGTGGCATGACTGGCTGGGTGCTCAGGCGATGACATCCAGAAACAGCTACAGAGGCCCGCAGTTCGACACCTTCGACCTGTGCATTCGCGCAGCGATCGCAGGGTTGGGTGTGGCCTTGGTACCCAGGTTCATGGTGACAGAAGAACTGCAGCGCGGCGCCTTGCTGATTCCCCTGCACTACTATGCACCCAGCCCGGATGCTCACTACGTGGCCTATGCGACCCAGAGCCACGATTCACCGAAGATCCGCAACTTCGTGGACTGGGTGTGCGAGCAGACGTCTTGAGCGGACCTGCGTCCGCGCCTCATGCACCCGCATGAGCGGGAGCTACCACTTGTCCGCCATGTAAAACATGCCGCCACCCAGCGCGGTCAGGAACAGCCCGCCCAGCACGTCTGTCAGCAAGGCCTCGCCATGAATGTACGCTTCGATTTGAGTGGCAAGAAACAAGACGGCCAATACCAGAACCACGGCCGATACGCGGCGCTGAATCTTGAACCTGGATTTTTCGGGGCCGATCCACCACATGCGCATTTTCCTTGAGCGGGTTGAGTATTGAACCTTAGCTACATCACCAGCCGTTGACCAACGACCAGGTGTGAACGCCGCTGGCCAGTGTCTTGGCTCGGAAGGTAAACGCACTGCGCCAGCGTAGTATCACAAGGTCGTCATAAGGTAAGCCGCGAAGCCCTTGGCGACGCGCCAAGGCTTCAAGGCGGACAGGTGGTCGAACACTCGGCTGGAGTTGCCTGCCAGCCCTGCAAGCACAAGGTAAACAACCCACTTTCGCAGCGCCCTTGAGATTTTTCTTTTCATGACTCGAAACAAAGGGTGCGCCTCGGGAAAATCCTATCGCTTGAAGCGAAAAAGCCCAAGATCCAGTGCGCAGTTGATCCAAACCGCGCCAGCATTGACCAGCTCCCTTTGGCTGCTGAGCACTGGAGAAAATCGCGGGCATTAAAAAAGCCCCGCAACCCAAAGGGCTGCGGGGCTTTCGAATGGTGGAGGCCGAGGTCGGAATCGAACCGGCGTAGACGGATTTGCAATCCGGAGCATAACCACTTTGCTACTCGGCCTCAAAGTCAGGATCTAGCGGCTTACACCTCGCTATCTCCCCGAAACACTGCGCCTTTAAAGCGTGCTGCGTTTCGATGGGCGCCATTATGTCTACATTCACGTAACCGTGCAACCCCCTGAACGAAAAAAAATTTCAGCAGGTTCAAGGTGTTAGCGCAGACGGCCAAGTTTGCTCCACAACCCTACCAGCGTATTCTCCACGGTGCCGCTGGCCGCCATGCCAATGCGCTCCTGCAGGCTCTTGCGCTCTGCGAAGTGCAGGTGGAACAGGTTGGCACTGCGCGCGCGTTCGCTGAGGTATTCATCGCTGGTCTGCAACGTGTCCACCAGCTTGCGGTTCAGGGCTGCAATGCCCAGCCACACTTCACCGGTGGCCACTTCATCGATGTGCAGCTGGGGGCGGTAGCGGGCGACGAAGTCCTTGAACAGTTGATGCGTGACATCCAGGTCTTCCTGGAACTTTTCCCTGCCCTTTTCGGTGTTTTCACCCAGCACGGTAAGGGTGCGCTTGTACTCACCGGCAGTCAGCATCTCGACATCGATGTCGTGCTTCTTCAACAGGCGATTGATGTTGGGCAACTGTGCCACGACGCCGATGGAGCCGAGCACCGCAAAGGGTGCGCTGATGATCTTCTCGCCGATGCAGGCCATCATGTAGCCGCCGCTTGCAGCCACCTTGTCGATGCATACCGTCAAGGGGATGCCGGCCTGGCGAATGCGGGCCAGCTGGGAGGCAGCCAGGCCATAGCTGTGCACCAGCCCGCCCCCGCTTTCCAGACGCAGTACCACCTCGTCTTGAGGGGTGGCGAGGGTGAGCAGTGCGGTGATTTCGTTGCGCAGGCTTTCGGTTGCAGATGCCTTGATGTCGCCATCGAAATCGAGCACGAAGACCCTGGCTTTTTCGTCCGCCTTGACCTTGCGGGTTTTCTTCTCGGCCTTGGCCTGCTGCTTGCGTAACGCCTTGAGCTGAGCCTTGTCGAACAGGCCTGATTCCAGCCGCTCGCGCAGGTCCTTGTAGAACGCGTTCAAGCGGGTAACCTGCAATTGCCCACCCGGTTTGCGCCGCCCTTTACCGCGCAAGCCGGCAATGGCCGACAGCACGATGAGAACAGCGATGACCAGGGTGGCGGTTTTGGCGAGAAAGCTTGCGTACTCGGCAAGAAACTCCACGGTGACTCCTTCGATAGCTGCGCCAGAAGGCGCGTGAATGGTACAAGCATACCGGTGCACCCCAGGCGCTGCCAGGGGATGTAAACGCTGGCAACACCTTTCAAACGACCTTTTCAAACGCTTGTATGTTTTTTCGTTGACAGCGCTGTGCACCGCACCCTAACCTCGGCAGCAACCTTCAACAGCGGAAGCGTTCGTGGGCAACCTCTACCTGATTCGACATGGCCAAGCCTCCTTCGGCGCACAGGACTACGACGTGCTGTCGCCCGTTGGCGTGCGCCAGAGCCAGGCGCTAGGTGAGCACCTTGCCCAGCTAGGGATACGGCTGGAGCGGTGTGTGGCGGGCGATCTGCGCCGCCAGCAAGACACTGCCCGCCTGGCCCTTCAAGCGATGCAGGCCAGTGGCAACGCCGTGCCGGCTGTTGAGACCGACGCTGCATTCAATGAGTTCGACGCCGATGGGGTGATTCGCGCGCTGTTGCCTGGCTTGTCGATAGACGAGCCCAACGCGCCAGAAATCCTGAGCAACGTCACGCATCACCGCAGCGAATTTCAGCGCCTGTTCGCACTCATGGTGCAGCGCTGGCACGCAGGCACCCATGGCAGCGACGAACTGGAAACCTGGGAAGCGTTCACTGCCCGCGTACGCGAAGGGCTGAACCGCGTGCTGGACAACGCAGGCAATGGCGACAACATTGCCATTTTCACCTCCGGTGGCACCATTGCCGCCTTGCTGCACCTGGTTTCAGGCATAACCCCGGATCAGGCATTTGCCTTGAACTGGCAAATAATCAACACGTCGCTGAGCCAATTGAAGTTCAAAGGCCGCGACGTGGCATTGGCTTCTTTCAACAGTCAAGCCCATGTGCAACTGTTGAGGACGCCGGCGCTCATCACCTATCGGTGAGCCCGGCCTGTTGTGTCCCTGCGGGGACGTGAAAATCACTCTATAAGGAATGCGCCATGACCTCCGTAGCTGATGCCGTCAAAAAGATGCAAGAGAAATTCAACCCATCCGCTGCCCAAGGCCTGGACCTGGTATTCGGCTTCAACATTACCGATGAAGACAAGCACTACGCCCTGATCGTCAAGGACGGCACCTGCCAACTGCAGGAAGGCGAGAACCCGGACGCCAACTGCACGTTGGTGATGGACAGCGAAACACTCAAGGGCATCGTCAGCGGCGAAACCGACGGCATGCAGGCCTTCATGGGTGGCAAGCTGCGCGTGGAAGGCGACATGATGCTGTCGATGAAGCTCAGCGAACTGTTCCCGTCCTGAGCAGCATCCCTGGATGACCCTGAACCGAAGCCCACAAGGCTTCGGTTTTTTTTGGTCCGGCGTTTGTCGGCACGGCAAGCATCAAGGGCATTGATCGACCAGCAACACCCCGGCCAATGGCGACCTGGGACGCTTGTCCCAACCAAGCGCAAGCATTAGATTGCAAAATAGTCCGCGTGATCGAGAATAAGGAAAACCCATGACGCTCACCGACGAGTCTACGCAAGTACGTTCCGGCGAAGAGCTTGACCTGGCAGCCATCGACGGCTATCTCAAGGCGCACATTGACGGCCTGGCCGGCGCGCCCGCCGTCAGCCAGTTCCCGGGTGGCGCGTCCAACCTCACTTACCTGGTCAAATACACCGATCGAGAATTGGTCTTGCGCCGACCGCCGTTCGGGCAGAAAGCCAAGTCGGCGCACGACATGGGCCGTGAGTTTCGCATTCTCAACCAGCTCAACAATGGGTTCCCCTACTGTCCCAAGGCTTATGCGTACTGCACCGATACCCGCCTGATCGGCAGTGAGTTCTACGTCATGGAGCGCGTCAAAGGGATCATCCTGCGCTCGGACATTCCCGCGGCACTGAACCTTGACGCTGCACGCACAACGGCCTTGTGCAAAAGCTTCATCGACCGCTTGGTGGACTTGCACCGTGTGGACTACAACGCCTGCGGCTTGAGCGACCTGGGTAAGCCCGACGGTTACGTGCAGCGCCAGATAGAAGGATGGGCCAGCCGTTACGACAAGGCCATGACCCCCGACGCCCCGCGCTGGGAGCAGGTCAAGACCTGGTTGCGTGAGAAGATGCCTGCCGATCACGCCACACCTGCCATCGTGCATAACGACTATCGGTTCGACAATGTCATCCTGGATGCCGACAACCCGATGTGCATCATTGGCGTGCTGGACTGGGAAATGGCCACGCTGGGCGATCCTTTGATGGACCTGGGCAACAGCCTGGCGTACTGGATTCAGGCAGACGACCCGGCGCCAGTACAACTGATGCGCCGCCAGCCGAGCAACGCTGCGGGCATGCTTACCCGGCGCCAGTTCGTGGACTATTACGCCGAGCGTGCAGGCATCGACCTGGACAACTTCGATTTCTACTACTGTTACGGCCTGTTCCGTCTGGCCGGCATCGTCCAGCAGATCTACTTCCGTTATTTTCACGGCCAGACCCAGGACAAGCGCTTCGCCCAGTTCATTCACATGAACCGGCTGCTGGAGCAGATGACCTTGCAGGTCATTGCCAAGTCGAGCCTCTGATAACCAACGCACCTTACGACCACAAGGGACCAGCAGCATGCCGCATACCCACCTGTTCGACCTTCAGGGCAAGATCGCCTTTGTTTCCGGGGCCAGCCGAGGCATTGGCGAGGCGATTGCACACGTGCTGGCGCAGCAAGGCGCACATGTGATCGTCTCCAGTCGCAAACTCGAGGGCTGCCAACACGTGGCCGATGCCATCATCGCGGGCGGCGGCAAGGCCACGGCAGTGGCGTGCCACATCGGCGAGCTGGAGCAGATCCAGCAGGTATTCGCCGGCATACGCGAGCAGTTCGGGCGCCTGGACATCCTGGTGAACAATGCCGCGACCAACCCACAGTTTTGCAATGTGCTGGACACAGATCCAGCGGCGTTCCAGAAAACCGTGGATGTGAACATTCGCGGCTATTTCTTCATGTCGGTGGAAGCAGGCAAGCTGATGCGCGAACATGGCGCCGGCAGCATCATCAACGTGGCGTCGATCAATGGCGTATCGCCTGGCCTGTTCCAGGGCATCTACTCGGTGACCAAGGCGGCAGTGATCAACATGACCAAGGTGTTTGCCAAGGAGTGTGCGCAGTTCGGGATTCGCTGCAACGCCTTGTTGCCGGGCCTGACCGACACCAAGTTTGCATCGGCATTGGTCAAGAACGAGGCTATCCTCAATACCGCGCTACAGCAGATCCCGCTCAAACGCGTGGCAGACCCCAAGGAAATGGCCGGGGCTGTGCTGTACCTGGCAAGCGACGCCTCCAGTTATACAACCGGGGCGGCGCTCAACGTAGACGGTGGCTACCTGTCCTGATCAGGTTTTGACGGCTGTCAGGGTATAACTCAGCGGCAGGCGAGCGGGTTGCTCGCGCAACCGCCACTCCCCGTCCGGGCCCTTGTCCATCTGCCCCGGCAGTGCCTCCCACGGCACGCTTTGGTGTTCTACCAGCGCTGTCAGCTGCAACCCGTTGGCCATCAACGCGGTGATCAGCTCGCCCAACCCGTGGTTCCACTCGTGGGTCTGGGTGTTGGCCAATCGCTGCGAGGTGGCCACATAGGTCTCGTCGCTCTGCCATACGGTTGGCTGCTCGCATTCGAAATACGGATAGTCGAGCTGCAGGCGGTCCTGATGGCCTTCATTGACCGCCCACAGCATGGGGTGCCCCTCGCGCAAGAAAAGCCGGCCACCGGGTTTGAGCAGGGCTGCCACGGTGTGTGCCCACGGCGCAATGCGCGGCAGCCAACACAGGGCGCCGATGCCGGTATAGACCAGATCGAACGTGCCTGCCGGTAACACCTGGGCTGCGGCGTACACATCGGCCTGATGGTAGTCGATGGGCGTAGCGCACAGGGTTGCCAGGCGCCGGGCCTGCGCCAGGGAGGCCGGGGAGAAGTCCAGGCCGCACACATCGGCGCCCAGCCGGGCAAGCGAAAGCGTGTCGGTGCCGATGTGACATTGCAGGTGCACCGCCCTTTGCCCCTCGATATTGCCCAGCATCGGCAGGTCGAACTGAACAGTCTGTGAAAGGTGCGCAGGGCGTTGGACGTACTGATCGAACTGGTAGTCCTGCGAGGCTGCGTGCAGCGGTGCGCGCTCGTCCCAATTGGCTTGGTTCAGCTGTGATGAAGGGTTCACGGCGACATCCTTGATGGGTAATGGGGCATGCTAGCGGCCGATGCCACACACCTGACAGCGTTCGGATGCTAAAAAGTGTAAAGCCCTGGCTCGCCCCTTGCCCGTCAAAGACAGGTTGCAGCCGCCGCCCGGCGCTGCAACGAGACGCCGTTGTCGTTCTGGGTGTAGTAATCGACACGCGCACCGCCGTCCTGCGGGTAGACATCGACGAACGTTTCGGCCTCGCGGGTATAGACGGTAAAGCCACCTTGCTTGCGCGGCTCCAGGTAGCCGCTGGCGTCCTGGCCGAACACACGCTCTTCCTGCCACCCGTACTGGATGCACTGGGCAACGCGTTCAGGCGCCTTGCGCGAATTCATGTGCGTAGTGGGTTGGCCGCTACGGGCCGCATCCATGGTCGCAGAAGCACAACCGACCAGCAGCACGGCTGCGGCCACGGGCAGAATCACACGCATGGTCCATCCTCGAAATCATTTAAGAAGGAGGCGACTCTAGCACTGGCATGCACGAGAGTGAATTGTGGCGCGACTTTCGCTGTCTTAGCACAAACACCACGCAACAAGGAAACCGCCATGAAACTGCACTACCTGCTCCTCGCTGCCCTGCCCTGCCTGCCCATGGTCGCCACTGCAGCGACGTCTACCGACGATAGCGTGCAGAATTCGGCCACCCACAACCGTGAACTGAAAGAAGGCGACAAAGCCCCGGATCAATACAAGCGCGACAATGAGGCCATCAAGGACTGGAAAGCCAAAGGCCTGCCGGCACCGGAGAAGGAAAGCCATTGGGTAAGCATGGGCGATCGTTACGTCCTCGTACAAACGACCAATGGCGTGGTCCTGGCCATCCGCACCAAATGATCCATTGCTCGGGCGGGTGCCAGGTACCTGACACCCGCCCGAGCACCCGCGTCGTTCCTCCCCGATAAACACTGCAATACATCAACACCTCGTTCACACTCAGGTGGCACACTACCGGCTATCGTTCATGTGCCCTGTGTGAAGGAACACCTTTCCCGATGAATCTAGAGCTGACATGGGTGCTGGCCCTGCTTGCCATTGTCGTCGTGCTGTTCATCATCAACCGTCCACGCATGGATGTCGTGGCGCTGCTGGTGATCGTGGCATTGCCATTGTCGGGCGTGCTGACGATCGAACAGGCGCTCGCAGGTTTCAGCGACCCGAACGTCGTGCTGATCGCTGCGCTGTTCGTCATCGGTGAAGGGCTGGTGCGCACCGGTATCGCCTATCGCATCGGTGAGTGGATGAGCGAACGGGCGGGCAACAGCGAGGCCCGACTGTTGGTACTGCTGATGGTCGCGGTGGCCGGCCTGGGCTCGGTCATGAGCTCCACGGGAGTAGTGGCCATCTTCATACCGGTCGTGTTGAGTATTGCCGCGCGTTTGAAACTCTCGCCCAGCCGCCTGATGATGCCGCTGAGTTTTGCCGGCCTGATCAGTGGCATGCTCAGCCTGGTGGCGACCCCGCCCAACGTGGTGGTGCACAGCGAACTGGTACGCCATGGTGAACAAGGCTTCTCGTTCTTCAGCTTCACGCCCTTTGGCTTGGTGGTACTGGTGCTGGGTGTGGGCTACATGCTTCTGACCCGACACTGGCTCAATGGCGAGGTGCGCAAGGATGGACGTATCGAGACCCGGCGGACCTTGCTGGACCTGGTTCTGGACTACAAACTCAATGGTCGTGAGCGTCGCTTGCGCATTCGCCCCCAATCACCGCTGATCGGCCATACCCTGGGCGAGCTGGAGCTGCGTACCCGCCACGGGGCCAATGTCATTGGCATCGAACGTCAACACAAGTTCACCACACGCGTCATTTCGCCTGATTCCAATACCGTGCTGCACCAGGGTGATGTACTGCTGCTGGATCTGTTTGCCAGCCGCGACGATTTGCGCAGCCTGTGCCAGACCATGCAACTGGAACCCTTGCACTTCAAGGCCGCCTACTTCATCGACCAATCGCAGGAGGTAGGCATGGCCGAGGTGTCCCTGCCACCGGGCTCGCAACTGATCGGCAAGAGCATCCTCGAGCTGGGCTTTCGCTCGCGCTACGACCTCAACGTGGTGGGCTTGCGCCGGGAGCAGGCGGCCGTGCAAGACCAGTTGGTCGAAGAAAAGCTGCGCCTGGGCGACACCCTGCTGGTGGTCGGGCCGTGGAAGGCGGTACGCCAGCTACAAGGCAAACCGCGCGATTTTCTGGTGTTGAGCTTGCTGGCCGAGATCGACCTGGTGGCACCTGCTCGCCGGCGCGCGCCCCAGGCGTTGTTGAGCCTCGCGGTGATGGTTGGCCTGATGGTCAGCGGCGCGGTGCCCAATGTCATGGCAGCGTTCATTGGTTGCCTGTTGATGGGCGCAGGCCGTTGTATCGACATGAACAGCGCCTACCGTTCGATCCATTGGCAAAGCCTGATACTGATCGTAGGCATGTTGCCATTTGCCCAAGCCTTGCAGAAAACCGGTGGCATAGACTTGGCCGTCGGGGCGCTGGTGAATGTGCTGGGCGACGCCGGGCCCAGCGCCATGCTGGCCTGCCTGTTCGCGGTCACGGCAGTGATCGGGCTGTTTATCTCCAACACTGCAACCGCAGTGCTGATGGCACCGGTTGCCATCTCGACCGCAACGCAGCTGGGCATGTCGCCCTACCCCTTTGCGATGACAGTGGCGCTGGCGGCCTCGGCGGCCTTCATGACGCCGGTGTCTTCGCCGGTGAACACGCTGGTGCTTGGCCCTGGACAATACCGATTTGCGGACTTCGTGAAGATAGGGGTGCCGTTCACGCTATTGGTGATGGGGGTCACGGTGGTCATGGTGCCGTGGTTCTTCGGGCTGTGAAGTAGGCGGCATACGCAAAAGCTTCGAGCTGGGCAGATTGACATCAACTAGCCGGAACAACACACTGATGCGCAATTGCCCCAGGTGCGTTCAGCGGTCGTCCTGGATATCGTTTCCGCTTGCCGGTCGAGCCCATGGTTTTTCCAGCCCAATCGCGCTTGTTGCCCTACGCCGCACTGTTCAGCCTGACCTTCGCGCTTACCATTGGCGGCATTCTGGCTCGCCCGATCGAATCCCTGTCCTTGTTCTGGCCAGTCAATGCCGTACTGGCAGGCGTGTTGCTGCGCTATCCACGCCAGGCAACTGTGGCTGGCTTCGTGTTGATGTGGTTGGCCATGGTTGGCGCGGACCTGCTCTGTGCGAGTGCCCTGGGGCCGGCGCTGTGGTTCAACCTGTGCAACATGGGCGTCGTGGTCACCGTTTGGCAATTGCTATCGCGCTTGCCGCGCCTGCATCGGCGCATGCGCACGCCCCACGGGGTGCTGAGTGTGTTTGGCGCATGTGCAGCCGGGGCCTCGGTGGCTGCGAGCCTGGCCTCGGTGATGGCTGCCCCCTGGTTCGAACAGTCCCTGCGCAGCACGTGGCTGGCGTGGTTCAGCGAGCAGTTTTCCACCGCAGTACTGGTGCTGCCGGTGATGCTCACCGCACCGGCCGCGCGTACCTTGCTGCGTGGTGGGAGCCAAAGGATTCGCCTTGCGCCCCTGATGGTCATGCTGGTGTCGCTGGCGTTCAGCATCGCGTTCGGCGGCCCCGGCGCCATCGCGTTTCCGATCGCAGCCCTTTTGTGGTGTGCTTGGACGTACTCGCCCTTCCTGGTTTCGTTGTTGACGCTGACAGCCGGTAGCACGTTGATCGTTGCCGTTGCCCAGAGCCTCATGCACTTCAGCGTGCCGCAGAGCGAGTCGGGTGTAACGGCGCTGATGTCGGCGCGCCTGGGCATCGCCATGCTGGTACTGGGGCCGCTGGTAGTGGCCTGCGTGACCCAGGCCAATCGCAGCCTGCTTGCGCGTTTGGCGCACCAGGCCACCACCGACCACCTTACGGGCACTTTGAGCCGCAGCGCTTTTACTCGACGTGCAAACGCGCTGCTGGAGAGTCGTCAGCATCAGCAATTCCTGCCACTGACGCTGATGATGCTGGATATCGATCACTTCAAGTCCATCAACGATGCCCACGGGCACGCCGTTGGCGACCAGGTGCTGCGCCAGTTCGCCGATGCGTTGCAGGAACAGTTACACAGCGGCGAAGTATTCGCGCGCATGGGTGGCGAGGAGTTCGTGATCATCGTGCCAGGGCTTGCACCGGACAGGGCGCAATTTACGGCCGAGCGCCTGCGCCGTGCCGTTCAGGACCTTCAGGTGGAGCAAGCCGGCCAGCGCTTGCAGATCACCGTCAGTATCGGTCTGGCAGGCTGCGACGAAGGCATGCCGACGCCAGACCTGACCACACTACTGGCCAGCGCCGACAAGGCGCTTTACCTGGCCAAGGCGAAGGGACGCAATCGCGTGGAGCAAGCTGAGCCGCAGCGTCGAGCCATCTGAGGCTTCTGCTGCGCGCTCACTGAAGTCAAGCAGCTTCACCCGGCAACTCGAGATCATCGCCGGTCCATCAAGCCAGTTGATAAGGCGGTTTGGGCAAAGAGAATGTGTGACGGCTCCGCTCGATTAGGCAGTCCAAAAGCCAGACGAAATGTTGCTCAATTTCTGCTCAATTTAACGGAGCCCGCCGGGGGCTTGGGTTACAGCACGTTATCCACAGACCTACCCACTTTTTCTGTGGACAGATTTCCCAGCCTGGAGAACGACTTATCCCACTTCGACCATTGAACAGATGCGCCGGACAGATCGGCGGCTGTGATAACGCCGAGCCTGAAGACTGACTGGGGATAGCGCTGGAATGCGGCGCAAACGACAAGCCCGCCTGGGCACTGGAAACCCGGCGGGCTGAAAAGGGAAATGGTCATGCGATCAACTGGGAGGAATGGTCCCCAGCAGCCCGATCATGATGGTCAACAGCAGGAAACCACCCAGGAACAGCGCCAGCTTGCTCATTGAAACCTCGACAGTGTGATACGGAATGACGTTATTTTCCGTTCTTCACTGATATGGTTACAGATTCAGGTTTGTAGAAAAAAAGCAGATCAGATCAGGAATGGGCGCCCCACGTAGCCGTCCACCGTAGCGCGGGGTCGTTTACCTTCACATCAGTTGCTGGAGCTTGCCGACAGGTAACCACCCCAGCTCCCCATCACCATGACGACGACACCATAGCCAGCCGTTGAGCAGGCGCAACCGCTCAACCAACTGGCCTGGTTCCACATCCAGCTCGTGGGCGCAATAGTGATCCAACGCCCTACCCTGATTGAAGTCCAGGCGCTCGATAAGCTGCTCCGGCACCCAGCCTGGCTCCTGGCCCGTGCAACTGCACAGGTACCAGTCCTGCATGCCCGGCTCACTCTCAAAACGCGGCCCCACTTCCAGCAGCGTGCCTTGAGCGAAACGCAGAGGGCGTCGGTAGGCACTGCGATGCCGCTCGATCACGATGAAATGCACAGGCCTCTCCTTGGCCGGAAACCCTCGAGCCTAGCAGAAGCTGCAGAAGTTGCTGCCTCGCAGCCTCTTTGTAGGAATATGTATCCCGCGATGTAGGAGGTTTCCTTAGACTTCGTTCTCGCTGTATGAAAGATCAGTTTATGAGGTGGAACTGACCTGTTACGGTCAGCCTTTCCTACAACAGCAAGGACGCTATCGTTAAGAGAACTCTATGGACGACTACAATGAGCCGGCGTTGAGACTTCAAAAAACCCTGTTGAACCTGCGCCGCGAGCGAGACAAGCTCAAAGGCGAAGGCAAGTACGATGAGGCCAGCGCATTGGCGGTATCGATAGCGCGAATCGAAACCACGCTGGCACAACTGCCGGCGGCGTTTAAGCCTGACACACTGCAATAGCCCCAGCGGCCTCGGCCCTTACGAGGGGCGGGGCTGCCTGTTTCCAAGGCTCACAGCTGACATTCGATACTCGCGCGCCTTCAAACAGGCCTATGTTGACGAACGATTCAAAGACCTGCGGCCGATCCAATCAGCATTTTCTTGATCCAGATCAATACGAAATAAATTGTTACCTAAATAACCCTGCACAATGACCATAAGAACAGGCTCGCGGTGTGCTGAAAACCACGGCAATTGAGCGATCCAGCGGCGAACTACGCCGTTCGTAAACTGCTTATGTTTATTCTTAAAGTTTATTGCTTAAGGTGCCGATAGCTGTTTCAACGAGAGGGCTGCAGCCTTATTACCACGGTCACCCTGCTGGACTTGCTTAGCCTAGCAAGCATTGCTACACCAAGGAGCTACACATGTATTTTCGGAACTTGAAAATTGGCACACGCGCGGCTGTCATCTTTACGCTGGTCGCCCTCCTCGTACTGATCCTGGGGCTGGCATCGTTGTACCGCATGCACACGATGGACAAGGCCACTGACGAAGTGCGTACCGAATGGTTACCGTCAATCATGCTGCTGGACGAGGTCAGCATGAACCTGGGCCGCGCCCGAGCACTGACCTTGCGCAGCGTTCTGGAAGAAAGCCCCAGCGCCAGGGCCGCGACATTGGACAAGATCGCGGACATCTCCAAGCACTACCAGGAACAAATCAACACGTACAAGGCAACAGCGACAGAAGAACGAGACCGGGCCCTGTACGACGCATTTCTGGCCAGAAGCGAGACCTACCATAGGTTGCAGGACGCAATTCTTGACGCTGTACGCAGGAACGACATTGCAGAAGCGACCCGCCTGGTCAACGGTGAACTGGCCAACTATGCCGACGCAATGATGAAGTCGCTGATCGAGCTGACCCAGTACAATTCCAACGGCGCAACCAACGCCTCCCAGATCAGTACGGACGCCTATGATCAGTCCTTCTCGATTATCACGGCGACTATCGTGGGCATCATCGTACTGATGATTGCGCTGGCCATCATGCTGACCCGCAGTATCGTGCGGCCTTTGAGCGAAGCGGTGGCCGTTGCCGAGCGGGTGGCCTCGGGTGAGCTCAACCAGGTCATCACGGTGACGGGTAGCGACGAACCCGCGCTGTTGCTGCACGCCTTGTCCAGAATGAAAGACAGCTTGCGCGAGACGATTGCCGGCATCGCAGCCGCCTCCGACCAGCTCGCCTCGGCATCCGAAGAGCTGTTCACGGTCACCGAAGACACCAGCCGCGGCCTGCATCAGCAAAGCGCCGAAATCGACCAAGCCGCCACGGCCGTGAACCAAATGACCGCAGCGGTTGAGGAAGTGGCCAGCAATGCCGTCAACACCGCCGATGCCTCCAAAGGTGCAGACCAGACCACCCGTGAGGGCCAGCAGCGGGTCAATGATGCGCTGCAATCCATTGGTCAGCTCGTCGGCGATGTCACGACCACTTCCCAGGAAATCGAACAGCTGGCCACCAGCGCCAACGAGATCAGCCGGGTACTGGATGTCATCGGCTCGATCGCAGGCCAGACCAACCTGCTTGCGCTCAACGCTGCCATCGAGGCCGCGCGCGCCGGTGAAGCCGGCCGTGGTTTTGCCGTGGTCGCCGACGAAGTCAGGGCGCTGGCGCACCGAACCCAGCAATCGACAGCCGAGATCGAAGGCATGATCACAGGCATTCAGTCGGGCACCGAGTCTGCAGTCGGGGCCATGCACGCCAGCAAAGGGCGGGCGTCAGGCACCCTGGAAATCGCCCAATCCGCAGGCCAGGCCCTGAACACGATTGCCGAAGCCATTTCGTCCATCAACCAACGCAACCTGGTGATCGCCAGCGCCTCCGAAGAGCAGGCCCAGGTGGCCCGCGAAGTGGATCGAAACCTGGTGAACATCAGGGACCTGGCGATGCAGACCTCGGCCGGCGCGAACCAGACCAGCGCCGCCGCCCAGGAGTTGTCACGCCTGGCTGTGGACCTGAACGCGATGGTCGCCAAGTTCAAGGTCTAGGGCTGGATGACAGAGGAGCAGCGGCCTGTCGGGAAAGCTTGCACCGTGCCCCTGGGGCAAGGATTCGCGCCATTGTGTGACGCAAATACCGCTGCCCTGGAGCAAGACCGTCGTGGGTTTCTGTAAAAAAAGCGACGATTTGTGCCTTTTGGGCTGCTCACCGGGGCTGCATCGCATATCCTTGCACCACGCAATCAACCTTGAAGCAGTGAATTGAACGATGAGCTTTGAACAACTGGCAGCGCTACGGGATCGCCTGCGGGCTGAAAAAGAGCAGCAACAGGCAAGCGCCCCAGCGCCGGCCAAGCGCAAGCCCCCGCAGAAGACCAAGCCGCGTGAACTGGACCCGGCAGTGGCCGCCATCTGGCCGCTGCAGAAGCACTTCCCGTTGGCCTTCCCTGTCAACCCTGCGCCGAAAGTGCCGCTCAAGGAGGGCATCTTCAAGGATGCCGAGCAACACCTGGAGCTGCTGGGCATTACCCGTGAGCAACTGAAGCTGGGCATTTCCACCTGGTGCCGGGGCAACCGCTACTGGACCAGCATGGTGGAAAACGCCCCGCGCCTGGACCTTAACGGTGAGCCGGCAGGCGTGGTGACCGCCGCCCAGGCGATCCATGCCAAGCGCCAGGCGGCCCAGCAGCGTAATCAGGAACGCCGCAAGCGGGCGCAAGCCAAGGCACAGACCGCTGCGCCTGCAGCACAGGGCGAGGCTGCAGACGAGCCGGCAGTGGAACAGGCCGCTGAGTAAAGGCTTGGTCTGAGCAAGCGCCCATCGCCCGTTCGCCAAGCGCGCGGGTGATGGGCGCTGCGGGCTATCACATGGCCGCCGACTGGCCGAGTGTACAGCGCAACCTGGTCATCGCCTCAGAGCCTCCAATCCAGGCTGACCATCATCGTACGTGGCTCACCGTGGTACACGCCGTTGTAGAAGCCGACGTTGTTGTAGTAATGCTCGTCGAACAGGTTCTTGACGTTGACAGAAGCAGTCAGGTGCTCATCGATCCGGTAGCGCGCCATCAGTCCAACCACCGAAAATGCCTTCTGGCCGATCTCGTCCTTGGCCGTGATGATACGATCACCGTCGCGCCCTACCGGTCGGTTCGCCAGCCTGAAATTGTCGCTCTGCCAGTCCAGGCTTGCCCCTACGGTCAATGCTGGTGTTAGGGCATAGGTGCTGGACAAGCGCACCAGGTTCAAGGGTTGTTCGGTGTTCTTTCGCTTTTTCTCGGCCGTGGCAGCATGCGTATAGCTGTAGCCCAGGCTCATCTGCCACCCGGTCATCACCTCGCCTGCGACTTCAGCCTCGAAACCTTCGACAACCACGCCTTTGCCACCGCTTTTGTAGAATACTTCGTTGCCATTGGGCGGCACTGAGTCGTCTTGTTCCGCCACGTTGTCCTGCTTGCTGCGAAACACTGCCGTGCTCAGGTTCAGGCGGTCAGCGAACAGGCTGCCCTTGAGCCCCACCTCATAAACCTTGCCTACGATGGGCTCCAGGTACTGCTTGTTGACGTCTCTCACGGTTTGCGGGTTGAAGATATCGGTGTAACTGACATAGGCGGTGAACTGGTCGGTCAGATCGAAGAGTACGCCGGCATAGGGCGTCCACTGATCATTCTGGACCTGCTTGGTAGTGGACTGATCGGTGACTTGCAGGGCATCACCGTAATCCCACTCCCACTGTTGCGTCTGCCAACTGCCGTAGCGGCTGCCAATCACGATGTGCAGGCGATCCGTGGGGTTCAGACGTGTTGCAATGTAGCCGGCCTTCTGACGAATACTGGAGCGCGAACTGTCCAGCCCAGTTTCGAGGTCATAGAACGTAGGGGTGGCCCCCATGTACTTCCAATCGGCAATCGTCTCGAAACCGTCGGGTACAGGCAGATCAAGGCGGTGGGGTTCACTGTCGCGCCGTCGCGACTCGCCGTAACCGATCATGAAATCATGGCTGCGGCCGAACAACTGGAAAGGGCCCGCGAGGTTGAAGTCCAACGCGTCCATCTGCTCGGAGCCCCCGAAGTGCGAGTACCAGGCCTGCATGCCGCTACGGTCGGCTTCGGGGAAGCCATTGCCCCCATAGTAGACCTTTCCGTCGCTGTCGCTTTGCCGGTGGGTATACGCCACCTTCATGACCCAGTCGTTGGCCAGATACTGGTCGAGGGTAGCGAATACCGTCTGGTCTTTGAGCGGCCAGGAAGACCAGGGCGCACTGAGGTTGGTGGAACGGGGCAAGTTGGCTTTGCTGCCGTCGGCGTTCCAGAACGGTACCGTGCCCCAGGATGACCCTTGCACATGCTTGTTCTGATAGTCATACCCCACCGCCAGCACGGTGCTTGGGGCCAGGTCGGCTTCAAGCACGCCGTAGGCCACTTCACGCTGGGTGGCATACTTGTCCATGAACGACTTGTTGTCGCGGTACGCCAGCACGGTGCGTCCGCGCAGACGGCCGTCCCAGCCCAGCGGGCCACCCACGTCCAGGTAGCTGTAGTAATTGTCGAAACTGCCACCACTTACACCACTCTTTACCGCCAACGCGTGTGTAGGGCGCTTGCGAACCATTGCGATGGTGCCCGAGGGATCGCCTGCACCTGTGGTCAAGCCTGTGGCCCCACGCACGACTTCGATTCGATCGTAGATGATGGTGTCGGAGTCGGACTTGAGCCCCGAGAACGTGTTGAGCATGCCATCGATCTGGAAGTTGTTGATGGCGTAACCACGCGAATAGTAGCTCGGTCGCTCCGAGTCATTGCGTTGCACCGTAACTCCCGTGACGTGAGCCATGGCCTCGGACAGGCTGTTGAGCTGGAAGTCGTCCAGCTGCTGGCGGGATATGACCGAGACCGATTGGGGTGTCTCCTTGATCGAGAGATTCAACCGGGTGGCTGCGCTCATGCTACCGGTGGTGTAGGAGCCACTGCGTTCAGTGACGCTGCCAAGGCCGGTAGCAATCACATCGGTTGAGCCCAGCTCCAGCACGGGGCCGTCTTGGCTTGCCTGGGTATCGGCAAAGGATGGCGGGCAGATTAAGCAAGCGTACAGGCCGAGGGTGAAGGTAGTGGGATGGGAAATGGACGGGGGCATTGCGAGCTGACTCCTTGCGCGTGAAAATCCGTGCGCGCAAATCTACATCATAATCATCCTCATATGATAATTAATCGCATAAACCGCTACAGCTGAGCGGGGTTGTACACCTGGTCGCTTTTAGCCGGCCAGGTGCACGTCTGAGGTGGCCGTTCGTCGTGCTCGCCTGATGGTGTCCGCTACAACCTCTAGAACAGCTTCATGGTATAGCTGAGCACCACGCGGTTCTCGTCGATATCTGTTCGGTAATTGGAGCGAGCCATCACATTGCGCACGCGCACGCCGAGCCCCTCCAGCGGCCCACTTTGCACCACGTAGGCCAGGTCCAGATCCCGCTCCCGATCACGCCCTTCAAAGCCCAGCCCGGTTTTGACCTCCCGGCCTTGTACGTAACGCAATGTCGAGGTCAGCCCGGGGATCCCCCATGCCGCAAAGTTGTAGTCATGCCGCACCTGCCAGGAACGCTCCCCAGGCGCCGAGAACTCGTAGGTCGGCAGGGTATTACCCATCGGGTTGGTGTTGGCGCCCACTTGGATGAAACCGTCCTCCCCGCCTATCTGCTGGTAGCCCACGTAAAACGTATGCCCGCCCGTTTTCGCCGAGAACAGGCTGAACAGCGCATGGTTGTCATAGTTGCCGGCAAGCTTGCGCCCATCCTCGCGGGCCTGGAAATAGCCGGCATTCACACCCAAGGTCCAGTCACCTAGGGGCTCGGCGTGCTTGAGGCTGTAGAATCGCTGCTGGTAGATGTCCTGCAGCTGCGCCTGCCATACCCCCACGCTGGAGCGGTTGTCGTTGAAGGCATAGTCGGCGCCCAGGTAATTGAAGCGGTCACTGGTAAAGCGGGCCAGCCGCGCGGGGTTGATGGGGTCGTTGACCAGCGCATACATTTTCTGACTGTTGGACGAGTCGCGCAGGCTGGTGGAGCGAAATTGGCCGGCACTGAGCGTCAGCCCAGCAAACTCATGTGACTCCAGCATTGCGCCCTGATAAGTCGGTGGCAGCAGGCGCAGGTCGCTGAACAGCAACACAGGCAGATTGGGCATTAATTCCCCCACCTTCAATTCGGTTTGGGAAACCTTGAACTTGAGCGCCGCGCCCACGCGGCTGTAATGGTCGGCGGACGTGCCGCTGTCAAGGCTTGGCAGTAGGCCTGAGCGTGCATGTTCGGGGCTGCTGTCGAGTTTGAAACCCAACAGGCCGATCACATCGACCCCGGCACCAATGATGCCCTGGCTATAACCTGAGCTGGCGTTGAGGATGAAGCCCTGCGCCCACTCCTGAGTACGCGATTGGGTGCTTGCTCCTTTGATATCGGCGTAGTCGCGGCTGAAGAAATAATTGCGAGCCTGGAGGGTCGCACGGGCGCCTTCGATGAAACCGACCTCTTCAGCCGGTGCCTCGGTACACAGCGCGGCTGCGATGCAGCCGCTAGCCAGGCGTGCCTTCGGGAAAAAACGCGGTGCAGTGCAAGCGTGCATGGGGCGATTCCTGAAATTCGGGCAACAGCAATCCACCGGCGAGACAAACGCCCGCCGACGTGCAGATTGCATTGAGAATGGGTGGGCAGGCCGGCATCGGCCCGCCTGCCCTACCGGGCGTGAAGCGCTGGACCGCTAGCGGTTGACCAGCTTCGCTGGCAGGGCGATGACCAGGAAGCAACTCAGGAGCAAGCAGCCGGCGAACACCCACAGCGCCGCGTGGGAAGTACCGGTCCAGTCAGTGACCAGGCCCATCAGCGAGTTGCTGACCAGCCCGGCAATGTTGGCCACCGAACAGGCCAAGGCAAAACCGGTGGCGGCTGCCGTTCCTTTCAGGAAGGTCGCCGGCAGGCTGAAGAACACCGGCACCGCACCAATGATCGCGGCCGAGGCGACTGCGAACAGCAATACAGTCATGACCAGGTTCTGGCTGAACAAGGTGCTGCTGGCCATGGCGATGGCGCCGACGATGAAGGGGACGATGATGTGCCAACGACGCTCACGGTGACGGTCGGAGCTGGCGCCGATCATCAGCATGCCGGCCAGTGCGGCGAGGCTCGGGATGGCAGTGAGCAAGCCGATGTGGAACGTGTCGCTCACCCCTGCATCGCGGATGAAGGTCGGCATCCAGAAGCCCATCGCGTAGGCGCTGAGCAGGATCGAGAAATCGATACCGCCAAGCATCCACACCTTGAGGTTGAAGAACCCGTCACGGAAACTGTGCTTGCTGTCCTTGCCCTCTGCATCGTCGGCGGCAAGGTCTGCTGCCAGCTGAGCCTTGTCTTGGCTCGACAACCACTTGGCCTGCTGGAAGTGATTGGGCAAGGCCCAGAAGGTCAGAATGCCGAGCAGCACGCTGGGGATCGCCTCCAGCAGGAACAGCCACTGCCAGCCATGCAGGCCGTGGACCTGATCGAAGTGCCCCATGATCCACCCCGAGATAGGCCCACCGATCACGCTCGACAGCGGCAGCCCGATCATGAACAGGGCGATGATGCGCCCGCGTCGGTAAGTGGGGTACCACATGGTCAGGTAGAACAGTACCCCTGGCAAAAACCCTGCTTCGGCCGCGCCGAGCAGAAACCGCAGGATGTAGAACTGGGTGGTGGTGCTGACGAACATGGTGCACGCCGACAACAGGCCCCAGGTGATCATGATGCGGGCGATCCACAGCTTGGCACCGACGCGCTGCAGAATCAGGTTGCTGGGCACTTCGAAAATGATGTAGCCGACGAAGAACAGCCCGGCACCCAGGCCATAGGCGGCGGTGCTGAACTGCAGATCTTCGAGCATCTGCAGTTTGGCGAAGCCGACGTTGATACGGTCCAGGTAGGCGGCAAGGTAGCAAAAGCACAGGAAGGGAATGAGCCTCCAGGTGATCTTGCTGTACAGCGCTTTGGTGCCCTGATCAATGTCGCTATGGACCGTGGTTGCATTCGCAATTGGCATTTCCTGTCTCCTGGCGGGCGACTTTGTGGTTGTTTTTAAGGCCAGCAGTTTTCGACGCACAAGGACCGTCGCACGCTACACGCGACATGCCCAGGCCACGCCTGAAAAACCCCGAGTGCTCCTGCGGGGCGACCGCCCGGACAGCAGGCGGTCATGAACGTGCTTCCGGCACCGTTCCTTGATTGTTATTGGGTAGGCGCCTGCCGGTGTCAGCCGGTCAATTGCCTGAATTGCGCCATCGCTTCCTGGCGGGAAACCACATCGCCGTACTTACTGTCGATGTCGAACAGGTTGGCGTGGTGCGGGTCGTCATGGCGATCACCCACACATTCGCGCACCACGATGGTTCGAAAGCCATGCTGCATCGCATCTACCGCGCTGGCGCGGATGCACCCGCTGGTGGAGCAGCCGGCCAAGACCACGGTGTCCACTCCTTGGGCGTGCAGCAGCGGCGCCAGGCTGGTGCCGAAGAAAGCGCTGGCGTACTGCTTGCTCAGCACCACCTCCTCCGGCTGTGGGGCAACGGCCTCGCAGAACGCCGCCAAGGGGTTACCCTCGACCATGTCCTTCATCACCGGCGCCTTGCGCACCCATACCCCGCCATCGACAAAATGCGGGGGTTGGTAGCGGATGTTGGTATGCACCACCAGGATGCCGCAATCGCGGGCTAGCGCCAGCAGGTCCGCGGCCTGCGCCACTGCCGTGACGACGCCTGGGGCGTACAGCGCAGCCCCCGGCGTGGTATAGCCCTGCATGAAGTCGATCATCAGCAGCGCCGGTGCGCGACCAAAACCGATACGCTGCCCCCATACACCCTGATAGTTGTCCCGAGCACTTTGTGCCTCGCTCATGTCTACCTCCCGATTTCAATAAGCGCCCGACAGCAAGGCGCCGGCACCTGGCACCACCGCCTCGAGGTCCAGCGCCTTGAGCATGGCGTAGGTGGTAGCGATGGCAGCGGTGACCACAGGCTTGCCGGTCTGCGCCTCGACTTTGGCCACGGCCGGCAACGACTGCATCTGCACGCAGGCCGACAAGACCACCACATCCACCCCTTCAAGGTTCATGCCGGCGACGATACCGGGCAGGTTGGCGGGGTCGTGACGGGCCACGGCCAGGTTGTCGGGAATCTCCAGGGCACGCCAGTCTTGAACCTCGAAGCCTTCTTCGCGGATATAGTTCACCACAAGCTCGGTCAGCGGCTTCATGTACGGGGCGACGATGGCGATGCGCTTGGCCTTCATCACATGCAAGGCTTCGACCAGCGCTCCGGCACTGGTGATGACCGGCGCCAGTGCATCATTATCGGCAGTCGCCTGCCTGAGGCGCTGTTCGGATTGCCGGTGATAGCCCAGGCCCATGGCCATGATCGCCACCAGGCAGGCGTAGCCCAGTACATCGACCCTGGCATCGGACAGCTCCACCGCGCAGCGGTCGGACTCGGCATCCATGGCCGCCAGTTCTTCCTTTCTCACCTGCTTCATGCGCATGCGGCTGGAATGAAAGGTGAAGCGCTCCGGGCGGATGGCTTGGCGCGCGCTGAGCATCGCCGGTATCTCGGTTTCCATGGTGGTGTTGGAACTCGGCACGATCTGGCCGATGCGGTATAGCTTGGTCATGTCTCGTGCTCCTTCAGGCAAGGGATCGATCGAGGAAGAGGCCGAATGCAGCAAAGAAACCATCGAGGTCGTCCCAAGGAATCATGTGCCCAGCGTTGGCAACCTGTACGACCTGAATGTCAGGCTTGAGCTCACGGATTTCGGCGATGTCGCACGGCTCGATTACCCCGCCACGCCCAGCCACCATCAACAACGCCGGCTGGCGTACAGCGGGCAGGTACTGATGGATGTCTACCTCGTGGAAGTCATCGAAGGCCCGCACGATCGCAGGCTCGTAACAGGTGTGCAGCCACTCGGCCCTCAGCGCCAACTGCTCGTCGCTCCAGGTGGCGCAATAGGTGCGCATGTCCTCGCCACTCATACCCATGCTGGCCTGGCGAATGGAATCGACATACCAGGGCAGCTTGCTTGGGTAGGCGCGGCGCCCTGGCCCGGATACCGGCGGGTCGACCAGCACCAGCTTCTGCAAGCCTGGCGCGCCGTTGGCAGCGGCACGAATCGCGAACCGTGCGCCCATCGAGTGCCCAACCAAGTGATAACTGTCCAGCCCCAGCGCGGCGGCAAAGGCGGGAATGTCGGCGGCACAGGCATCGGTGGCGTAGTCCAGATCGGGGCCGCTTGATGACAAACCACGCCCGCGCACATCCAGCACGTAAGTATCGAAGTGCTGGCCAAGGCGCTCGGCGACGAACCCCCAGGTAATCGCCGGGCTGGTGATCCCTGGCACCACGATCAGCGCATGCCCCTTACCGCCATAGCGCAGGTAATGCTGGCGGATACCATTGGCGTTCACATGGCCGCCAGTCACGAAGGTAGTCATGCGGCCTCCCCGCTCTTGAGCGGCTGACCGTACAGGTCATAGCCGTATACCCAGGCTGGATCCTCCTGCGTATAGAGCCAGGTGTTGGCGTTGGATACCGACTGCACCTGGGAGGCTCGCTCTTTACGGTTGGCCTCGTACAGGGCAAAGGCGGTGCGGTGGTCCGACAGACCGGTCTCCTGCAGGCAGCGCGTCAACATGGCCGCATCCTCGATGGCCATGCAGGCGCCCTGCGCCATGTGCGGTTTCATCGGATGACAGGCGTCACCGAGCATCACCAGACGCCCACGGCTCCACAGCGGCAGCGGGTTGCGATTGCGCAGCGGCCACTTGGTGATCGATTCGGTGGCGTCGATCAGCTTCTGGACGGTGGGGTGATAGCCCTCGAAGGCAGCGCGCATTTCTTCCTGGCTGCTGTCCACGTAGGCGCCCTGGAAGTCCCACGCCTCGTGGGGCACACCGGTCACGAAGTAGTATTCGTCGCGCTTGGCCGTGGTGTAGTAGACCATCATGTGCCGGTCTTCGGACCACCACTTGACGCAGGGCTCGAATGCGTCGGCATGCTGCGCCAGGTTTACCCCACGGATCAGCGCACGGTGCGCCACCCAGCCGCTGTAGTTCGGCGCTTCGGCACCGAGCAATTCTTCGCGGATCTTGGAGTGGATGCCGTCGGCCCCTATGACGATGTCGGCGACCGTGTGGGTGCCATCGGCGAAGTCCAGACGCACCTGATCACCCTCATCGATGATCTTTTCCAGGCGTTTGCCGAAGTGCACGGTACCCGGCTTGATGGCATCGATCTGCAGCGCATGCAAGTCACCCCGGTGGATGGTGATGTAGGCCGCACCGTATTCGCGGCGAGCATGCTCACCCAGTGGGATGCGCGAGAGGTAATCGCCGCTCTGGCCGTCGCGGCTGAACCAGAAGTCCGGGTGCGAACCCATGAGTTCCAGCTTCTGCTCCAGCCCCATGCGCCGAAAGATCTTCATGACGTTGGGGCCGATGTGGATCCCGGCACCCAGGCGGGTGAACGCCGGGGCCTGTTCGTACACCTCGACATCGAAGCCGGCCTGCTGCAGCAACGTTGCTGCTGCCGCCCCACCCAAACCCGCGCCGACGATTGCGATTTTTTGGCTTCCCCGCATGGAGAGTCTCCTGTTGTTCTGATGTGTGGCAAGCGGCATGGCCGCGAGTCATTTACAGCGTATACACTTTAAATGGCTCTTAGGAATAGCCTTGCTAAAATATTTTCAAACAGGTGATCGAACGGCAACATGGCCGTTTGTTACCGCATAACTGGGAGATGAGTTGTTTGGTAACGTCTCAAAGATCACTTGCGTTGATCGAATGAATGCGCTCTTATCGCTCAGGTTATGGCGTACACACTGTTTCTTGTGCGCCAAGATAAAGCGCCAAGCACTGCGATGGTGCACCGCTTGATGCCGCCAGAGGCCACCCAGGAGAACCCACAATGCCGGTGAGCAATGCACAACTGACCCAGATGTTCGAGCACGTACTGAAGCTGTCCCGTGTGGACGACACCCAGAGCGTGGCCGTCCTCAAGAGCCATTACTCCGATCCGCGCACGGTCAACGCCGCGATGGAAGCAGCGCAGCGACTAGGGGCGAAGGTCTACGCCGTGGAACTGCCGGCGTTCAATCACCCGACCGCCATGGGCCGGGACATGACCGCCTACTGCGGGGACACGGCACTTACCGGCAATCTGGCGGCGCAGCGCGCACTGGAAGCCGCCGACCTGATCGTCGACACGATGATGCTTCTGCACTCCCCCGAGCAGGAGCAGATTCTCAAGACCGGCACCCGCATTCTGCTGGCGGTGGAACCTCCGGAAGTGCTGGCGCGCATGCTGCCCAACGAGGACGACAAGCGCCGGGTACTGGCTGCCGAAACCCTGCTCAAGCAGGCGCGCAGCATGCATGTGCGGTCCAAGGCTGGCAGCGACTTCCATGCCCCGCTCGGCCAGTACCCGGCAGTCACCGAGTACGGCTACGCCGACGAGCCGGGGCGCTGGGACCACTGGCCCAGTGGATTTCTGTTCACCTGGCCAAACGAGGACAGCGCCGAGGGCACGCTGGTCCTGGATGTAGGCGACATCATCCTGCCGTTCAAGAACTATTGCCGCGAGCGCATTACGCTCGAAATCGAAAAGGGCTTCATCACCGGCATTCATGGCGGTTTCGAGGCCGAGTACCTGCGCGACTACCTCAAGTACTTCAACGACCCTGAGGTTTACGGCATCTCGCACATCGGCTGGGGCTTGCAACCGCGCGCCCAGTGGACTGCCATGGGCTTGCACGACCGCAACGACGGGATGTGCATGGATGCCCGCGCGTTTTACGGCAACTTCCTGTTCTCCACAGGCCCGAACACCGAAGTGGGCGGCAAGCGCAAGACCCCTTGCCACCTGGACATCCCGCTGCGCAACTGCGATATCTACCTGGACAATCAGGCCGTGGTCATGGCCGGGGACGTGGTCGCGCCCCAGCAATCGCTGGCGCGATAACGGTTATACTGGCCGGGCGCTCCGCTATTGGCGGCCGGCCAGCTCCTTTCCACCAGCCCAAAGCCTCTCATGCCGAACACGACTCCCCCCAACAGCGCCCCACACGACACCGCCCCCTACGACGTTACCGAACAGGTGGGTCACTTGCTGCGCAAGGCTTACCAGCGGCACACGGCGATCTTCCAGCAGCAGGCTTGCGACCCACAGTTGACCTCCATTCAATTCGTCACCCTGTGCGCCCTGCGCGATCATGGCCCCAGCTCTCAGGCCGAGTTGATCAAGGCAACGGCCGTGGACCAGGCGACCATCCGCGGGATCGTCGAGCGTCTGAAAGCACGTGAACTGGTGCAGCTCTCGCCAGACCCGGGAGACCGGCGCAAGGTGATCGTCACGCTCACCGACAGTGGCGCGGCCTTGCTCGATGCGATGATTCCCTGCGCCCGGCAGATCAGTGAACTGAGCATGGGCAGCCTCAATGCCGCTGAGCGCGTCGCCATCTTGTACCTGCTGCGCAAGATGATCGACAGCGACGACGGCGCGGCCTGAGCCACACCACTGCTGGACACCCCTTCGCGCGCCCTGCCTGAGCCACCGATTCGGTGAGCTCATTTTTCATGCCCTGCTCATCCGAATGCCTGGCCTGCTTCTTGCTCGCTCATTTCATGTAGTGAGTACTTACCGAAATGCACGCACCCTGTGGGTGCTTCGGTAGCGCAAGTCACCTCCAGAGATGAGCCCACCATGCAAACAACCCTCTCCGTGCGGGTCAACGGCCAGTCGTTCGAAGTCGACGCCCTGCCTGAAACGCCCTTGCTGCTGATCCTGCGCAACGACCTGTGCCTGAACGGCCCCAAGTACGGCTGCGGCCTGGGTGAGTGCGGGGCATGTACGGTGATCATCGACGGCGTGGCCGCCCGCTCCTGCATCATCCCCCTGGCCGGAGCCGTCGGCCGGGAGATCACCACCCTTGAAGGGCTGGGCTGCAAGCGTGCGCCGCACCCTGTGCAGCAGGCGTTCATCGACGAGCAGGCAGCCCAATGCGGCTATTGCATGAACGGCATGATCATGACCGCCACGGCCCTGCTCGATCGAATCCCCCAGCCGAGCGACGAACAGATTCGCAACGAACTGTCCGGCAACCTGTGCCGCTGCGGCACTCACGTCGAAATCCTGCGCGCCGTGCGCCGCGCCGCCGACACCCGGAGAAAAGCATGAACCACTCGCAACAGGTGCCCAGCCGTGACCAACTGCTGGCCAAGACTGGGGTGCTGCTGATCGTCGATCAGATCACACCGCCTTCCGGTCCGGTGGCCAAGGGTGTGACGCCCGAGCCCCGGGAGCGCGAACTGGCGCTGTTCATCGCCGTCTGTGACGACGGCAGGGTCTATGCCTTCAATGGTCACGTTGACCTGGGTACCGGTATCCGCACCTCGCTGGCGCAGATCGTCGCCGAAGAGTTGAACCTGCGCATGGACCAGGTGCACATGGTGCTGGGCGACACCGAGCGGGCGCCCAACCAAGGCGCGACCATCGCCAGCGCCACCCTGCAGATTTCAGCCGTGCCGTTGCGCAAGGCTGCGGCGACTGCGCGCCGTCATTTGCTGCAACGGGCGGCACTGCGCCTTGGGTGCGAGCCCGAGTCGCTGCGCATCGAAGAAGGCACGGTCCTCACCGACGACGGCACTGCACTGAGTTATGCCGAACTGGTAAAAGGGGAAAACCAGCAACTGCACATTGCCGAGGATGCGCCGCTCAAGCCCATTGAAGACTACACCTTGGTCGGGCGCAGCACTGCCCGCGTGGACATTCCCGGCAAGGCCACGGGTGAACTGACCTACGTTCACGACATGCGCCTGCCCGACATGCTGCACGGGCGAGTGATCCGTCCGCCCTATGCTGGCCATGACAGCGGCGACTTCGTTGGCAACAGCCTGCTGGCCGTCGATGAGTCATCCATCGCCCACGTACCCGGCGTCGTGGCCGTGGTCGTGATCCGCGATTTCGTCGGCGTGGTTGCCGAGCGCGAGGAGCAGGCCATTCGTGCCGCGCAAGACCTGAAAATCAGCTGGAAGCCCTTTACCGGCAAGCTGCCCGACCTGAGCGATGTGGCCCAGGCCATCCGCGACAACCCGAGGGTCCAGCGCACGGTGCTGGACCAGGGCGATGTCGATGCAGGCCTTGCCAATGCCAGTCAGCGCCTGAGCCGTACCTATCTATGGCCGTATCAGCTGCATGCTTCGATTGGCCCATCATGCGCGCTGGCCGACTACACGCCTGGGCAGATCCGCGTGTGGTCTGGCACCCAAAACCCACACCTGCTGCGCGCTGATCTGGCCTGGCTGCTGGCCTGCGGCGAGGAGCGCATCGAAATCATCCGCATGGAGGCTGCCGGTTGCTACGGCCGTAACTGCGCCGACGATGTCTGCGCCGACGCCGTGCTGCTGTCGCGTGCTGTGCTACGCCCCGTGCGGGTACAGCTGACCCGCGAGCAGGAACACGCCTGGGAACCCAAAGGCACTGCACAATTGATGGAGATCGACGGCGGCCTGAACGAAGATGGCAGCGTGGCTGCCTATGACTTCCAGACCAGCTATCCGTCCAACGGCGCGCCGACCCTGGCCCTGCTGCTCACTGGCGCGGTGGAGCCGGTACCGGCCTTGTTCGAAATGGGCGACCGCACGTCGATTCCACCGTATGACTACGAACACATGCGCGTGACCATCAACGACATGACGCCGTTGGTGCGCGCTTCGTGGATGCGCGGTGTGTCGGCCATGCCCAACAGCTTTGCCCACGAATCGTACATCGATGAGCTGGCGTTCGCAGCGGGTGTCGATCCGGTGGAATATCGGCTCAAGCACTTGTCCGACCCGCGTGCCATCGACCTGGTCAAGGCCACCGCCGCCCGCGCCGACTGGCAGCCGCATACCCAGCCCATGCAGAGCCAGGGCGAAGGTGACGTACTGCGCGGGCGCGGCTTTGCCTATGCGCGCTACATCCACAGTAAATTCCCAGGCTTTGGCGCCGCATGGGCGGCGTGGGTGGCTGACGTGGCCGTTGACCGGCGTACCGGTGAAGTCGCCGTCACCCGCGTGGTGATCGGGCATGACGCCGGGATGATGGTCAACCCCGAGGGCGTGCGCCACCAGATCCACGGCAATGTCATTCAGTCCACCAGCCGCGTACTCAAGGAGCAAGTCAGCTTCGAAGCGTCGACCGTGGCCAGCAAGGAATGGGGCGGCTACCCGATCCTGACCTTCCCCGAGCTGCCTGCCATCGACGTGATGATGCTGCCGCGTCAGCACGAAGCACCGATGGGCAGCGGCGAATCCGCTTCGGTACCCAGCGCCGCTGCCATTGCCAACGCCATCTTCGATGCCACCGGCATCCGCTTTCGCGAGCTGCCGATCACGGCCGAACGGGTGCGCGCCGCCCTTGGCGCCAATGACCAGGGGCCTGGGCCCTCGGCCCCGGCGCAGCCTGCAAGCAAACGCTCAAAGTGGTGGTTCGGCGGTCTGGCTGGGGTGTTGGGCGCAGCCTTGGGCATGCTTGCCACCGCCCTGCCCTGGCGCAGTGAAATCGCACCGGTTACGCCGCCCGGTGCTGGCAGCTGGAGCGCCGCGATGCTCGAACGCGGGCGCCAGGTGGCAGCGGCCGGCGACTGCGCCGTGTGCCATACCGTCAGCGGCGGCAAGGCCAATGCCGGCGGGTTGGCCATGCACACGCCCTTCGGCACGCTCCACACCACCAACATCACGCCCGATCCGGAAACCGGCATTGGCCGCTGGTCATTCGCCGCCTTCGAACGGGCCATGCGCGAAGGCATCAGCCGTGACGGCCGTCACCTGTACCCCGCGTTTCCCTACACCTCGTTCCGCGTCATCAACGACGCCGACATGCAAGCGCTGTATGCCTACCTGATGTCGCAGACCCCGGTACGCCAGCAAGCGCCCGCCAACCAGATGCGCTTCCCGTTCAACCAGCGACCGCTGATGGCTGGCTGGAACGCCCTGTTTCTGCAGCGCGGTGAATATCAGGCCGACCCGCAGCGCAGCGATCAGTGGAACCGCGGCGCCTACCTTGTCGACGGTCTCGGTCACTGCACGGCGTGCCATTCGCCGCGCAACCTGATGGGCGCCGAGAAAGCTGGCAGCAGCTACCTGGCCGGCGGGATGGTCGATGGCTGGGAAGCACCGGCCCTCAATGCGTTGGGTAAATCATCCACCCCGTGGACCGAAGACGAGTTGTTCAACTACCTGAGTACCGGATTTTCTGACAAACACGGTGTGGCGGCCGGCCCCATGGGCCCGGTGGTCAGCGAGCTGGCGACGCTGCCGGAAAGCGACGTGCGTGCCATCGCCCATTACCTCGGCTCACTCGATGGCGAACCTCAGTCGCAGGCGACCAAGGCACCGCCGCCGGCTGAAACACACGTTTCATTGAGCAATGGCGAACGCGTGTTCAAAGGCGCCTGCATGGCCTGCCACAGCGATGGACTGGGGCCGAAACTGTTCGGCGTCAGCCCGTCGATGGCGGTGAACAGCAACGTTCACAGCGACCTGCCAGACAATCTGCTGCGGGTGATACTGCATGGCATCCCTACCCCCGCCACCCGTGACCTGGGCTACATGCCAGGCTTCAAGGACAGCTTGTCGGACCGACAGGTAGCCGATCTTGCGGCGTACCTGCGCCAGCGTTTTGCAGGTGACAAGCCCGCCTGGCAAGGGCTCGCCGCCACGGCCGCGCAGGTTCGCGCCAACCCAGGCAGCCATTGAGGTCAGCGGCGCAGACCGCGCAGGACAAGGTCACTGATGAACGCCAACCAGTCGGCCTTGGCCTTGGGGTCTGCCAGGTCCACGGCCAAGAACGAACTGAGCGTATGGCGGTTGGAGTTATAGAAATAGCAGAGCGAAGCAATCATCAGGTAGGCGTGGGTGATGTCGATGTCGTCGCGAAACAGGCCTTTCGCCTGGCCCGCGTCGATGATCGGCCGCAGCACGCCAACCGCTTCGCCCGACAAGGCCTTGAGGTTTTGCGACTTGCGCGCATGCTCGCCTTGGTGAAGGTTCTCAGTGGCCAGCAGGGTGACGAATTCGGGGTGTTGCACGTAATAATCCCAAATGAATGCCACCAGCGCACGCACCGCCTGTTCAGGGTTGGCCAAGTCCAGCTGCAGCCCGGCTTCGGCCTGGTTGAAGCTGGCATAGATGTGCTCCAGCACACTGATGAACAGCTTTTCCTTGTTGCCGAAGTAGTAGTAGATCATTCGGTCGTTGGATTTCGCCAGGCTGGAAATCTGCTCGACGCGCCCACCGGCGAAGCCTTCCCTGCTGAAGACCTGTACGGCAGCCTTGAGGATGTTGTCCCGGGTGCGGTCGGCCTGTTGGGCACGGATACCGGTTTTGCGCGTTTGCATGGAGGTCCCTGTGGAGGTGACGAGGGGAGTCACACTGCCATAGTAGATGGGTATTGCGTAGCCTTTGGGCGAGAGGATCGGTGCGAGCGAGGGAGGTGTGACTCAAGTACTGCGATTGGCAACGACGGACACGAGCAGGGCTTGGGCAAAAGGCGGAAATCGTTCGGACACAAAAAAGCCCTGAATTGTCAGGGCTTTTTTGTAGAGAGTAGTGGCGGAAGCGTAGAGATTCGAACTCTAGGATAGTTGCCCATCGACGGTTTTCAAGACCGTTGCCTTAAACCACTCGGCCACGCTTCCAGCTGCTTTGCGGCCGCCATAATACCGGAATGAAACACGCTGTCAAACTCTCTGTGTCGCGGGTTGCAGGAGCTCTGGTAGACTCCTACCATCTTCGACGTTTCATATCTCAGGTTCACCAAGGAGTGTCGCCATGCGCGAACAGGATTATGCCGTACACCACGGCCAGCAGGTCGAGCAGCAGGAGATCAGCAAGGTCCTGCGCAACACGTACAGCCTGCTGGCACTGACCCTCGCTTTCAGCGGCCTGATGGCCTTCATCTCACAGCAGATGCGGTTCGCGTACCCGAACGTATTCGTCGTGCTGATCGGCTTCTATGGCCTGTTCTTCCTCACCGCCAAGCTGCGCGACTCGGTATGGGGCCTGGTCTCCACCTTCGCCCTCACCGGTTTCATGGGCTTCATTCTCGGCCCTATCCTCAACCGCTACCTGGGCATGAGCGGCGGCGCTGAAGTCGTCAGTTCGGCCTTCGCCATGACGGCGCTGGTGTTCGGTGGCCTGTCGGCCTATGTGCTGATCACCCGCAAGGACATGAGCTTCCTCAGCGGCTTCATCACCGCAGGCTTCTTCGTCCTGCTGGGTGCGGTCGTGGCCAGCTTCTTCTTCCAGATCAGCGGCCTGCAACTGGCCATCAGCGCCGGCTTCGTGCTGTTCTCGTCGGTGTGCATCCTGTTCCAGACCAGCGCCATCATCCACGGTGGTGAGCGCAACTACATCATGGCGACCATCAGCTTGTACGTTTCGATCTACAACCTGTTCATCAGCCTGCTGCAGCTGTTCGGCATCATGGGTCGTGACGACTGATACAACGACGTGTGTGAAGAAGCCCGCCTACGCGGGCTTTTTTGTCCCTGCCGTTTCTACCGAACATGCACAGTCGCAAAGCGGTGGCTGCGCTCAGACTTATTGACTTAAAAGTCAGGTAACGAAGGCGATGATCGCCGAACAGGCGGCTAACCGGCATTCCCCTACCGCATTCCCCATTCTGCCCGTAGAATGCGCTCCTTTTTTATAGACGGGCAGCGCTGCGCAATGAGCTCACAGGAACACAGCCCAGGTGCGACAGCGCCTGACAACGAACTGGTACTGGGTCTGGAAGACAAGCCGCGGCTGCTCATCGGCTTGCTGGCAGCGCTGCAACACCTGCTGGCAATCATTGTGCCCATCGTCACTCCTGGCCTGCTGATCTGCCAGGCGTTGGGCGTCTCTGCCCGTGATACCAACCTGATCGTGTCCATGTCCCTGGTCATCTCCGGCATCGCCACCTTCATCCAGTGCAAACGCTTCGGCCCCTTCGGCGCCGGCCTACTGATCGTGCAAGGCACCAGCTTCAACTTCGTCGGCCCGCTGATTGCCGGCGGGGCCTTGATGGTCAAGCAAGGCACGCCTGTAGAAGGCGTCATGGCCGCCATCTTCGGCGTGGTGATTGCAGGCTCTTTCGTCGAGATGGGCGTCTCGCGCATCTTGCCTTTCGTCAAACGGCTGATCACCCCGCTGGTGACCGGTATTGTTGTGCTGATGATTGGCCTGACCCTGATCAAGGTCGGCCTGATCAGCATGGGCGGTGGTTTTGGCGCCATGGCCAACGGGACCTTTGCCAACGGCGAGAACCTGCTGCTGTCAGGCGTGGTGTTGGCAATCATCGTCATCCTCAACCGCATACCGGTGGTCTGGCTGCGCAGTTGCGCCATCGTCATCGCACTGGCGGCGGGCTATGCCCTGGCCGGCTACCTGGGCCGCCTGGACTTTACCGGCATGCATGAGGCCGCGCTCTTCCAAGTGCCGACACCTTTGCACTTTGGCCTCGGTTTTTCCTGGGCACTGTTCATCCCGATGCTGGTGATCTACCTGGTGACCTCTCTGGAGGCCATCGGTGATGTGACGGCCACCAGCAAGGTCTCGCGCCAGCCCGTGGAAGGTCCGGTGTGGATGCAACGGATCAAGGGCGGCGTGCTGGTCAACGGCGCCAACTCACTGCTGGCTGGCGTGTTCAACACGTTCCCAAGCTCGATCTTCGCCCAGAACAACGGGGTCATTCAGCTGACGGGTATCGCCAGCCGTCACATCGGCGTATGGATTGCGGCGATGCTCATACTGCTCGGCTTGTTCCCCAGCGTTGCCGGGGTGATCCAGGCGGTTCCGGAGCCTGTGCTGGGCGGCGCGGCCATGGTCATGTTCGGTGCCGTGGCAGCTTCGGGTATCAATATCCTGGCCAGCACCCGCCTCGATCGCCGCGCCCTGTTGATCATCGCCGTATCGCTGGCCTTGGGCCTAGGCGTGGCACAGGTACCCGAGTTCCTCGCCCATATGCCAGCGGCGATTCGCAATGTGATGGAGTCGGGGGTTGCCACCGGAGGCATCTGTGCTTTGGTCCTGAACTGGTTCTTGCCCGAGGGCAGGGAGAAGGCCTGACGACCACAGGCCTGCAGCAGCCAGGCCTTTTTGTTTATCATGGCGCGATTCCATAGCACGAGTTCGCCATGAAATTCGCTATCGCGGTGTTTTCCCCCGCACAGGCGCCCGCTTCCCGCCGGGCGCTGCGCTTTGCCGAGGCAGCGTTGGCTGCCGGGCACGGCATCACCCGCTTGTTCTTCTACCAGGACGGTGTGCACAGTGCTTCATCCAATGTGGTAGCCCCTCAGGACGAACAGGACATCGCGCAGCAATGGCGCACGTTCCTACAGGCCAACCAGCTGGATGCGGTGGTGTGCATCGCCGCTGCCCTGCGCCGTGGCGTATTGGACGAACGCGAAGCCAGCCGCTATCAGCGCCCTGCCGTGAACCTGCAGCAACCCTATGAACTGTCCGGGCTCGGTCAGCTGCATGAAGCCGCGCAAACGGCCGACCGGCTGATCTGCTTTGGAGGCGATTGAATGGCCAAGTCCATGTTGATCATCAGTCGCCAGGCGCCCTGGAGCGGGCTGTCTGCTCGCGAAGCGCTGGATATCGTCCTGGCCGGCGGCGCCTTCGATCTGCCGCTGGGCATGTTGTTTCTGGACGATGGCGTGTTCCAGCTTGCCTGCGACCAGCACCCCACCGCCCTTGAGCAAAAAAACCTGGCGGCGAACCTGCAGGCATTGCCCATGTTCGGCGTGGACGCGCTGTACGCCTGTGGCCACAGCCTGGCACGGCGCGGCATGGCCCACGCAAGCCTTGGCCTGCCGGTAGAGGTACTCGACGATGCGCAGCTTGCGGCATTGATCGCACAGTTCGACCAAGTGGTGACGCTCTGATGACAACCCTGCATGTAATAGCCCACTCCCCGTTTGGTGACGAACGCCTTCACAGCTGCCTGCGCTTGCTGGGCAGCGAAGACGCCGTACTGCTGTGTGGCGATGCGGTCTACGCCCTGCTCTCGGGCAGCGAGCCTTTGCGTCTGCTAGAGCAGGCCGAGTTGGTCGGTCGCCTCTATGCCCTGGAAGAAGACATGCAAGCCAGGGCCATCTCTTCCTCGCTGGCAACGACGGTCGACTACCCAGGCTTCGTTGCGCTGTCCCTGCACCATGACAAGGTCAACAGCTGGTTATGAACACGCTCGATATCGAAGGCAATGCCATTGCCCTGGACAAGGACGGCTTTCTGGTCAACCTTGAGGACTGGTCACCGGCCACCGCGCAAGGCTTGGCCACCCACGAAGGTATTGCCCTGACGCCTGACCACTGGGAAATCCTGTCATTGCTGCGCACGTTCTACCAGGAGTACCAGCTCTCGCCCGCCACGCGCCCGCTGATCAAATACGCAGCGCTCAAGCTGGGCCCGGAAAAGGGCAACAGCGCCCATCTGAATCGCCTGTTCAATGGCACTCCCGCCAAACTTGCCGCCAAGCTGGCGGGCCTGCCCAAGCCGACCAATTGCATATGACCAGCCCTCGCCCACTGACCCTGGAAACCCCCGCTGAACACCCCTTCGCCGAGTACGTACGCATCCTTGGCAAAGGCAAGCGTGGCGCGCGCGGCCTGACACGCGAAGAAGCCCGCGCCGCCATGGCTTTGCTGCTGGAAGGTAAAGTCGAAGACGCGCAGCTGGGCGCCTTCCTCATGCTGCTAAGGCACAAGGAAGAAAGCGCAGAAGAGCTCGCCGGCTTCACCGAAGCGCTGCGCGCGCACCTGCAAGCGCCTGCCATTGCAGTGGACATCGACTGGCCGAGCTATGCCGGCAAGAAGCGCCATTTGCCGTGGTACCTGTTGGCAGCCAAGTGTTTGGCCGGCAATGGGGTGCGTATTCTGATGCACGGTGGCGGCGCGCACACCGCAGGCCGCCTGTACAGCGAGCAACTGCTCGCGCTGTTGCACATTCCCCTGTGCCGCGATTGGCAGGCTGTCAGTGAGGCCCTGGACCATCACCACCTGGCTTTTTTCCCACTGCAGGACTGGGCGCCTCAACTTCAGCGCATGATCGACCTGCGTAACACCCTGGGCCTGCGCTCGCCGATCCATTCCCTCGCACGGGTGCTGAACCCGCTCGGCGCACGCTGTGGCCTGCAGAGCATCTTCCACCCGGGTTACCAGGCCGTACACCGCGAGGCCAGTCGGTTGTTGGGCGATCATGCGGTAGTGATCAAAGGTGACGGTGGCGAAATCGAGATCAACCCGGATGTCATCAGCCATCTCTACGGCACCACTGACGGTAAGGCCTGGGACGAAGAATGGCCTGCGCTGAGCGAGCGTCGGCACGTCAAGCCGGCATCGCTTGAGCCCGAGCACGTGCTGGCCTTCTGGCGTGGTGAAGTCGAAGACAGCTATGCCCAAAAAGCGGTGCTGGCCACAATGGCGCTGGCGCTTCGCGGGTTGGGGCAAGACCGCGAGCAGGCGTTTGCCCACGCGCAAGGGTGGTGGGCTGATCGCGATCGATCGATTTAACCGATCATACCGCCCCACTCTTTGCGCTATTGGTTCGAACGTCTTTCTCTAGACTGAGCTCCAACGACAAATCGCTTTTGTTAAGGAGCTCATCATGGGCCTGTTGGTCGACGGTCGCTGGCATGACCAGTGGTATGAAAACGGCAAGGACGGCGCGTTCAAGCGTGAAGACTCGCAGCGGCGCAACCCGCTGCCTGCCGCCGAGTCGGGTCGTTACCACCTGTACGTTTCGCTGGCCTGCCCCTGGGCGCATCGCACCCTGATCATGCGCGCGCTCAAAGGCCTTGAGCCGCTGATCGACGTCTCGGTGGTCAGCTGGCTGATGCAAGGTGACGGCTGGACCTTCGACCGCCAGAACGGCTCATCCGGCGATCACCTCGATGGGCTCAAGTACATGCACCAGCGCTACACCCAGGACGATCCCCATTACACTGGCCGCGTGACGGTGCCGGTGCTGTGGGACAAGCACGAAAACCGCATCGTCAATAACGAGTCGGCGCAGATCGTGCGGATGTTCAACCATGACTTCAATTCGCTGACCGGCAACCTGCTCGACTTCTACCCGCAGCCGTTGCGAGCGGACATCGACGCCTTGAACGAACGCATTTACCCGGCGATCAACAACGGCGTCTACCGCGCCGGCTTCGCGACGACACAGCAGGCCTACGAAGCGGCCTTCGACGAGGTGTTCAGCGAGTGGGATCACCTCGAAGACGTGCTCAGCCGACATCGCTACCTGGCAGGCGAGTACCTCACCGAGGCCGACGTACGCCTGTTCACCACGGCGGTACGCTTCGATGCCGTTTACCACGGCCATTTCAAGTGCAACCTGCGCCGTCTGAGCGACTACCCCAACCTGACCCACTGGCTGCGGGAGTTGTACCAATGGCCAGGGGTAGCCGACACGGTAAACATGCAGCACATCCAGAACCACTACTACCTCAGCCACACCACCATCAACCCCAACGGGATCGTGCCAAAGGGGCCGCTGTTGGACTTCAGCCTGCCCCACGATCGCGCTCGCTTGCCCGGGAAGGGTATATGGGGTGGGAGCTGAATCAGCCTGTGCCCTGGCCAGATGGCATCAGTCGCGCATGAACCCGCCATCGACGTCCATGATCTCGCCGGTCACGAACCCGGCCTCCCGCGAGGCCAGGAAGCATACGGCGGCGGCGATGTCGCGCGGCGTGCCGGCGCGGCCAAGCGGCATCTGTGCGAGCACTTCGGCCCTGGCCTGAGGCGCTAGCGCGCTGGTCATCTCGGTGTCGGTCAGCGCCGGCGACACGGCATTGACGGTGATGGCATAGGGGCCGGCTTCTCGCGCCAGCCCTTTGGTCAACGCGATCACCGCGCCCTTGGCTGCCGCGTAGCAGCTATTGCCCAGCAAGCCCCCCCCACGCTTGCCTGCCACCGACGCGATATTGATGATGCGCCCACTCTGGCGCGCCATCATGCCCGGCAGCACGGCCTTGGCGCAGAAAAACACGCTGTTCAGGTCAATGGCCATTACCCGGTTCCATTCCGCAGTGGTGACCTCCAGCAAGGGGCCGGTCGAAACGATCCCTGCGTTGTTCACCAGGATGTCGACCCCTCCCAACATAGCTTGCACCTGGCCCACCATAGCCTGCACCTGGGCCTCATCGGCAACATCCGCTCCCACCCCAACAGCCTCGATCCCGACTTCTCGCAACCGAGCCGCAGCCGCCTCGGCCGCCTCGGCATCCAAATCGCACACCCCTACTCGTGCACCGGCCTGGCCCAGTGCCATGGCGATCGCATGGCCAATGCCACGGGCAGCGCCCGTTACCAGGGCCGTGCGGCCGGTCAGGGTGAAATTGAGTGCAGCATGCACAACGGGAGTGCTCATGATCGTCATCCATCGAAAGTGGCCGCAGCCAGGCGCGCCTGCTCATTGGCAGCAGGCGGTCGTCAAAGGTGTTGGAGGGTCAGGGCATCAGGCGGTGCCGCAGGCGCCGAGCGCTAATTGCTCCTTGAGCGGGGGAATGTCCAGCCGGCGCATCACCCGGTACAACGAGGGCCGGCAAATCCCCAGAGCGCGGGCCGCCGCCGACATGTTCCAGTGGCAGCTCTGCAAAGCGTGCAACACGTCACTGCGCTCATCGCCTAACGGGGCCGCCCGGCGGATGGGTGTGATGTTGGCAGGCAACGCAGCCGGGGCCTGGCACTGCTCGAGAACGTCCAGCGGCAGGTCGCTGTGCAGCATACGCGGGCCTTCCATCACTGCGCAGGCGTAGCGCACGACCGCCCGCATCTGGCGCAGATTCCCAGGCCAGGTATGGGCCATCAGCAAACTCCACACCTGCGCCAGTACCTGGCGAGGGTCACAGCCTGGAAGCTCATGGGCCACCATGTTGCACAGCAGCTCACCACGGTCCTGACGCTCGCGCAGCGGCGGTAACTGCACTACGCCTGTGGCGATGCGATAGAACAGGTCCTCGCGGAAACTGCCCTCGGCAACACGCGCCGAGAGGTCCTGGTGCGTCGCGCAGACCAGTGCGAAGTTGACCGGGATGCTGCGCTCGGCACCCAGGGGCGTCACCTCACGTTCGGCAATCACCCGTAGCAGGCGCGTCTGTTGTTCCAGGGGCATGTCGCCGATTTCATCGAGAAACAGCACGCCGCCATCGGCTTGCTGAACCTTGCCTTTCTTGCCGCCCGGCAGAGCACCCGAAAACGCCCCGCGGCTGTAGCCGAACAGCTCGCTTTCGATGAGGGTTTCGGGAATGGATGCGCAATTGAGCGCCACCAATGGCGCCGCGCGGCGCTGACTGTGTGCATGCAGAGCGCGGGCGAGGATTTCCTTGCCGGTACCGGTCTCTCCGCGGATCAGTACGGCGATGCCACGCTCCATCAGCCGCAAGGCCCGGTTGAAGGCCTGGCGCACTCCAGGGTCACTGTCTTGAGCGATGTTGCACGCCTCCACGACGGGTTGGGGCGCACGCACGGCAGGGTTACAAGCGGTCATTAGCGTCACCTTTTTTCTTGTTCTATAGCTTTTGACTATGTCGACGGGCGGGCTTGTGACACCGCCTGGGCCGAATGACGTTGCACGGTTCACATTAGGGAGGCGCAGTTATATTTTCCAATACATAATCATGCATCGACTGATACCTTCGAGAGCATCATGATCGAGCTGAGGCATCTGCAGTATTTCCGCACGCTGGCCGAAACCCTTCACTTCGGCCGCGCGGCCGAGCGCTTGCATATTTCACAGCCACCGTTGTCGCGGCAGATCGCGCTGTTGGAAGAAGAGCTGGGGGTCAAGCTGTTCGACCGTTCACGGCGCAGGGTCGAGCTGACGGAGGCCGGCCAGCGTTTCTACCTCGACACCGGCACGGTGTTCGCCGCCTTCGAGCAAGCCAAGCGCAATGCCCTGGCCGCCGCGCGCGGTGCGGCGGGGGCGCTTTCCGTGGGGTTCATGATGTCCACCGCCTACAGCATCACTCCGGCGATCACCCGCCGTTATGCCGCGCTGTTTCCCCAGGTGAACTTGAAATTGACCGAGACGCTGCCATTGGACCTGGCCCAGGACATCACCAGCGGCAACAAGGATGTAGCGATCATGTACCGGCCTCAGGACTGCACGGGCCTGGAAACCGTCACGTTATACCGCGAGGAAATGACCCTGGTACTGCCGCCCGGCCACCGCCTGGCCGAGCAAACCGTTGTGGAGCCACGTGAGCTTGCCGGTGAAACCTTCATCATCGTGCCACGGCGTATTGCTCCTGCCCTGCATGACATGATCTGCAACTACTGCCTCCAGCATGGGGTCACCCCGAACATCGGCCTTGAGATCAACATGCAGCAGACCATCGTCAACCTGGTGGGCGAAGGCCTGGGGGTGGCTATGGTCCCCCGGTCGATGCGCAACATGCGCCTGGCCAGCACCAGCTTCAGGCCCCTGCGCGAAGCACCGGTCATCGAAGTGGTGGCCGTGTGGAAGGCCGACAACCACAACCCCTGCATTGCCACCTTCGTCGAGACGGCCCTGCAAGCCGGGGAACAGGCGACTCGGGAGGATGAGGCGCAACGCGGCGCAGAGCAGTGAGGAACTGATCTGGAAGCCGGCGAATTGTCATGTGAGGCCGAAATCCTGGGGCTGCTCGGCAGCCCCCGCTCAAATCTCCAGAATCCCGGACGCCATGAACCCCCCGTCCACCGGGATCACATGCCCACTGATGTAGGACGCATCATCGGACGCAAGAAACGCCACCGCCCCCGCCATCTCCGCCGGTGTGCCATAACGGCGCAAAGGCACCGCACGGGCATAGGATTCGCGTGTCGCCGCAGAATGCAGTGTCTGCGTCAAGGGCGTGTCCACCGGGCCCGGGGCAATGCCGTTTACCGTAATGCCATGTTCGGCCAGTTCGATGGCCATCTGCCGGGTCAGGCCGATCACCGCTGCCTTCGACGTGCCATACGCGGTGCGCCCCATGCTCGCCCGCATGCCGCTGATGGAGGCAACGTTGATGATGCGTCCCCACCCGTGTTCGCGCATCACCTGCGCAGCGTGCTGGCTGCACAGCAGCGTGCCGGTCAGGTTGACGTTCATCAGCCGCTGCCAGCCTTCCAGGTCCGTGTCCAGAAATGACTGGGTGCGAGCGATACCGGCATTGTTGACCAATACATCACAGCGCCCGCAGCGCGCGCGCAGCTCATCGAACAAGGCCGTGATCGACGCTGCATCACCGATGTCGATCACCAGCGCCAAGGCATCGATGCCCTGCTCGCGCAACCCCTCCACCCTGAGCTCGGCAGACTGCAGGTCGATATCGGCCACCACCACCGTGTGGCCATCATGCCCCAGGCGTTCAGCGATGGCCGCGCCTATCCCCATGGCCGCACCGGTGACCAGCGCCACGCGGCCCACGGCAGTTGCAGGCAAAGTCTTTTTCGCAAATTGGCTCATGTCAGCGCTCTCTTAAAGGAAACCGATGGAAATCCACGGGAAACAGGCAACGATCACCAGCGCCACCAGCAACGCCCCGAGGTACCCCCAGACGCGGCGAATGACATGATCGGATGACGTCTTGCTGATGGCGCACGCAGCGTAGAAACCCACACCCAAAGGCGGTGCGAACAAGCCGATGCCCATGGCCAGGATCACGACCATGGCGTAGTGCACCGGGTGGATGCCGAGCATTTCGGCCAGGGGGAACATCAGCGGGCCGAACAGCACGATGGCCGGGATACCCTCCAGCACACTGCCCAAAATCAGGAAGGTGAGGATGGTCACCACCATGAACCCCATCACCCCGCCGGGTATGTCCTCGATCAGTTCTACCAGCGACTGCGAGAAGCCCGATTGGGTCAGCGCCCAGGCCATCGCCGAGGCCATGCCGATGATCAGCAGGATCGCCCCGGACAAGGCCGCCGCTTCCAGCAACATCGGGTACAGCCGGCGCCATTCGATATGGCGCATGAACAGGTGCATCACCAGCCCCACCAGCACCACGTAGGCCACACCGATGGTCGAGACTTCGGTCGCGGTGGCCGCCCCTTCCAGCACCGCCACCCGGATCAGCAACGGCAGCGCCAGAGCCGGCAGGGCAACCAGGAACGTCTTGGCCACGCGGGACAAGGGTGCCCGCGCAATCGCCGGCGCTTCGTCCTTGCGCGAGCGCCACCAGCACACCACCGCAATGGCCAGGGTGGCCACCACCGCAGGCATCAACCCGCCAATGAACAGCGCCGTGATCGACACGCTGCACACCGCACCGATGGTGATCAGCACCAAGCTTGGCGGAATCGTCTCGGTCATCGCCCCTGTGGCCGACAACAGCGCTGCCAACTCTTCAGGCTTGGATCCGCGCCGCTTCATTTCAGGAAACAGCGCTGGGGCCACTGCCGCCATGTCGGCAACCTTCGACCCTGAAATACCCGACACCAGGAACATCGCCCCCAACAGCACGTATTGCAGACCGCCACGCACGTGCCCCAGCAGCGAGGCCATGAAGTCGATGAGCGTGCGGGCCATGCCCGACAACTGCAGCACCACACCCAGCAACACGAACAGCGGCACGGCCAGCAGGACCATGTGCGACATGCCTTCGTCCATGCGACCGACCACGATCGACAGGGGCGCGTGGGTCGCCAGGGCCAGGTAAGCCATGGTCGCCGTGCCGAACGCAAAGGCAATGGGGATGCCGCCGAACACGCAGGCGCCCAGCAGCACCAGGAAAAACACCACCAGGTTGTAGTTGCCCATCGCTGCCAGTACCGGCTGCGCCAGCCACAAAGCGGCGGCTACCGTAGCCACGACTGCCAACCCGGCCATGAACTGGCGCACGGTCGAATAACGGGCCATGCGCGCGACGGCCGCCAGCAGCATCAGCACAGCTCCAACGGGCAGCGCCGCAGCACGCACGCCATCGGGAATGCCTAGCGCCGGGGTGGTGATCCACATCTGTTCGTGGGAATGCTGCATGGCCGGCGAGATGATCATCGCCACGAACAGGCAGACGATCAGTGCCGACAAGGTTTCGCTGAAACCGCGCCAGGCCTGCGGCAGCTTGTTGACCAGCGCCGACATGCGCATGTGCTCGCCGCGGTCCAGCGCCAGTACGGCGCCGAACATCGCCAGCCAGATGAACAACGACGAGGCCAGTTCGTCGGACCAGATCAATGGGCTATGTAGCACGTAGCGGGCAATCACGCCGGCCAGCAGCACGCAGGTCTCGATCACCATCAGGGCAACCGCGATCACGCCCACCAGGCGCATGGCCCACTGGTTGAGGCAGATGAGCACCCGGGCCGGCAGGCGCTGCGAAACGGTGGAGGCCGGTAGCGCTGGCGCGCGCATCACGCCAGCTTCCCGGCGTATTGTTCAAGGATGCTCCAGGCCTGGTCGCCGAACTTGTCGTGCCAATCGGCGTAGTAATTGGCACTGCGCAGCTTGTCGCGAAACGGATCGGCAGGCGCCTCGACCAGTTCCAGGCCTTGTCCTTTCAAGGTATCGCGGGTACTGCCTTCGAGCTTGGCCAGGTCCTGGCGTTGGCCCATCACCGCCGCGTCGATGTGCTTGCGCAGGATCGCCTGCATATCCGCCGGCAGGCGCCCGATCGAGGCACTGTTGCCGAGCATCCAGAAGCCATCCCACACATGGTTGGTCAGCGAGCAATATTTCTGCACTTCGTAAAGTTTGGCCGTCGATACCAGGGTCATGGGGTTTTCCTGCCCTTCGACGATCCGGGTCTGCAAGGCCGAATACACTTCGGCGAAGTTGATGCTGGTCGGCGCAGCTTCCAGAGCGCGGAAGATCGACATGATGATCGGGCTGGGCGGAACACGCAGCTTCATGCCGCGCAAGTCGTCCGGGCTCGCGACCGGTCGGGTGCTGGTGGTGGTAACGCGAAAGCCGTTGTCCCACATGTGGTCGAATGCGAACAGGGTGCCGGTCTTGGCGATCTCAGCGCGCACATGCTCACCCAAGGCACCGTCCATTGCGCTCCACACCTGCTGGTAATCCTTGAACGCAAAGCCTACGGCGCTTATCTGCACCGACGGCACCATGGTGCCCAGGATCACGGGCGAGAGGGAAAACAGATCGACCGCCCCGGAGCGCACCTGGGCAAGAGTATCGGTGTCGCTGCCCAGCTGGCTGCTTGGAAATACCTGCACCACCAAGGCGCCGTTGGTCTCCTCCTTGATGGCCTTGGCCATGGCCCGGGCGCGCACGTTCATGGGGTGGCTGATGGGCAGGTTGTTGGCAAACTTGAGTTTGAAGTCGGCAGCCCGGGCACCAGTGCTGTAGAGGCCCAGGCCGGCAGCGGCAACGGCCGCCGATGCCAGGGAGGCCGTCTTGATGAAGGAACGGCGGGTGAAATCGCTCATGAAGCTCTCCTGACCTATTTGTTCTTATTGATCGAGTGGGATACGGCGATGGTGCAGATGACGTTGCAATAGAGGTGCCACACTCAAGCGGATGTACGGTGTAGCGTAGTGGGCATCCGCCATACGCGCTTAACTGCTTGATTTTAAAATGCTAAATAAAATCCACTGACGCGTCTTGCTGTGCCAGTGGGCATCTCGCCACTGCCTGAGTGTGTAACAGGTGTCTCCCTTGGGTGTCGCTTGCCAAGTCAAGGCGACACCTGTAGCACGTGCTCGCTACCCGTCGCCACCGTCGAACGTGCCACGAATGCGCGTGGCAGAGCGCTTGCCGCAGGCCTGGCACCGTTCTTGCCCTCGACCTCGCCAACCCCGAGCGAGGATTACTCTCATGCATTCACCCCTCATCAACGGCTGGTACCACGCCCCCTTCGGCAAGTTTCCCGACATCGACCCCGAGCACATGATGGCTGACGCGGCCCTCGGCGCCCTGAATCACGCAGGGCTCGATGCACAGCAGATCGATTCGGTACACGTCGGCCACTTCAATGCAGGTTTTCTCTACCAGGACTTCCCGTCCGCCCTGCTCGCCAATCACCTGCCAGCACTGCGTTTCACTCCGGCCGTGCGCGTGGAGAACGCCTGCTCCACCGGTTCAGCGGCGATTCACTCGGCCTTGCACGCCGTGCTGAGCGGACAATCGCGCCATGCCCTGGTAGTGGGCTTCGAGAAGATGAACAGCCTGCCCACGGCCGAGGTGGGGAAGATCCTGCTCAAGTGCTGCTACACGCCCGAAGAAGCCAACATCGAGAACGGCTTTGCCGGGGTGTTCGGCAACATCGCCAGCGCCTACTTCGATCGCTATGGTGATCAGTCCGACGCACTGGCCATGATCGCCGCCAAGAACCACGCCAACGGCGCGCTCAACCCGTATGCGCACATGCGCCGCGACGTGGGCTACGACTTCTGCCGCACACCCTCGGACAAGAACCCCTTCGTGGCGGGGCCCCTCAAGCGCAGTGATTGTTCACTGATCAGCGACGGCGCGGCCGCCCTGGTGATCAGCCGGGGCGATCAACCCACCGGGAGCGGCCAGGCCGTTCGCTTTCGCGCAGCCGTCCAGGTCAACGACTTCCTGCCATTGTCACGGCGCGACCCCACGGTATTCGAAGGCGCTGCACGTGCCTGGCAGCAGGCGCTGAGCCAGGCGCGCCTGACGCTGGACGACCTGTCCCTGGTGGAGACCCATGACTGCTTCACCATCGCCGAACTGCTCGAATACGAGGCCATGGGCCTGGCCGAACGCGGTCAAGGCGCACGGGTAATCGCCGACGGCGTCAGCCGCAAGGACGGCAGGCTCCCGATCAACCCTTCCGGTGGCCTCAAGTCCAAGGGCCATCCCATTGGTGCGACCGGCGTCTCGATGCACGTGATGGCGGCCATGCAGCTCACCGGCCAGGCCGGCGACATGCAACTGCCGCGCGCAGACCGAGCCGGCGTGTTCAACATGGGCGGGGCCGCCGTGACCAACTACGTGAGCATTCTGGAGAGCGTGCGATGAACGGAATCGACAATGTCATGAACCTGGGGGAGTTGCTGGCCCAGGTGGCTAGGCGTTTGCCTGACCTGCCAGGCTTCATTCGCGGCGATCACCAGGTGTCATGGCGCCAACTGCTGCACCGTGTTGACAGCATCGCTGCCGCGCTGCGTGCACGCGGCTTGGGCAAGGGCGACCGCTTGCTGGTGCACTCGCGCAACAACCTGCCGCTGTTCGAAAGTGCCTGGGTGGCCTTTCGCCTGGGTATGGTCTGGGTGCCCACCAATGTGCGCATCACCCCACCCGAAGCCGCCTACCTGGGCAGTTCCAGCGGCGCAGTAGCGATGCTCTACGACGAAGGTTTCGGCCATTATGTGGACGCTGTGCGACAGGCATCACCGGCACTGCAGACCGTGATTGCCATGGCGGCGCCACGCCCGGGTGAACTGGCCTACGCTGCCCTGCTCGATGAAGGCGCCCAGCTTCAGCCAGGGTTTCGCCCTGCCGAGGTGAACTACAACGACCCGCTCTGGTTCTTTTACACCTCGGGCACCACCGGGCACCCCAAGGCAGGGGTACTGACCCACGGGCAAATGGCGTTCGTGGTCAACAACCACTTGGCCGACCTGATGCCCTGCCTGAGCCAGCAGTCACGTTCGCTGGTACTGGCCCCCTTGTCCCACGGGGCCGGTATTCATGCACTGGTCAACGTAGCCCGGGGTGCTGCTTGCGTGCTCCCTGTCGGGGACCGGCTGGACTGCGACGAGGCCTGGCGCCTGGTGCAGCAGCACCGTATCGACAACCTGTTCACGGTACCGACCATCGTCAAGATGCTCACCGAAGACCCGGCCATCAGCCGTTACGATCACAGCAGCCTGCGCTACGTCATCTACGCAGGCGCCCCCATGTACCGCGCGGACCAGTGCCATGCGCTGCGCACATTGGGCAAGGTGCTGGTCCAGTATTACGGCCTTGGCGAGGTCACCGGCAACATCACGGTGCTGCCCGCCGACTGCCATGATGCCGACGATGGCCCCCAGGCCAAGGTCGGTTCCTGCGGCTACCCGCGCACCGGCATGCAGGTGGCCATTCTCGACGACAAAGGCCACGAGCTGCCCACGGGTACGGACGGCGAAATCTGCGTGCGCGGCCCGGCCGTGTTCGCCGGCTATTACAACAACCCTCAGGCCAATGCCGAATGCTTCCGCCATGGCTGGTTCCATACCGGCGATCTGGGGCATGTGGACGCGCACGGTTACCTGTTCATCACCGGGCGCGCCTCGGACATGTACATCTCCGGTGGCTCGAACGTGTATCCACGCGAAGTGGAGGAAGCGTTGCTGACCCATCCTGCCGTCAACGAAGTGGCCGTACTCGGCATGCCAGACGACAAATGGGGCGAATGCGGTTGCGCGGTGATCGTTACCACGGCCGAGGTCAGCGATGAGCAACTGCTCGCGCACCTGGAGCCGCGTCTGGCGCGCTACAAATGGCCCAAGCAGTTCGTGCGCTGGCATGAGATGCCAAAGTCTGGCTACGGCAAGATCGTCAAGAAACACATCCGCACGTTGCTCGAGACTGGCACGGAGCAACCGGCATGAGGCCCCATTTCGAATTGCGCAGCGGGGTGCGCCACTTCAAGCACGCAGGCCCGGCCCGCCTACCCCGGCTGCTCGACTGTGAAGTGGCGTGCAGCCAGGAACTGCGCGTGGAGCTTGCGTCCGGCAGCCAGGTGGCCGAAAGCCTGCTGGCGGTGCTCGAGCGCTGTCGCTACCAGAGCGCGGTCGGCCGCGTGCTGTGGGGCAGCGCGTGCGCCTTGGCCTACCACCGCATGGTGACCACGAGCGACAGCCAACGCCCTTACGACTATGGCAAGCCCGTGGAGCTCACAGGCCCTGTGACGTTCATCAGCGGTGCCTTGACTGTCGGCAGGGATGCCAGCGGTGCCCCGTTGCTGCATTGCCACGCCGGCATGCTCGACAGCCTTGGGCAACAGCACGGTGGGCACCTGGTATTGCAGCGGGTCGTGGTCGGTAGCGAACCCTTGGTGCTGCGGCTATGCCTGTTCGAGCACGTCGCCTACCAGGTGCAGCCTGACACCGAGACCCACTTCAACCTGCTGCACCCTGTGATCAAGGAGGCCTCATGACACCTGCCCTGTCCACGACTACCTCGCAGGTCCAGCAAGGCCGCCTCGGGCGGCTGGTGGTCGCCCGCCTCAAGCCCAACGAAGATGTGATCGACAGCGCCGAAGCCCTCTGCGCCAGCCACGGCATCGCCTGCGCCGTGGTCCGTGGCGGGCTGGGCAGCCTGATCGACGGCGAACTGCGCTACCACGGTGAGCGCGGACATCAAGCCATTCATGTACCCGGGCCCGGTATCGAGATCCTCAGCCTGAGCGGTGAGGTCATCGCCGGCCGAAGCCACCTTCAGGCAGTGCTCGCCGACGCCGATGGCAAGCTCTTTGCCGGCTGCCTGCAACGGGGCCGCAACCTGTCCTTCATCACCGTGGAGCTCACCCTGCAGGAGTGGCTGCCGGACTGATTGCCCACCCTGCAGCACCCTTTGCGCCCGCTACCTGGGCGCCTATCACCCTCAGGAAGAAAACAATGACAAGAACGCCCTACGTGCCCCTGTACCTACTCACCTTGACCACCTTGGCCGTTCCGGCTGCCAAGGCGGCCTTCATCGAGGACGGCAAAGCCAACCTGCACCTGCGCAACTACTACTTCAACAACGATTACCGCGACCGCCCCGGCCCTGCCGGCCAAAGCAAGACGGCCGAATGGGCGCAGGGTTTCATGCTCGACTACAAGTCGGGTTTCACCGACGGCACCGTGGGGTTTGGCGTTGACGCCCTCGGCTTGCTGGGCCTACGCCTGGATGGCGGTGCAGGCAATCACCGAGGCAGTTCGATGATCCCGGATGCCAGCGATGGCAGCGCGGTGGACGAATGGAGTCGCCTGGGCTTGACCGGCAAGGTCCGTTTTTCGCAGACCGAGGCACGCTACGGTACGCTGCAACCGAAACTACCGATTCTGGTGGCCAACGATGGGCGCTTGCTGCCACAGACCTTCGAAGGCGGGATCGTCACCTCCAAAGAAATCGATGGCCTGACCCTGACCGGGGGTCGCCTGGAGCACACCACCGGCCGTGGCTCGACCAACCGCTCAGGCCTGGCCGTGGCAGGCGGTACACGCGAGAGTAATGCGTTTGTGTTTGCCGGGGCTGATTACCAGCTCACCCCCGCCTTGAAGCTGCAATATTACGGCGCCCAGCTGGAGGATTACTACGTCCAGCATTTTGCGGGGCTCGTGCACACCTGGGCCCTGAGCGACAACCAGTCACTGACCACCGACCTGCGCTACTTCAAGACCGACGCCGATGGACGCAACGACTCGGCCAGCGGGCGCGCGGCGGGGTATCGCGTCACCGGCCTGGGCGACACCCCAGGCAAGATCGACAATGATACCTGGAGTGCCATGTTCACTTACGCCATTGGTGGCCACTCGGTGTTGCTTGGCCATCAGCGGGTCTCGGACAGTGGCAACTTCGTGCAGATCAACCAGGGCAATACGGGCGAAGGCGCAGCGGGCTCGAGCCTGTATCTGTTCACCGACCGGCTGGTGACCAGTTTCACCCGTGCAGGTGAACGCACCACCTTCGGCCAATACAGCTACAACTTTGCGGCATTGGGCATGCCTGGCCTGATTGCCTCGCTCACCTACCTCAAGGGCACGCACATCCGCACCACTGCCGGCGGTGATGAAAAGGAGTGGGAACGTGACATCGCCCTGGACTATGTGGTGCAGGACGGTGCGCTGAAGGGGCTGGGCTTGAGCTGGCGCAATGGCATGCTACGCAGTGGATTGCCCAGCGAGTGGGCACAGGATCAGAACCGGGTGACCGTCAGCTATACCGTGCCATTGTTCTAGGCCACGGTTGTCCGTATTCACGCAGCCTCTGTGGGAGCGGCTTTGCCGGGGCGCTCCCACAGGTGGGGGGTGGACTCGATCTGCAAGCTTGCGGATGTTAGGGACAACTGCCTCGCTCATCCCCAAAGCGTCCGCAGACTGTCAACCGTGCTGTGCCCCCTCGAACCACGCCAGCTTTTCACGCAGCTGCACCACCTCACCCACGATCACCAAGGTAGGCGCATGCACTTCGTGGCGTGCGACCAGGGCGGGCAAGTCGGCCAGGGTGCCGGTGAACACACGCTGGTTGCGCGTCGTGCCTTGTTGGATCAAGGCGGCCGGGGTGCTCGCTGCCCGCCCATGGCGGATAAGTTCTTCGCAGATAGTCGGCAAGCCGACCAGGCCCATGTAGAACACCAGCGTCTGGGCAGGCGCGACCAGGTCGTCCCAAGGCAAGTTGCTGCTACCGTCCTTCAGGTGCCCAGTGACAAAGCGCACCGACTGGGCATGATCGCGGTGGGTCAGCGGGATGCCGCCGTAAGCGGCACAACCACTGGCAGCGGTGATGCCCGGCACGACTTGAAACGGGATATTGTGCTCGGCCAGCTCCTCGATCTCCTCGCCGCCACGGCCGAAAATGAACGGATCACCACCCTTCAGGCGCAGCACCCGCTTGCCCTGCTGGGCAAGGTCCACCAATAACCGGTTGATCTGGTCCTGGGGAACGGCATGCTCTGCACGACGCTTGCCCACGTAAATGCGCTCGGCATCCCGACGGCACATGTCGATGATCGCAGGCGCTACCAGGCGGTCGTACAGCACCACATCGGCCTGCTGCATCAACCGTAGCGCGAGGAAGGTCAGCAAGTCCGGGTCACCCGGGCCGGCACCGACCAGGTAGACTTCGCCGCCCTGCTGCACCGGCGCGCCATCGACCATCGCCTGCAACAACCGCTCGGCCTCTGCGCCCTGCCCGGCCAGTTGGCGTTCGGCAATCGGCCCCTGAAAGACGGTCTCCCAGAAACCCCGGCGCTGGTTCACATCCGGGTACAACGACTTGACGGTGTGTCGGAAACGCGCCGCCAACCCGGCCAATTCACCGTAGGCAGCAGGAATCCAGGCTTCGAGCTTGGCCCGAATCAAGCGTGCCAGGACCGGTGCATCGCCCCCGCTGGACACGGCTATCACCAAAGGCGAGCGGTCGACGATGGCCGGGAAGATGACCGTGCACAGCGCCGGCGCATCGACCACGTTGACCGGCAAACTCAGGGCCTGGGCATCGGCCGAAACCTGGGCATTGAGCCCAGGATCGTCCGTGGCGGCGATCACCAGCCGGCAACCTGTGAGGTCCCCCGGCTGGTAACCGCGCACCAGGACCTGGCCACCGCCTTCGCGCGCCATGCTGGCCAGCTGGCCATCGATTTCCGGGGCCACCACGCGCAGCGCGGCGCCAGCATCGGCCAGCAGACGCGCCTTGCGCAATGCGATCTCGCCACCACCAACCACCAGCACCAAAGCGCCCTGCAGCTTGTGGAACAGCGGCAGGTAGTCCATTTAGCGGATCACCTCAACGCCGCCCATGTAGGGCTTGAGCACTTCGGGTACTCGGATCGAACCGTCGGCTTGCTGGTAGTTTTCCAGCACCGCGACCAGCGTGCGGCCCACGGCCAGACCGGAGCCGTTCAGGGTGTGCACCAGCTCCGGCTTTCCGGTTTCCGGGTTGCGCCAGCGCGCTTGCATGCGGCGGGCCTGGAAGTCGCCGCAGTTGGAGCACGAGCTGATCTCGCGGTATTTGTCCTGGCTGGGCACCCACACTTCCAGGTCAAACGTCTTGACGGCGCTAAAGCCCATGTCACCGGTGCACAGGGCCAACACACGGTACGGCAGCTCGAGCAGTTGCAGCACACGCTCGGCATTGGCCGTCAGGCCTTCGAGCGCTTCCATCGACTTGCCGGGCTCCACCACCTGCACCATCTCGACCTTGTCGAACTGGTGCTGGCGGATCATGCCGCGGGTGTCTCGGCCCGAGGCACCGGCTTCACTGCGGAAGCACGGTGTGTGCGCCACGAACTTGAGCGGCAGTTGCTTGGCGTCGAGAATTTCCCCAGCCACCAGGTTGGTCAGCGACACCTCGGCGGTCGGGATCAGGTAGAAGTCCGCCTCGCCTTCGCGGGTGATCTTGAACAGGTCTTCCTCGAACTTGGGCAGCTGGCCGGTGCCCTGAAGGGCTGGCGCCTGCACCAGATACGGGGTGTAGTGCTCCTCGTAGCCGTGCTCCCCGGTGTGCAGGTTGATCATGAACTGCGCCAGTGCGCGGTGCAGGCGTGCAATCGGGCCGCGCAGCACGGCAAAACGCGCGCCAGACAGCTTGGCCGCCGCCTCGAAGTCCAGACCACCGCTGATTTCGCCCAGGGCGACGTGGTCCTTGATTTCAAAATCGAACGCCTTGGGGGTGCCCCAGCGACGCACTTCGACGTTCTCGTCTTCGCTGGCACCGACCGGCACACTGGCATCGGGCAGGTTGGGGATGGTCAGCACGATGCTGTCCAGCTCTGCCTGGATACCGTCGAGCTCGGTTTTGCCGGCGGCCAGCTCATTGGCCATGCGTTCCACATCCGCCATCAGCGGTGCAATGTCTTCGCCCTTGGCTTTGGCCTGGCCGATGGATTTGGAACGGGCATTACGCTCGGCCTGCAGTTGCTCGGTACGGGTCTGTACCGCCTTGCGGCGCTCTTCCAGTGATTCGATGCGCGCGACATCCAGGCTAAAGCCACGGGAGGCCAGGCGATCCGCCACTTCCTGAAGTTGGCCGCGTAACAGTTTGGAATCGAGCATATCGTTCTCTCGTTATGTGTAGGTGTTGGTCAGAATCGAGTGAGGGACAATCCCGCCCAGGTCGCGAGCAGCCCGCCCACGACGCTGATGGCCGAATAACCCAACGCCAGAGGCACCTGCCCGCTTTCCAGCAAGCGTACGGTGTCCAGCGAAAATGAGGAAAACGTGGTCAGGCCGCCCAGAAAACCCACGATCAAACCCGCCCGCAACTCGGCCGGGACCATGGGTTTGTGCAGGAACAGGCCGTACAGCAGGCCGATCAACAAGCAGCCCACCAAGTTGACGGCAAGCGTACCTATATAGAAGTGTCGCGGCCAGTGGGCGACGACCCAATTGCCTGCGGCAAAGCGCAACAGGGTACCGGCGATACCACCGGCACTGACGGCGGCGATCAGCGTAATCATGGTTTTCTCCGCTGTCGCGGACTGCTGCGATCAAGCTCGGCCAGGTGCCGGAGCTTTTCGCCAATCTTGAGCTCGAGCCCGCGCGGCACCGGTTGGTAATACTGGCGCGGCTCCAGCGCCTCCGGAAAGTAGTCTTCACCGGCTGCGTAGGCATCCGGTTCGTCGTGGGCATAGCGGTACTCATCGCCGTAACCCAGCTGCTTCATGAGCTTGGTCGGCGCGTTGCGCAAGTGCAGCGGCACCTCCAGCGAACCGTGCTCCGCCGCTTCGCGCAGGGCGGTCTTGAAGCCCATGTAAACGGCATTGCTCTTCGGAGCGCAAGCGATGTAGGTAATGGCCTGTGCCACTGCCAGTTCACCTTCGGGGCTGCCCAGCCGCTCCTGCACGTCCCATGCTGCCAGGCACAGGCTCAAGGCGCGGGGGTCGGCGTTGCCGATGTCCTCACTGGCCATGCGCACGACCCGGCGCGCAATGTAGAGGGGGTCGCAGCCGCCATCGAGCATGCGTGCAAACCAGTAGAGCGCCGCGTCAGGGTCCGAACCCCGCACGGATTTATGCAGCGCTGATATCTGGTCATAGAACGCCTCCCCGCCCTTGTCGAACCGGCGACGGCTGTCTCCAAGCAGGCTTTGCAGCAGATCAACGTCGATTTCACTGCCGTCTTCGGCCAGGTCAGCGGCATTTTCCAGGAAATTGAGCATGCGTCGCCCGTCACCATCGGCGGCGGCCCTCAGCATGTCGAAGGCCTTGTCGCCAACGCGCAGGTTGCGTTTGCCAAGCCCCCGCTCCTCGGTCAGGGCGCGGTCCACCAGCTTGCGCAGCGCGGGCTCGTCCAGGCTCTTGAGCACGTAGACACGCGCCCGTGACAACAGCGCGTTGTTCAATTCAAAAGACGGGTTTTCGGTGGTAGCACCGATGAACAGCAAGGTGCCGTCTTCCACGAAGGGCAGGAAGGCATCCTGCTGAGACTTGTTGAACCGGTGCACTTCGTCGACGAACAGGATGGTACGGCGCCCGTACTGGCCGGCCTGCTGCTTGGCCACTTCCACCGCCTGGCGGATTTCCTTCACGCCGGCCAGTACCGCCGACACCGTTTCGAAATGCGCGTCGCAAAATTGCGCCAGCAGCCGCGCCAGGGTCGTCTTACCAACCCCCGGCGGGCCCCAGAAGATCATGGAGTGCAGCGCACCCTGCTCCAGTGCTTCACGCAGCGGTTTACCGCGGGCAAGCAGGTGCTCCTGGCCGACATACTCGTCCAGGTTGGACGGGCGCAGACGGGCGGCCAGGGGCTGGGCGACAGGTTCGCTTCTAAACAGGTCCATGACTGGCTCTGGTTACTCCTTGATGACGTCCGCACCTTTGGGGATGTCGAACTTGAAGGTGCTGTCCGCTACCGTCTGGTTGGCCTTGACCCCATTGAACAGGATGTTGGTGCGCTGGCCAACGCTGTCGATCAGCTGCATGTCATTGATCAGGCCCTTGCGGAACGATACACGCAGCGAGTCGAACAGCGTGTCCTTGGTCTTGGGCTTGAGGGTAAAGTCCATCACATCGCCCTGCTCACGGGAGACGATATCGAAGCTTTGGCTGATCTTCGACACATCACCGGAAAGCAGCAGCGCCGGCGTCTGGTTCAGACGCACGTCGAGTTTCTTGACGGTGGCCTGCTCAAGGTCAGGGTCCCACAGGGTGACGTTCTTACCGTCCGATACCACCACCTGCTCCTGGGGCGCATTGGTGTGCCAGTAGAACAGGCCTGGGCGCTTGACCGTCATCTTGCCGGTGGTTTCCTGCAGGCTGGTGCCGCCTGCATCCAGGGTCAGCTGGGAGAAATTGGCTTCGATGGTCTGCGACTTTTCCAGCAACTGGGTCAGGCGCTGGACATCCTGCTCGCCGGCGAACGCCGAGACCGGGCCCAGGGCAAGGGCCGAAACCAACAGCATGCGAATAGCGCGCATGGGAATCCTCATTAAGCGTTGAAGGGGGCCGGACACCACCGTTGGCGCCCGGCAGGGTGATATCAATCGCGCGGGCCGCCCGGGGCGATCACTTCCCGCGAGCCGTTGCTGTTCATCGGAGTCACCACGCCAGCCATTTCCATGGCTTCGATCATGCGGGCCGCCCGGTTGTAGCCGATCTTTAGCTTGCGTTGTACGGCCGAAATGGACGCGCGGCGGCTCTCGAGCACGAACTGTACGGCTTCGTCGTACAGCGCATCGCTTTCGGAATCGTCGCCATCGCCACCGCCACTGCTACCTTCAAAGCCGCTGCCGGCTTCTTCGACACCGTTGAGGATGTCGTCGTTGTAGTCAGGGGCACCGCGCTGTTTCCACGCCTCGACCACCCGGTGCACTTCGTCATCGGACACGAATGCGCCATGGACCCGAATCGGCAGGCTGGTGCCAGGCGGCATGTACAGCATGTCACCGTGGCCCAGCAGTTGCTCGGCACCGCCCTGGTCGATGATGGTACGCGAGTCGATCTTGCTCGACACCTGGAACGCCATGCGCGTCGGGATGTTGGCCTTGATCAGACCGGTGATCACATCCACCGACGGTCGCTGGGTCGCCAGGATCAAGTGAATACCGGCAGCCCGCGCCTTCTGCGCGATGCGCGCGATCAGTTCCTCGACCTTCTTGCCGACGATCATCATCATGTCGGCGAATTCGTCCACCACTACCACGATGGTCGGCAGCGTCTTCAGGGCAGGCGGCTCATCCTCCATGCTTTCGCGGCGATACAGCGGGTCGTGAATGATTTCGCCGGCTTCCTGGGCATCCTTGACCTTGCGGTTGAAGCCCGCCAGGTTGCGCACGCCCATGGCGGCCATCAATTTGTAGCGCCGCTCCATTTCCGCCACGCTCCAGCGCAGGGCATTGGCCGCGTCCTTCATGTCGGTGACCACGGGGCACAACAAGTGTGGGATGCCTTCGTAGATCGACAGCTCGAGCATTTTCGGGTCGATCATGATCAGGCGCGCATCTTCGGGGCTGGATTTGAACAGGATCGACAGAATCATCGCGTTCACGCCCACCGACTTACCCGAGCCGGTCGTACCCGCCACCAGCAAGTGCGGCATCTTTGCAAGGTCGGTGATGACCGGCTTGCCGCCGATATCGTGGCCCAGGGCCAGGGTGACCGGCGACTTCTGTTCGTCGTATTGCGGGGTGGCGAGCACTTCGGAGAAACGCACCATCTGGCGGTTTTCGTTGGGAATCTCGATACCCACAGTGGTCTTGCCCGGAATCACCTCGACCACCCGCACGCTGGTCACGGCCAGCGAACGCGCCAGGTCCTTGGCAAGGTTGGCGATACGGCTCACTTTGACACCGGCAGCCGGCTGGATTTCGTACCGGGTGATCACAGGCCCTGGGTGAATGGAATCCACCGCCACTTCGACACCAAACTCCTTGAGCTTGATTTCCAGCAATTGGCCAACGCCCGCCAGGGACTCGGGGGAATACTCGATTTTTTTCTGTTCAGCCGGGTCCAGGATGGAAATCGGCGGCAAGGTGCCTTCCACTGCGCTGTCGATGAATTGCGCCGCCGGGGTTTCTCTGGCAATGCGCTTGACTGGCTCAGGCGCCTTGGCGGCCGACGGTGGCACGATATTGGAGATCAGGGCCGGGGCGGCTACAGGCGCAGGCGCCGAAGGCCGCGCCGCTGCCGGTTCGCGTGTGATCACAGGTTCACGCTGCACCCCTGGGTCACGCGCAACCGGTTCACGCGCGACCGAGTCGCGCATCGTCACAGGCTCACCGCCCAGGGTCGGCTCGCGCGGCTCGGGCTGAGCAGACGCAGGCTCGCGCTTGAACAAGCGCTCGCGCAGAGCAGGCTTGGCCGGCTCACGTGGTTCGGGCGCCACAGGCTTGGCCTTGACGACGGGCTCATCCTCGCGCAGCTGCGCTTCCAGGCGCTTGCGTTCGTTACGCGCCTCCCACCAGCGCGAGGCCGCGCCCTGCACCAGTTCCAGCAGATCCAGCGTGATCTTGCCGGTCATGTCCATGACCTTGAACCACGACAGGTCGGTAAACACCGTCAGCCCGAACAGGAACAGGGCGATGAACATCAGGGTGCTGCCCTGCACGTTCAGGAAGTTGCGAGCCAGATCGCCCAGGCTTTCGCCCAGGGCGCCGCCGGCCGAGAACGGGATGCTTGCCGGCGGATGAAAGTGGATATGGGCCAGCGCAGCCCCGGACAGCACCAGGAATATCAGGCCTATCAATCGCCAGGAGAACAACCAGCCGCTCCAGTCCCAGGGCTGGTGGCGCTGACGGAAAATCTGCCAGGTCTTGATCGCCAGCAGCAATGGGAAGATGTAGGCGAAGTAGCCCAGCACCATGAACAGGATATCGGCGAAATAGGCACCGGCTCGCCCGGCGGCATTCTGCACCTGGTCGACGGTGGCGGTGTGGCTGAAGGCCGGGTCCGAGGTGTCGTAGGTCAGCAGCGCCATCCACAGGTACAGGCACAGGGCGCCGACAGCGATCAGCGCACCCTCCTTGAGGCGATAGTGCAGCTGCTGCCGCCACAGGGGCACGGGCAAGGGAGCTGGGGTTGCGGTGGATTTCTTCAAAACGCGTCTATTCCTGCGCATGGTGCGCGTCCAATAGTGATCGGCCAGGGCCGAAGCCAACGGATCACTACTTTTAACATTACTGCCCGCCAGCCGCCATGGCGGCACGCCGTCTGGGGATCTGGCCGGGGGCGACTTTCCAATAGCTGCAATTTGAGCACGCATTGTCTTCTGTGACAAAGGCTTATGCTGTGTTTTTGCACAGGTGTGACAGCAAATGTGGCTGATGGTGCCGACCGTAGCTGCAATGTATCCGAAATTGCCTGAATGGCTGCGGGACACTGCCTACACCGGCCCTGCCCAGGCCCGCCATTCAGCGGAAGCAACCCGATTGCTTGTGGAGTGGGCGATCACGTATCGCCCACCTGCGGCCGTGAAGCGATTGACCCCATTTCCCCATCGCGCCATGCTGGCCACTCCCCTCCCCTACCGCATGACCGACCATGTTGACCTGGCTGAAACGCGATTCCTTGACCTTCCCTGCGCTGGACCGCGCCCTGCAAGAGCCCAACGGCCTACTCGCCGCAGGCGGCGACCTGACGCCCGAACGGCTTGTTCAGGCTTACCGCCATGGCTGCTTCCCGTGGTACCAGGATGGCCAGCCGATCCTGTGGTGGTCGCCCGACCCGCGCACCGTGCTGGTGCCTGCCCGATTGCACGTGTCGCGCTCCTTGGCCAAGTGGATGCGCCAAGGCCGCTACCAGGTCAGCTTCGACACCGACTTCGCCGCGGTGATCGCAGCCTGCGCGGCGCCGCGCGATTATACAAACGGCACCTGGATCACCGACCCCATGCGCATGGCCTACTGCGAACTGCACGCGCGCGGCATTGCCCATTCGGTCGAAGTTCGTCAGGACGGTGAACTGGTCGGCGGCCTGTATGGCCTGGCCATGGGGCAGCTGTTTTTCGGGGAATCCATGTTCAGTCGCGCGGACAATGCCTCGAAGGTGGGCTTCGTGACGTTGGTCCGACACCTGGAAGCAGCCGGCTTCGTGCTGATCGACTGCCAGATGCCGACCGATCACCTGCAAAGCCTGGGTGCTCACGCCATCAGTCGCCGCGAATTCGCAGGCTACCTGGCCCGCCACCTCGATCAGCCCAACACCGCCACATGGGTTTGCTAGGCGCGTTTTTCACACCTGGCTTACACTTAGGCAAAGTCTCACCGAAGGGGTTGATCATGACAGAGCTGGCGCGGTTGAAGTTTTATGCCACTCAACCCCACTCCTGCAGTTACCTCCCCGACGAGCAGGCCACCACGTTGTTCCTGGACCCCAGCCAGCCCATGGACGTGAACGTGTACGCCGACCTGTCGGAGATGGGGTTTCGCCGCAGTGGCGATCACCTTTATCGCCCTCATTGCCAGAACTGCAATGCATGCGTGCCTGCGCGCATACCGCCAGCACGGTTTGTGCCCAGCCGGCAGCAGCGTCGGATTCTCAAGCGCAACGCCGATGTGACGGTGACGGCTGCACGCCCTGCCTTCAAGGAAGAGTATTTCGACCTGTACCGGCGCTACATCGAGGCACGTCATGCCGATGGAGACATGTATCCACCCAGCCGTGATCAGTTCTCCACGTTTCTGGTGCGCCAATTGCCGTTCTGCTGGTTCTACGAATTTCGCGCCAGCGGGCGACTGCTGGCAGTCGCCGTCTGCGACTTGCTGCCCAATGGCCTGTCTGCCGTGTACACCTTCTACGAGCCTGATGAGGAGCGCCGCAGCCTGGGCAGGTTTGCCATCCTCTGGCAGATCGGCGAGGCGTTGCGGCTCGATCTGGACGGCGTGTATCTTGGCTACTGGATCAAGAACTGCAAGAAAATGAACTACAAGACGCAGTATCGGCCTATCGAGTTGTTGATAAACCAGCGTTGGGTTGCCCTCAACTGAAAGCATTGGCTTGACACACAGTTTTCGGGCATAATCCACGCCACTTTTTTGCCCGGTGCGGTTATGCGTCGGGCCAACACTGGATCCGAGGGCTCTACTGCATGTCGAAAGAAGACAGCTTCGAAATGGAAGGCACTGTCGTCGACACCCTGCCCAACACCATGTTCCGCGTGGAGTTGGAAAACGGGCACGTCGTAACCGCGCACATCTCTGGAAAGATGCGCAAGAACTACATCCGTATTCTCACTGGCGACAAGGTTCGCGTCGAGCTGACGCCGTATGACCTGAGCAAGGGCCGCATCACGTACCGTGCGCGCTAAGCTCCAGCCATGAAAAAGCCCGGCATCTGCCGGGCTTTTTTGTGCCTGCCTGGGTCAGGAAGGGGCCGCATTGCGGCCCCCGAGGCTTACGCCACTTCGGCAGTGGTCTCGTAGTCGAAGACCAGTTCGCCATCGCGCAGGTCCACGTGCACCACCCCGCCGTGCTCGGCCAATTCGCCGAACAAAATCTCCTCGGCCAGAGGCCGCTTGATCTTGTCCTGAATCAGTCGACCCATCGGCCGCGCACCCATCTGCACGTCGTAGCCCGACACCGCCAGCCAGCCACGTGCCGCGTCGCTGACCTCCAGAAGCACACGCTTGTCCTCAAGTTGCGCCTGCAGTTCGATGAGGAACTTGTCGACGATACTCTTGATGGTCTCGGTGCTCAGACGGCCGAACTGGATGATGGTATCCAGGCGGTTGCGGAACTCCGGCGTGAAGCTCTTGCGGATAACTTCCATGGCATCGGACGCATGGTCCTGGTGGGTAAAGCCGATGGACGCTCGCGCAGCGGTTTCAGCGCCCGCGTTGGTGGTCATGATCAGGATCACGTTGCGGAAGTCGGCCTTGCGCCCGTTGTTGTCGGTCAAGGTCCCGTGGTCCATGACCTGCAACAGCAGGTTGAAGACTTCCGGGTGGGCCTTCTCGATCTCATCGAGCAGCAACACGCAGTGCGGCTGCTTGGTGATGGCTTCGGTCAACAGACCGCCCTGGTCGAACCCGACGTAGCCAGGCGGCGCACCGATCAGGCGCGACACGGTGTGACGCTCCATGTATTCGGACATGTCGAAACGCACCAACTCGACACCCAGCGCCTTGGCCAACTGACGCGCTGCCTCGGTCTTGCCCACGCCGGTAGGGCCGGCGAACAGGAACGAACCGACAGGCTTGTCAGGCGACTTGAGCCCTGCGCGCGACAGCTTGATGGCGGTCGCCAGCGAGTCGATGGCCGCGTCCTGACCGAACACGGTCAGCTTCAGATCCCGCTCCAGGTTACGCAGCAGCTCCTTGTCGGAACTGCTGACATGCTTGGGCGGAATACGGGCGATCTTGGCGACGATGTCCTCGACCTGAGGCACGTCGATTCGCTTCACGCGATTGGCCTCAGGCTGCAGGCGCTGGTAGGCGCCGGCTTCGTCGATGACGTCGATGGCCTTGTCGGGCATGTGCCGGTCATTGATGTAGCGCGAGGCCAGCTCTGCCGCTGCACGCAGCGCCTCGTCGCTGTACTCGATGTTGTGATGGCTTTCGAAGCGCCCTTTGAGGCCGCGCAGGATACCGACGGTGTCCTCCACGGAAGGCTCGCTCACATCGACCTTCTGGAAGCGCCGCGCCAGCGCCCGGTCCTTCTCGAAGATGCCACGAAACTCCTGGAACGTCGTGGAACCGATGCAGCGTATTTCGCCCGACGACAACAATGGCTTGAGCAGGTTGGAGGCATCCATGACACCGCCAGACGCTGCGCCGGCACCAATGATGGTATGGATTTCGTCGATGAACAGGATGGCCTGTGGCCGCTTGCGCAGTTCACCGAGCAGCGCCTTGAAGCGCTTCTCGAAGTCGCCGCGGTATTTGGTACCGGCCAGCAAAGCACCCAGGTCGAGTGAATAGACCACGCTCTGGGCCAGCAGATCGGGCACCTGACCGTCGACGATGCGCTTGGCCAAACCTTCGGCAATGGCTGTTTTACCCACGCCGGCCTCACCTACCAGCAGGGGATTGTTCTTGCGGCGACGGGCGAGGATCTGTGCCACGCGCTCGACTTCCTGCTCGCGCCCAACCAACGGGTCGATACGCCCGGCGCGGGCCAACTCGTTGAGGTTGCTGGCGTAGGCGTCCAATGGATTGCTCGAAGAGGTGGTTTCACCGCCCTCATCGTCCGGCATCTCCTGGTCGCTGTCTGAATGCGGCCCATGGCCGGGCACCTTGGAGATGCCGTGGGCAATGTAATTGACCACATCGATGCGGGCCACGCTCTGCTGCTTGAGCAGGAACACAGCCTGGCTTTCCTGTTCGCTGAAGATCGCCACCAGCACATTGGCACCGGTAACCTCGCGCTTGCCGGAGCTCTGGACATGGAACACGGCACGCTGCAGCACACGCTGGAAGCCCAGGGTCGGCTGAGTCTCGCGGTCTTCGTCGCTGACGGGAATCAAAGGGGTCGTAGAATCGATGAACTCTTGCAGATCATGCTTGAGCTTGTCGAGATTGGCGCCACAGGCGCGCAGAACGGTCGCGGCAGCCTCATTGTCAAGGAGAGCCAGCAGCAGATGCTCGACCGTCATGAACTCATGACGCTTCGAACGGGCCTCCTTGAAGGCAAGATTGAGGGTGACTTCGAGCTCGCGGTTTAACATAGCTTCACCTCATACCCAAGTGGTCGGCGATTAACCGTCCTTCTCGATTTCACAGAGTAGCGGATGCTGGCTTTCCCTGGCGTATTGGTTGACCTGCATGGCCTTCGTTTCGGCGATGTCGCGGGTAAACAATCCGCATACTGCCCGCCCCTCGGTATGGACGGTCAGCATGATCTTGGTCGCCAGCTCGCGGTTCAGATTGAAGAACGTTTCGAGCACTTCGACGACGAAATCCATCGGCGTGTAGTCATCGTTGAACAAAACCACCTTGTACATAGGTGGCGCCTGCAGGATCGGCTTGGCTTCCTGAACCGCCAGACCAGCGCCATCGTCCTCGTTGGATTGAGGGCGATCCTGATTGAATGTTAGTCGAATCTGGCTGTGTGCATGCATGGAAAGAATTTCATCACATCGACAGGATAAGGTTATGGGTTGACCCTGCAGCAAGCGATACGGCCTGGCCGCTGCATGACCTTGACTATCGGCAAAACGGTGTTACAACCAATAGGAACACACCGTGGTCAATAAAGATCCGCGCAACCAGCCCGATTTTTTCGAAGGCTCATTGGCGGATGATGTGGATGATACTCCAGTGATGGAGTCCTTGCAGAGGGACATAGGGATGGCAAACGGTAAAGTCAAGTGGTTCAACAACGCCAAAGGGTATGGGTTCGTGGTCGAGGATGGCAAGAGCGAAGACCTCTTCGCCCACTTTTCCGCTATCCAGATGGACGGCTACAAGACCCTCAAGGCGGGGCAGGCAGTTCATTTCGATGTCATTCAAGGCCCCAAAGGCCTGCACGCTGTCAATATCCGCACCCAAGAGGCTGCCCAGGCGCTGCTACCTGACTCGACACTGGCCACCACTGTGAGTGCGTGACGCCGGTACGTCCATCCTTGAAGGATCGCACGCGTGTCGACCACCAGCGTGCGGCCTATCTGTACGCATGAAGTTACAACTCTGTTATCAAGACTTCCCTCCGCTTCTGCACGACCCGCGAGGCTGCCGCATGCGACAACCGGTCACATTGTCGCTACGTCTTTGGTCTTATAAATGGGCCGATATCACTCAGTCTTGATGATTAGGCTGATTGGTTTGATATACTGCCCCGCGACCGCAGGGTCACCGGGGCGATCCCTAGGAAAATGCGGACCGTCCCAGGCCATCTCAGGCCACTAAGCCCGGGTTGTTACCGCAGCTCGGCACTTGACGCTCGACTGATGCATCCACCATCACAGCTCGCAGCCTCTCGACTTTCCGCCCATGGCGCTGCCAGGGCGGTGTGCCTACCCGGTGCACCACGAGACTCGAGCACGCTCAGCACACAGAGAGTTAGCCCGCATGCCCACCCGTTCCAAGATCATCTATACCTTCACCGACGAAGCTCCTGCCCTCGCCACCTACTCGCTGCTGCCGATCATCGAAGCCTTCACCGCTTGCGCTGACATTGCCGTCGAAACCCGCGACATCTCCCTGGCAGGCCGTATCCTTGCAGCCTTCCCGGAGCAACTCGGCGCAGAAAAACAGGTAGGCGATCACCTGGCGGAACTGGGCCAACTGGCCACCACCCCTGAAGCCAACATCATCAAGCTGCCGAACATCAGCGCCTCGGTACCGCAGCTCAAGGCCGCGATCAAGGAGCTGCAAGGCAAGGGCTTCAACATCCCGGACTACGCCGACGAACCGGCCACCGCCGAGGAAAAGGAATCGCGCGCCCGCTACGACCGCATCAAGGGTTCGGCCGTGAACCCGGTCCTGCGCGAAGGCAACTCCGACCGCCGCGCACCGCTGTCGGTCAAGAACTACGCACGCAAGCACCCTCACAAGATGGGCGCCTGGGCGGCCGACTCCAAGTCGCACGTGGCTCACATGAGCCAGGGCGACTTCTACGGCAGCGAGAAGGCTGCACTGATCGAGGCTGACGACAGCCTGCGCATCGAGCTGGTCGGCGCCGACGGCACCACCACCGTCCTGAAAGAGAAAACCGCCGTCAAGGCAGCTGAAATCATCGACTGCGCCACCATGAGCCGCAAGGCCCTCAAGGCCTTCGTCGCCGAGCAGATTGCCGACGCCAAGGCATCGGGCGTGCTGATGTCGGTGCACCTCAAAGCGACCATGATGAAGGTTTCCGACCCGATCATGTTCGGCGTCATCGTCGAAGAATTCTATAACGATGTACTAGCCAAGCACGCGGCTGCCCTGGCCGAAGTCGGCTTCAATGCCAACAACGGCATCGGCGACCTGTACGCCCGCATCAAGGACCTGCCCGCCGAGAAGCAAGCCGAAATCGAAGCGGACATCCAGGCCTTGTACGCCGAGCGCCCTGCCCTGGCGATGGTCAACTCCGATAAAGGCATCACCAACCTGCACGTGCCGAGCGATGTGATCGTCGATGCCTCGATGCCGGCCATGATTCGTGATTCGGGCAAGATGTGGAACAGCGCCGGCGAGCTGCAGGACGCCAAGGCGATCATCCCGGACCGCTGCTACGCTGGCATCTACCAGGCCACCATCGAAGACTGCAAGGCCAATGGCGCCTTCGACCCGACCACCATGGGCAGCGTGCCGAACGTTGGCCTGATGGCGCAGAAAGCCGAGGAATACGGCTCCCACGACAAGACTTTCCAGATCAAGACCGATGGCGTCGTGCGCGTTGTCGACACCAAGGGCAACCTGGTGCTGGAACAGAAGGTCGAAGCAGGTGACATCTTCCGCATGTGCCAGGTCAAGGATGCACCCATCCAGGACTGGGTCAAGCTGGCCGTCAACCGCGCCCGCCTGAGCGATACCCCGGCCGTGTTCTGGCTGGACCCGGCTCGCGCCCACGACAGCGCCATGATCGAGAAGGTGCAGACCTACCTCAAGGACCACGACACGTCCGGCCTCGATATCCGCATCATGTCCCCGGTCGAGGCCATCAAGTTCTCCCTGGCTCGCATCCGCGAAGGCAAGGACACCATCTCGGTGACCGGCAACGTGCTGCGCGACTACCTCACCGACCTGTTCCCGATCATGGAACTGGGCACCAGCGCCAAGATGCTGTCGATCGTGCCGCTGATGAATGGCGGTGGCCTGTTCGAAACCGGCGCTGGCGGCTCGGCCCCCAAGCACGTGCAGCAGTTGGTAGAAGAGAACTTCCTGCGCTGGGACTCGCTGGGTGAATTCCTGGCCCTGGCCGCTTCCCTGGAGCACTTGGGCAACACCTACGAGAACCCACGCGCCAAGGTGCTGGCCCAGACGCTGGACCAGGCAACCGGCAAGTTCCTGGACACCAACAAGTCGCCTTCGCGCAAGGTCGGCGGCATCGACAACCGCGGCAGCCATTTCTACCTGACCCTGTATTGGGCACAAGCACTGGCCGCCCAGGACGACGATGCAGCCCTGAAAGCTCGCTTTGCCCCTCTGGCCAAGGCCTTGAGCGACAACGAAGAAAAAATCGTTGCCGAACTCAACGCTGTCCAAGGCAAGCCAGTGGACATTGGTGGCTACTATGCCCCTGACGCCGACCTGACGGCCAAGGTCATGCGCCCAAGCCAGACCCTGAACAGCGCCATCGCCGCCCTGTAAGGCTCGCTTGACGTAACCCACGAACCCCGGCCACGCACCGGGGTTCGTGCTTTCTGGGCCGCACAACGGCCAACTCGCTCACCCTGGAGCACTGCATGACCTGGCACCCTCATATCACCGTCGCCACCGTTGTCGAAGACAACGGCAGGTTTCTGTTCGTCGAAGAGTTCAAGGCCGGGCGACACGTCTTCAACCAACCTGCCGGCCACCTCGAACCCAATGAAACCCTGGCCCAGGCGGCGCTGCGTGAAACCCTGGAAGAAACGGCCTGGGAGGTGGAGCTGACCGGGCTGGTGGGTATTTACCTGTATACGGCGCCGAGCAACGGCGTGACCTACCAGCGCATCTGCTTTGCCGCCCGCCCTGTCCGGCATCGCGTCGACAGCCCCCTGGACAGCGATATCGAGCGCGCCTTGTGGCTGACGCGTGACGAGCTGCTCGCCGATCCGGCGCGCTGGCGCAGCGAACTGGTGCCTCGCTGCCTTGACGACTACCTGCAGGGCCCGCTGCACAGCCTTGACCTGCTGCGCGACTGACGCGCCGCCGCGGGTTTGGTAGTATCGGCGTTTTTCCTCTTGATCTACATCGGTAACCATGACCAGCCCAGCACTCAAAGACCCCGCCAAGACCCGCGTCATCGTCGGCATGTCCGGCGGCGTGGACTCTTCCGTCTCCGCCCTTCTGCTCATGGAGCAGGGTTACCAGGTGGAAGGGCTGTTCATGAAGAACTGGGAAGAGGACGACGGCACCGAATACTGCACGGCCCGTGAAGACCTGGCAGATGCCCAAGCTGTTTGCGACCGCATCGGCATCACCCTGCACACCGCCAATTTCGCGGCCGAGTACTGGGACAACGTGTTCGAGCACTTCCTTGAGGAATACAAGGCCGGCCGCACCCCGAACCCCGACATCCTTTGCAACCGCGAGATCAAGTTCAAGGCCTTCCTGGACTATGCCCTGTCCCTGGGCGCCGACCTGATCGCCACCGGTCACTATGTTCGCCGTCGCGACACCGGCGAACTGACCCAGCTGCTCAAAGGCCTGGACCCGAACAAGGACCAGAGCTATTTCCTGCATGCCGTGGGCGGCAAGGAAATTGCCCGCACCTTGTTCCCGGTGGGCGAGCTGGAAAAACCCGAGGTGCGCGCCATTGCCGAGAAACACGGCCTGGCCACGGCCAAGAAGAAAGACTCCACCGGCATCTGCTTTATCGGTGAGCGACGTTTCAGCGACTTCCTCAAGCAATACCTGCCGGCCCAACCCGGCGACATCGAAACCACCGACGGTGAAGTGATCGGTCGCCATCATGGCCTCATGTACCACACCATCGGCCAGCGCCAGGGCCTGGGTATCGGCGGCCTGAAGGATGCTGGGGACGAGCCTTGGTACGTGCTGCACAAGGACCTGACGCGCAATGTGCTCGTGGTCGGCCAGGGCAATGAACACCCCTGGTTGTTCTCCCGCGCCCTGCTGGCCTCCGAAATCTTCTGGGTGAACCCGGTCGACCTCGATAGCCCGCGCCAGCTCACTGCCAAGGTTCGCTACCGACAACACGACCAGCAGTGCACCCTGCACCGTACGGCCACCGGTTATCGGGCCGTCTTCGACGAGCCGCAGCGCGCAGTTACCCCTGGCCAGTCGGTGGTGTTCTATGACGGCGAGGTGTGCCTGGGCGGTGGCGTGATCGAAGCAGCCGAGCCGTGGAGCCCACGCTCGTGAACCGCGTGCAGGAACAGTTGATCGCGCTGGGCGGCGTATTCCAGGCAGCCGTGCTGGTGGACCGTATCGCCCGTACCGGGCAGGCCAGCGAAGCTGATATCGGCTGCATGCTGGGCAGCCTGCTGGTGCGTGATCCCAAGGATACGCTGGAGGTCTTCGGTGGCGATGACCTGAACTTGCGCGACGGTTACCGCGCGCTGGTCGGGGCATTGGAGCGCGACCCCAGCAGCCTGCAGCGCGAGCCTTTGCGTTATGCCTTGTCGATGCTGGGCCTGGAACGGCAGCTGAACAAGCGCGGCGACCTGCTCGAGACCATCGGTAACCGCCTGCCGCAGATCCAGTCCCAGGCCGATCACTTCGGCCTGGTGCACGAGAACGTCATCGCGTCGAGCGGCGCGCTGTACCAGGACACCTTGAGCACCTTGCGTCAGCGCATCCAGGTGCACGGCGACATGCGCTTCCTGCAGCAGCCCAACAACGCCTCCAAGATCCGCGCCCTGCTGCTGGCCGGTATCCGCGCTGCACGGCTATGGCGCCAGCTCGGTGGGCACCGCTGGCAGCTGGTGTTCAGCCGACGCAAATTGCTCAACGAGCTGTACGACATGATGCGCACAGCGCCCTGAAACCCAGCCTCACACATTCGGGCGCACAGACGCGAACGCGCCTGGCTGACCACATTCCTTGCAGGAGGGGCCTTGTGCCCCGACGGGCTGCACGGCAGCCCCGACGCGCGCTGACAGAGATCAGTCAATGGCGTTGCTCCGCCACCGGATCGGTGCAGCGCCCACTCAGCAAACCGAGCAGATTGAAGCAACCTTTGGTCAGCCCCCCGACTCCAGCGCATTTTTAATGTATGATATGCGCCCTCCAAAAGCCTGACTGTCCGAGAACACCCCATGCAGCTTTCTTCGCTCACTGCGGTTTCCCCTGTAGACGGCCGTTACGCCGGCAAAACCCAGGCCTTGCGCCCCATCTTCAGCGAATTCGGCCTGATCCGTTTCCGCGCCCTGGTCGAAGTGCGCTGGTTGCAGCGCCTGGCCGCCCACCCGCAGATCAGCGAAGTGCCGGCGTTCTCCGCCGAAGCCAACGCGCTGCTGGACAACCTGGCCACCGATTTCAAGCTCGAGCACGCCGAGCGCGTCAAAGAAATCGAGCGCACCACCAACCACGACGTCAAGGCGATCGAATACCTCCTCAAGGAGCAGGCCGCCCAGCTGCCTGAGCTGGCCAAAGTCAGCGAATTCATCCACTTCGCCTGCACCAGCGAGGACATCAACAACCTGTCCCACGCCCTGATGCTGCGCGCCGGTCGTGACGAGGTGCTGTTGCCGCTGATGCGTCAGATCGCCGACGCCATTCGCGCCCTGGCCCACGCCCATGCCGATGTGCCGATGCTCTCGCGCACCCATGGTCAGCCCGCCTCCCCGACTACCCTCGGCAAGGAGCTGGCCAACGTCGTGTACCGTCTGGAACGCCAGATCGCCCAAGTCGCTGCCGTGCCGCTGCTGGGCAAGATCAACGGCGCCGTGGGCAACTACAACGCCCACCTGTCGGCCTATTCGCAGATCGATTGGGAGCAGAACGCCCGCGCCTTCATCGAAGACGAGCTGGGCTTGCAGTTCAACCCCTACACGACTCAGATCGAGCCGCACGACTACATTGCCGAGCTGTTCGACGCCATCGCGCGCTTCAACACCATCCTCATCGATTTCGATCGGGACGTGTGGGGCTACATTTCGCTGGGCTACTTCAAGCAGAAGACCGTTGCCGGCGAAATCGGCTCCTCGACCATGCCGCACAAGGTCAACCCCATCGACTTCGAAAACTCCGAAGGCAACCTGGGCATCGCCAACGCCCTGTTCCAGCACCTGGCCAGCAAGCTGCCGGTTTCGCGCTGGCAGCGTGACCTGACCGACTCCACCGTGCTGCGCAACCTGGGCGTGGGCGTTGCCCACAGCGTCATCGCGTATGAAGCCAGCCTCAAAGGCATCGGCAAGCTCGAAGTGAACCACGCCCGTATCGCGGCCGATCTGGATGCCTGCTGGGAAGTGCTGGCCGAGCCGATCCAGACCGTGATGCGTCGATTCAACATCGAGAACCCCTACGAGAAGCTCAAGGAGCTGACCCGCGGCAAGGGCATCACCCCGGATGCTCTGCTGAGCTTCATCGATGGGCTGGACATGCCCGCCGAAGCCAAGGCCGAACTCAAGCAACTCACGCCCGCTACCTACATCGGTAACGCGGCTGCGCAGGCCAAACGCGTCTAACGCGCGCTCTGCGCCCAACGCCCGGCCTGGCCGGGCGTTTTTATTCCCGTCTGAAAATTACGTTTTTTCAATAGGTTGAAGATGAATCCTGATACTCCACTGCAGCTGCTGGGCGACATTACAGCCCGTGAATTCATGCGCGACTACTGGCAGAAAAAGCCGCTGCTGGTGCGCCAGGCATTCCCCGATTTCATCAGCCCCATCGATCCGGACGAGCTGGCTGGTCTGGCGCTGGAAGATGAGGTCGAGTCCCGTATCGTGCTCGAGCACGGCGCACACCCGTGGGAAATGCGCCGCGGTCCGTTCAACGAGGACACGTTTGCCGAGCTGCCGGAAAAAGACTGGACGTTGCTAGTACAAGCCGTCGACCAGTTCGTGCCGGAAGTGGCAGAGTTGCTGGAAAACTTCCGCTTCCTGCCCAGCTGGCGTATTGACGACGTCATGATCAGCTTCGCTACCCCAGGCGGTAGCGTGGGCCCGCACTTCGACAACTTCGACGTGTTCCTGCTGCAAGGCCACGGGCAGCGTAACTGGAAGATCGGGCAGATGTGCGACAGCGACAGCACCCTGCTTGAGCACAGCGACCTGCGCATCCTGGCCGATTTCGAGCAAAGTGACGAGTGGACCCTGGAGCCTGGCGACATGCTTTACCTGCCGCCGCGCCTGGCTCACTATGGCGTTGCCGTGGACGACTGCCTCACCTACTCGGTCGGTTTCCGCGCACCGAGCGCCGCCGAAGTGCTCACTCACTTCACCGACTTCCTCGGCCAGTTCCTGCCGGACGAAGAGCGCTACAGCGACGCCGATGCACAGCCAGTCAGCGACCCTCATCAGATCCAGCATGATGCCCTGGACCGCCTCAAGGCGCTGCTGGACAAGCACATGGGTGACAAGGATCTGCTGTTGACCTGGTTCGGCCAGTTCATGACCGAGCCGCGTTACCCCGAGCAGATCGTTGGCGAGGAGTTGTCCGAGCAGGAGCTGCTCAACGCCTTGCAGCAGGGCGCCATCCTGATCCGCAACCCGAGCGCCCGCATGGCCTGGTCCGAGTTCGACAGCGACCTGCTGCTCTTTGCCAGCGGCCGTAGCTGCCCGCTGCCTGGAAAGCTGCGCGACCTGCTCAAGCTGGTGTGCGCTGCCGACGCCCTGCACAGCGAGAACCTCGGCCAGTGGCTGCAGGATGAAGATGCATTGATGCTGATCCAGCAGTTGGTCAAGCAAGGTAGCCTGGGTTTTGCCGATGAATAAGATTCGGGTGCGCCTGGCCGATTGGGTCAAGGACAACGCCGACATTCGCCGCATCCGTGAGGCAGTGTTCGTCGCCGAGCAGCACATACCGGTCGAACTGGAATTCGACTCCGAAGACCAGGATGCCTTGCACTTCCTGGCACTGGAGGGCGACTACCCGATCGGCACCGCACGCTTGCTCGCCGATGGCACCATCGGCCGAATCTCGGTGCTCAAGGACTGGCGCGGCCTGAAAGTGGGCGACGCACTGGTCAATGCCGTCATCGCCGAAGCGCAGGCCCGTGACCTCAAGCCTCAACGCCTCAGCGCGCAGGTGCATGCCACACCGTTCTACGAGCGGCTGGGTTTCAAAGTGGTCAGCGAAGAGTTCCTCGAGGCCGGCATCCCTCACGTAGACATGGTGCGCGAGTCGCACTTGCCTTCTTGAAGCGTGCCAGGCCTGTTCGCATCTGACTCCGGCATGCCGGCGCGACCGCCGCTCTTGTCCCCACAGGAGCGGTTCAAGCTCACGCGCGTACACGTCCCCGTCAGGCGCCGGCTTGCCGGCGACAGGCTGACCGTTAGCCGTATTCAATCGCGCTGCTAACGTACCGATCCTGTGCCGGCTCACATCACCGGCACATCCGGATACGCCTCGCACTGTACATCCATCCACATAAAACTTGCCTACTTCGTTGCGCACCCGCATCCTAGCGCTCATCTCCATCGATGAAGCGTCAATGGTCATGCGGCTGTTTCTGTGTGAAAAACCCTCTCAGGCAAAAGACATCGCCAAAGTGCTCGGCGCCAATCGCAAAGGCGATGGCTGTTGGCAAGGCACCGACGTGTGCGTGACCTGGTGCATTGGCCACCTGCTGGAAACGGCCCCACCCGACAGCTATGACGAGCGCTACAAGCGCTGGAACCTGGCCGATCTGCCGATTATCCCGCAACAATGGAAAATGCTGGTCAAACCCAAGACCGCCAGCCAGTACAAGGCGGTCAAGCGCCTGCTGGGAGAGGCCCGCGAGCTGATCATCGCGACCGATGCCGACCGCGAAGGCGAAATGATTGCTCGCGAGTTGGTCGAACACTGTCGCTACCGTGGCCCGGTGCAACGCCTGTGGTTGTCCGCGCTCGATGATGCGTCGATTCGCAAGGCCCTGGCCCGCCTGCTGCCGGGGCATGAGACCTTCAACCTTTATCACTCGGCGCTGGGCCGTTCACGAGCCGACTGGCTGATCGGGATGAACATGAGCCGACTGTTCACCCTGCTCGGTCGTCAGTCCGGCTACCAGGGCGTACTACCAGTGGGTCGCGTGCAAACGCCGACCCTGCGCCTGGTGGTAGATCGAGACCGCAGCATCGCACAGTTCGTGCCCGTGCCCTTCTGGGCCATCGACGTGCGTCTAAGTCATGCCAACCAGGCGTTCATGGCCCAGTGGCGGGCGCCGGAGGACGTCTGCGACGACCAGGGTCGGTGCCTTAACCAGGCGTTGGCGCAGCAAGCGGCCGCTGCCATCGAGCAGGCCGGCGTTGCCCAGGCCGTGAAAGTCGCAACGGAACGGGTGCGCGAAGCCGCGCCCCTGCCCTTTGACCTCGGTACTCTGCAAGAGCTGTGCTCGAAGAAGTTCGGCCTCGGCGCCCAGGAAACCCTGGATATCGCCCAGGCGCTGTACGAGACTCACAAGCTGATTACCTACCCGCGCAGCGACTGCGGTTACCTGCCGATGAGCCAGCATGGGGAAGCGCCCGCCATTCTTGCGGCGCTACAGCGGGCTGATGCCAGCCTGGCGCCCTTGCAACCTCATCTGCAACCCCAGCGCCGTTCACGCGCCTGGAACGATGCCAAGGTCAGTGCCCACCATGGCATCATACCGACGGTCGCCGCCAGCGACCCAGGGCGCCTGCCGGCCAAGCACAAGTCGGTGTATACCCTGATCCGCGCGCGCTACCTGGCGCAGTTTCTACCTCACCATGAGTACGACCGCACCCAGGCCGACTTCGACTGCGCCGGTCATGCCTTGCGCGCCGTGGGCAAGCAGATCGTCGAGCCAGGCTGGCGTCGCGCCCTGCCGGAGGCCTTGACGCCGGCCAAGGGCCGCGAAGCCGCCCCGCCCCAGGTACTCCCGGCGTTGCGCGAAGGCCAAGCGTGCTCGGTCCAGGATGTCCAGCTCAAAGACCTGTGGACCCAACCCCCCAAGCCCTTTACCGAAGGCGACCTGATCAAGGCCATGAAGAACGTGGCCAAGCTGGTGGACGACCCTCGGCTCAAACAAAAGCTCAAGGAAACCACTGGGATCGGTACCGAAGCCACCCGTGCCAGCATCATCCAGGGCCTGCTGGACCGGGGCTACCTGGTCAAGAACGGCAAGGCCCTGGCAGCAACGCCTGCTGCCTTCAGCCTGATAGACGCTGTCCCCCGTGCTATCGCCGACCCCGGCACCACTGCCATCTGGGAGCAAGCACTGGACATGGTGCAAAGCGGCGACATGAGTCTGGAGGAATTCGTGGCCCGGCAATCGGCCTGGATGGGCAAGCTGGTAGAACGTTGCAGCGGCCTGCGCATGACCATTACCGGCCCGGCGGCGGGCACAGCCCCGCCCTGGAAGAAAAAGCGCAGAAGCGGCGGCAAGGTCCGGTCAAGTTCAGGCAAGGCAGCAGGTGCCAAAGGTGGCGCAGGTAAAGCCAGGCAACCGAGGAAGAAGTCCACCTGAGCCTGTGGATGCAGGCTACAGCGGGCGGATTGGGCGGCCTCTGCTACATTTCCCTGGATCTATTCGCCTGTGGAGTTGCCCATGAGCCCGGACTTGGAACGCACGCCTGCCCAAACGAGCTTCCCGGACGTACTCGCTGAGGTTCGCGCCTTTCGTGCCCAGTATCCCGGCGTGCGCCATGTCGACCTTATCAGCCTCGACATCCCAGGCCATTTCTATGGCAAGCGCTACCCGATCGACATGCTTGAGAAGGTCGCCGCCGGCAGCCCGCTCAAACTGCCCCAGAACGCAGTGCTCCTTGGCACCCAGGGTGGCCTGTTCCAGATCGGCGACTACTGCTTCAACGACGGCGACCCTGACGCCCTGCGCCGGCTGGTGCCCGGCACGTTGAAGCCCGTCACATGGGAAGCGCACCCCTTGGGGCAGATGCTGATCAGCAGCGACGCAACGCCAGCTCCCATTGCGTTCGAACCCCGAGAGGTGCTGGCGAGGGTTCTGCAACGCCTGGCACGCCGCGGCATTCATCCAGTCGTGGCGTTCGAGCTGGAGTTCTACCTGTTCGACCGCGCGCTCACAGCGGGCCTGCCACAGTTTCCCCGCGATCCTCTGAGCGCCGATGAAGACGACCAGCCCAACTTGCACATCGAGCGCTTGAGCCGCTTCGCAGAGGTACTGCATGACATGGTTGCCACAGCCAATGTGCAAGGCGTGGATGCTAACGTCATCACCGCCGAGCTGGGGCCAGGCCAGTTCGAGATCAACTTCGGACACTGCAACGATGGGCTGCAAGCGGCAGACTGGGCGGCGTTGTTCAGCCGTAGCACGCGCGGTGTCGCACGCAAGCACGGCCACCGCGCCTCGTTCATGAGCAAACCTTACTTGCATGCGCCCGGCAGCGGCATGCATGTGCATGTCAGCCTGTATGACGAGGGGGGCAACAACCTGCTGGCCGCCGATGGCCAGCGTCCGCTGCGCCAGGCGGTAGCCGGATGCCTGTCTCTGCTGCCTCAGTGCATGCCGATCTTCGCCGCCAACCACAATGCCTTCCGCCGTTATGGCGCCATGGTCAACGCCGCCAGCCGGGCCAGCTGGGGATACGAAGACCGCGATGCCTGTATTCGCATTCCAGAATCCGATGCCCGCAACCTGCGCATCGAACATCGCCTGGCCGGCGCCGATGCCAACCCCTACCTGGTGCTGGCCGCCATCCTGTGCGGTCTGGAACAGGGCCTCGACGCCGCGCAGGACCCTATCGCACCGTTGAACGAAGACCGCTCCAGCGGCATCGACTTTCCCAAGGACATGCTAAGCGCAGTAACGGCCATGCAGCACGCGCCTGCGGTTATTGAAGGCTTGGGGGCCGAATTCGTCAGGGTGTATTGCGAGAACAAGCGCCAGGACCACTTGGCGTTTATGCAGGAGATCAGTGCTCGGGAGTACCGCTGGTTTTTGTGATCACTGCCAGGTGACGCTGGCGCGGGTTCCTCGATTGATACCCGCGTTGGCACTTGCGCGGTCGGGGTATTAACATGTCCGGCTTATCACGCGGCGTTTTGTCGCATACCGTCTCATTGCCTGCCAGATTCCCATGCCCTTCGAACTTACCGTAGAACCCTTGACCTTGCTCATCCTGGCAGGGGTCGCTTTCGTCGCCGGTTTCATCGATGCCATCGCTGGCGGCGGCGGCCTGCTGACCACCCCCGCCCTGCTGACAGCCGGCATGCCGCCTCACCTGGTACTGGGCACCAACAAGCTCAGCTCCACGTTCGGCTCGGCCACGGCCAGCCTCACCTACTACAGGCGCAAGCTCTTTCACCCGGCTCAGTGGCGTCGGGCCCTGTTTGGCACCTTGGCCGGGGCCCTGCTAGGGGCGGTCGTTGCGCACTACATGCCTGCCGAGTGGCTGAACAAGATGCTGCCGGTGATCGTGTTCGCCTGCGGCCTGTACCTGTTGTTCGGCGGCACGCCAAAGGCGCCACTGGACGCCGATGCCCCGATTCGCAAGAAGTGGCAGCTGCCGCAAGGCCTGACCTTGGGTTTCTATGACGGCGTGGCTGGGCCGGGTACAGGTGCTTTCTGGACGGTCAGCACCCTGCTGCTTTACCCCATCGACCTTGTCCGCGCCAGTGGCGTGGCCCGCAGCATGAACTTCGTCAGCAACATCGCAGCCCTGACGGTGTTCGTGATTTCCGGGCAGGTGGATTACATCGTCGGCCTGTGCATGGGCCTGTCGGTCATGGTCGGCGCCTTCTTTGGCGCCCGGACGGCGATCAGCGGCGGTAGCAAGTTCATCCGTCCCGTATTCATCACCGTGGTGCTGGCCCTGACCGTGCGCCTGGCCTGGCAGCACTGGTTTGGCCAGGCGTGATCAGCCAGGAACTGCACGCGTAAGGGACTGGGGTCTCGACCTGGAGCGAGCCTGATCGGTCACTGCCCGGGGAACGCAGGGTCGGCACGGCCCAATCGGCGGGCTACGTACAGGTCGATCAGGTAACGGGCAATCGACCGTCCAGCCGGCAGCGGCGGTAGATCGTGCACATTGAACCAGCGGGCATCCTCGATTTCATCCGGCTGCATGACGATGGCGCCCCCGGCGTATTCGGCATGAAAGCCCAGCATCATCGAGTGCGGGAAGGGCCAGCACTGGCTACCCACGTACTGGATGTTCTTGACCTCCAGCGCCACTTCTTCGCGCACTTCGCGCACCAGGCAGTCTTCGGCCGACTCGCCGGGTTCGGCGAAGCCCGCCAGGGTGCTGTACACGCCTGCCACGAAGCGCGGCGAGCGCGCCAGCAGGATCTCGTCGCCTCGTGTGATCAACACGATCATGCTGGGCGAGATGCGCGGGTAGCTGCGCAGGTCGCAGGCCCTGCAGTGCATGGCCCGCTCCCAGCGAATTTGCGTCATGGGCTGACCGCAACTGCCACAGAACCGGTGCTCGCGCGCCCAGGTGCCGATCTGCGCGGCGTAACCCAGGATCGTGTATGTCTCGGCATCCCCTTCGAGCATGAACGTGCGCAGGCCCCGCCAGCTGCAACCGGGTACCTGGCCGGCACTGGCCAGCTCAAGCAGAAATACCGGCTGGCCATCGAAGTGACCGATGCCGTGCTCGCACAGCACATCCAGCCCCTGGCCCTTGAGCCAGTCGCGCGGGAACAACGCGCCCTCTTCCCCGACCAGAAAGCCCTCCGGGCTGTGGGCCACGGCCAAGCCGGCGGGCGTTTGCGGGTCGAGTACTGCGGTCGTCCAGCGTGCTGACATAAGGGCATTCCTGTAAGGTGCGCCCGTCGACTCTGTCAGTCGGCGAACGACGGCTTGTGTTTGTTCATGTGCGCGGCCATGGCCAGGCGCATGTCTTCGGACTGCAACATCGCCGCATTCCAGGTGGCGATGTACTCGAGGCCGTCGTCGATGCGGTGATCGCGCATGTAGCTCAGCATGTGCTTGGTACCGGCCACGGCGATCGGTGATTTGGCTGCGATGTCCCGGGCAATGGCGAACACACCCTCGAGCAAGGCGGCTTGATCATCGTAGACCCGGTTCACCAGGCCGATGCGCAGCGCCTCCTCGGCCTCGACGGTACGTCCGGTGTAGGCCAGTTCTCGCATGATGCCGTCGTTGATGATGCGTGGCAAACGCTGCAATGTGCCGACGTCCGCGGCCATGCCCATGTCGATTTCCTTGATGGAGAACTGCGCGTCACCGCTGCAATAGCGCATGTCGCAGGCTGACAGCAGGTCGATGGCTCCGCCGATGCAGTAGCCCTGTACTGCCGCCAGCACTGGCTTGCGGCAGCGGTCGACGGCGTTGAACGAGGCTTGCAGGGCCAGGATGGTCTTGCGCAGCGTGCGGGCGTTGCGCGCAGGGTCCTTGCCCATCTGCCCGGCGACCGAAGCCAGCATGGCCAGGTCGATGCCGGCCGAAAAGTGCTTGCCAGCACCGCTGATGACCACGGCCCGGACCGCGTCGGTGTCGTCCACCCACTGGAAGATCTCGATGATTTCCTCCCAGAACGCGGCATTCATGGCGTTCAGTTTTTCCGGGCGATTGATCTGAACGTGGGCAATGTTTTCGTTCAGCTCTACCTTGAACGCGCTGTATTGGGTCACGGGCGACACTCCTGTGGGCTCTGGCAATGACAGCGATGGTAGCGCAGCCCGGTTGCCGTGCGTCTGCCAAAAGCGGGACTGCGGGAATAGGCGGACGGCCCAGGCCAAGCAACGCGCGTACAACTTTTGCCCAAGGCTGGCATCGAACCTGTGTAAGCACTCACTCTCAGGAGAAACACAATGGCGATACGCAAGGCATTGATGCTTTCCTGCATGGCCCTTGCCCTGGTTGGCTGCGCCGGCAACGATCACCCTGCCCCACCACGCACGCAGCAGGTCGACCTGCAACGCTATCAGGGCACCTGGTACGAGCTGGCACGGCTGCCGATGTTCTTCCAGCGCAACTGTGTGCAGTCCGAAGCTCACTATGCCCTGCGCACCGATGGCCGCATCGATGTGACCAACCGCTGCATGGAGAAGGACGGGCAGTGGAACGAAGCCAAGGGCATCGCCGAAGCTCAGCAGCCGGGCAGCACCGACAAGCTCTGGGTACGCTTCGACAACTGGTTCAGCCGCCTGGCGCCTGACCTGACCAAGGGCGAGTACTGGGTGCTCTACCATGACAAGGACTACCGCGTAGCGCTGGTCGGCCATCCTAACCGCGAGTACCTGTGGCTGCTGTCCCGCACCCCGGCCATTCCGGACAAGACCCGTGACCAGCTGCTGGACATCGCGCGCGAGCAAGGCTATGACACCAGCAAACTGGTCTGGCGCCAGGCTGACAGCACGGGCGTGGAGTAAGACTTTGATGGCGCATGACAAGGAGTAGACATGGACCTGCTGTTTCTGGGCACCAGCGCCGGTGCCCCGACCAAGGCCCGCAATGTCAGCGCGACGGCGCTGCTGGAGGCGACGGGCAAACGCTGGTACTTGATCGATTGCGGTGAGGGCACCCAGCATCGCCTGTTGCACACACCGCTGTCGACTCAGGACCTGGCCGGCATTTTCATCACTCACGTACACGGCGACCACTGCCTGGGTTTGCCCGGCTTGCTGGCCAGTGCGAGCATGAACGGGCGGCGCCAACCCTTGGATGTGGTGTTGCCCCGGGCCTTGCACGAGTGGTTGCGCATCAGTCTGGCGGTGACCGACAGTCATCTGTCCTTCGATCTGCGGCTGTTGCCCGTCGAAGATTTTAATGGCTGGCACAACGCGGCCGTCACGGTGAGCACCGTTACTTTGTCACACCGCGTGCCCAGCGTGGGCTACCTCTTCGAGGAGCGTTGCCCCGAGCCACGGCTGGACAGCGTGCGCCTCGATGCCGAAGGTGTTCCTCGTGGGCCATTGTGGGGGACGCTGGCAAAAGGCCTGGCGGTGAGTCACCAAGGCCGTGAACTGCAAGCGGCGGACTACCTGCGGCCTGGTCGAGCTGCCCGCCGCATCATTGTTTGCGGCGACAACGACACGCCCGAACTGTTGGCCGAGGCTGCGGCAGGTGCCGATGTGCTGGTGCACGAAGCGACCTTTACGCAACCTGCGGTTGAAAGATCCGGCGTGACCTATGGCCACAGTACTGCGGCGGCAGTGGCTCGCTTTGCCCAAGCGGCCGGGGTGCGTAACCTGGTGCTGACGCACTTCAGTGCGCGCTACCAGGCTGACAATCGGCGCAGCCCTTCGATCGATGACGTAAGGCAGGAGGCTGCCCTGCATTATGCTGGCAACCTCACGTTAGCCGTGGATCTTCAGCGGTATCATTTGGGGCGTGAGGGTGTGTTGTTGCCTGTCGATTGAGCGGACAGCGTGTATCTGGGTGGTATTGGTAGGGTATGAACAGCCTTGGATGTCCAGGGTGAGTCATAGATTGTGAGGTCCGCTGCGCGGTCCATCGCGGCATATGCAAGACAGTCGCTCCCACAATGGATCTGCGTAGTCCTCACATTTCAGCAAGTACCGCTAGCCGTGAGCAGCCTTGCTGGGGCGCCGGACCGGCCGCGATAGGCCGCGCAGCGGACCCGGCAATGTAAACTGCGAAGCTGAAACCATCGCACTGCCCACAGTTTCATCCCCGCAGCTCCCATCAACCAGACCACTGTAGCGCCCACAGCGTCCACGACAGCATGAACAGCCCCGAAACTAAGCCGCCAAACGCCCCTTGGCCACCGCCTCGGACGCCGCCAACATGGCGCGCAGCAACACGGCACACCCTGCCGCTAGATCTTCAGGCGTGGCGTTCTCGATTTCGTTGTGGCTGATGCCGTTTTCGCACGGCACGAAAATCATGCCAGCCGGCCCAAGTTCAGCCAGGAAGATCGCGTCGTGCCCTGCCCCGCTGACGATATCCATGTGCGGCAACCCCAGCGCCTGGGCTGACTCACGTACCGCACTCACGCAAACGTCGTCGAAATACAAGGCCGGGAAATCTGCGGTCGGCACCAGCTCATACGTCAGCCCATGCCGCTCGCAGGTCTGTTCAATCACACTGCGAACCTCGGCAATCATTCCCTCAAGCCGGTCTCCTTCGAGGTGACGCAGATCCAGGGTCATGCGCACTTCACCTGGAATCACGTTGCGCGAGCCAGGATAAGCTTGCAGGCAGCCCACCGTGCCGCAGGCGTGCGGCTGGTGACCTAAGGCGGCGCGGTTGACAGCCTCGACCACGGCAGCGGCGCCGACCAAGGCATCCTTGCGCAGGTGCATGGGCGTTGGGCCAGCATGGGCCTCCACCCCACGCAAGGTCAGGTCGAACCATTTCTGGCCCAGAGCGCCTAGCACCACGCCGATGGTCTTGGCCTGGTCTTCCAGGATCGGGCCTTGTTCGATGTGGGCCTCGAAATACGCGCCCACCGGATGGCCCGTCACCGCGCGGCTGCCGGCGTAGCCGATTTCATTTAGCGCCTCGCCCACGCTAATCCCCTGCGCATCGCGTTTAGCCAGCGTCTGCTCGAGACTGAACTTGCCGGCAAAGACGCCCGAGCCCATCATGCACGGTGCAAAGCGTGAGCCTTCCTCGTTGGTCCACACCACCACCTCCAGTGGGGCCTCAGTTTCCACGCCCAGGTCGTTGAGGGTGCGGATGACCTCCAACCCGGCCATGACCCCGTAGCAGCCATCGAACTTGCCACCGGTGGGCTGGGTGTCGATGTGACTGCCCGTCATTACCGGAGGCAGTGCGGCATCGCGCCCTGGCCGGCGGGCGAACAGATTGCCCACCCCGTCGACCGTCACCGTGCACCCTGCCGCTTCGCACCACTGCACGAATAGGTCGCGGGCCTGGCGATCCAGGTCGGTCAGGGCCAGTCGGCATACGCCACCCTTGGGCGTGGCGCCCAGGTGCGCCAGGTCCATGAGCGATTGCCACAGGCGTGCGCTATCGACATGACGGGCAGTCGATTGAAGAACGTCTTGAGCGCGGATCATAGGTCTCTCCTCAGGCTTTTCTTGTCGGATGTGTAAGCCACGGCGCGGGCCTGCCCGCACTGCGACGAGCAGGTATTCAAGGCAAAGGCTTGGCCATGCGCGTCGGGCTAGGGGCGGCCATGGCAGCGAAGACGTAGTACAAGCCAGCCCCGAGCAGCGAGCCGGTGAACCAGCCATAGTCGTAGAACCAACTGAAGTGACTGTTGCCAATGGCCAGCACCGTGAGCGCCACCGGCAGCGCAAAGGCCGCGAAGCCCGGCCAGTGCCACGCAGGATAGACGTCATCACGATACAGCCCGGCCAGATCCAGGTGCTGACGCCGTACCAGGAAGTAATCCACCACCATGATCCCTGCAATGGGACCGAGCAGGCTGGAATACCCCAGCAACCAGTTGGAATAGACGCTTTCAAGGCTGATGTCGGAAACGATCCAGCCCAGCTTCTTGAGAAGCTCGTGGCCCATCAGCGCCAGTCCGATGAAACCGGTCAGCCACACCGCCCGGCTGCGCCCGATCAGGCGCGGTGCAATGTTCTGGAAATCGTTGGTGGGCGAGACGATGTTGGCCGCCGTGTTGGTGGACAAGGTAGCGATCACGATCAGGGCCATGGCCAATGCTACCCAGAAGGGGCTCTGAATCTTGCCGATCAGCGTCACCGGGTCGGAAACGGTCTCGCCCACCAATGAGGCCGAGGCCGCCGTCAACACCACACCCAGCGAGGCAAACAGGAACATGGTCAGGGGCAAGCCGAATATCTGCCCCAGAATCTGGTCCTTCTGGCTGCGGGCATAACGACTGAAGTCCGGGATGTTCAGCGACAGGGTGGCCCAGAAGCCCACCATGGCAGTGAGCCCTGCGCAGAAATAACCCACCACGCTGGCCCCTTGAGGACGCTTCGGTGGCTGGGCCAACAGTTCGGTCATGGACATGTGCGGCAGCGCCCACACCAGCAGTCCGACACCCACCGATACCAGCAAAGGCGCTGACAAGGTTTCCAGCCACTTGATCGATTCTGCACCGCGCAGCACCACCCACAGGTTCAGGCACCAGAAGATCATGAAGCCGATCACCTCGCCGGTGCCGCCCAGGGCCTTCCAGCCCTCGAATACCGAGCCCAGGAACAGATGAATCGCCAGCCCGCCGAACAGCGTCTGGATCCCGAACCAGCCGCAGGCGACCACGGCCCGCACCAGGCACGGTACGTTGGAACCCAGAATGCCGAAGGATGCACGCAGCAGCACCGGGAATGGAATGCCGTACTTGGTGCCGGGAAAGGCATTGAGCGTCAGTGGAATCAGCACGATGAGGTTGGCCAGCAAGATGGCCAGCAACGCTTCACCCACGCTCAGACCGAAATACGCCGTGAGCACGCCGCCCAGGGTGTAGGTAGGCACGCAGATGGACATGCCCACCCACAGGGCGGTGATGTGCCACCTGTTCCAGGTGCGCTGATGCACCTTGGTGGGGGCGATGTCGGGGTTGTAGCGCGGGCTGTCGAGCACGTCGGGGCCTTCGCATAGCTCTACCAGGCCGTTGCGTTCAACCTCGTGCGATCTGCTCTGTTGCATGGGGCCTTCTCCAGAATGTTGTTGTAGTTGTTCGCTCATCGGGGCGAGTCGATGGCCGGAGTACACACGCAGAATGTGGGTAGAAATTTCGACCAAATTTCAATCTTGTCAAGTTAGTCAATCTCTTGCGAAACGCCTGTGCTAGAGCTATTCGTAATTTAATTTCTTTATTAATCAGTAAGTTAAAAACCACAAAATTCGTGGGATTTATTTCTTGCCGAATCCAGAATCTGCATCTAGCCTCGAATCTTGTCAGCGCTGACAGGATCTAGCTGCCCGCCTGACCTGCACAATTTCAAGAACCGGCACAGACCGGTCAGCCTGCGAGGAAAAACGGCATGTCTCTGTTGATCCGTGGCGCCACCGTGGTCACCCACGAAGAAAGCTTCAGCGCCGATGTCCTGTGTGCGAACGGCCTGATCCAGGCCATTGGCCAGGACATCGACCCACCCGTCGGTTGCAATGTGCTCGATGGCAGCGGCCAGTACCTGATGCCCGGCGGGATCGACCCGCATACCCACATGCAGTTGCCGTTCATGGGCACGGTAGCCAGCGAGGACTTTTTCAGCGGCACCGCCGCCGGGCTGGCAGGCGGAACCACCTCTATCATCGATTTCGTGATCCCCAATCCCCAGCAGTCGCTGATGGAGGCGTTTCACACTTGGCGCGGTTGGGCAGAAAAGAGCGCCAGCGATTACGGCTTTCACGTGGCCATCACGTGGTGGAGCGACCAAGTGGCCGAGGAGATGGGTGAGCTGGTCGCCCACCATGGGGTGAACAGTTTCAAGCACTTCATGGCCTACAAGAACGCCATCATGGCCGCTGACGACACCCTGGTCGCCAGCTTCGAGCGTTGCCTGCAACTGGGCGCCGTGCCCACGGTGCACGCCGAGAACGGCGAGCTGGTGGATCATCTGCAACGCAAGTTGCTGGCCCAGGGCATGACAGGGCCCGAGGCGCACCCGTTGTCACGTCCACCCCAGGTTGAAGGCGAAGCGGCCAGCCGCGCTATCCGTATTGCCGAAACCCTCGGTACGCCGTTGTACCTGGTGCATGTCTCCAGCCGCGAGGCGCTGGATGAGATCGCCTACGCTCGCGGCAAGGGGCAGCCGGTATACGGCGAGGTCTTGCCTGGCCATCTGCTGCTGGACGACAGCGTCTACCGCGACCCGGACTGGGCCACGGCAGCGGGCTATGTAATGAGCCCGCCGTTCCGACCGCGTGAACACCAGGAGGCGCTGTGGCGCGGCCTGCAGTCGGGCAATCTGCACACCACCGCCACCGACCACTGCTGTTTCTGCGCCGAGCAAAAGGCCATGGGACGCGACAATTTCAGCCGCATTCCCAATGGCACGGCCGGTATCGAGGACCGCATGGCGGTACTGTGGGATGCCGGTGTGAACACAGGTCGCCTCTCCATGCACGAATTCGTCGCCGTTACCTCTACCAACACGGCGAAGATCTTCAACCTCTTTCCACGCAAAGGCGCCATTCGTGTCGGGGCCGACGCCGACCTGGTGCTGTGGGACCCACAGGGCACGCGCACCCTCTCGGCCAAGACCCATCACCAGCAGGTGGACTTCAACATCTTCGAAGGCCGTACCGTGCGCGGCGTGCCCAGCCACACCATCAGCCAGGGCAAGGTGGTGTGGGCCGACGGTGACTTGCGCGCCGAAGTCGGTGCCGGACGGTATGTCGAACGCCCGGCCTACCCTTCGGTGTACGAACTGCTCGAGCGTCGGGCAGAACACCACCGGGCCACCCCCGTGCCCCGCTAGCCGCTGACACTGATCGACCGGCTTTCACTGCAACACCGACCCCTCAGGCCGACACCGTGCGCGGGGGCCGGCGTGCCGGTGATCGGGGCTGCCCGCGCCCCACTTTTCAAGCCCACGACAAGAAAGAGAGGCTACCACCGTGATAGACGCACTGAACCATTTGCCCCGCCCAAGGGCCGGCAGCGACCAGTTGGCCGAGCATTTCAGCGACCTGGTCCCACCCCTGACCGCGCGCCAGGCCGCCGTGGAGAGCGCGCGCTGCCTGTACTGCTACGATGCCCCGTGTATCAATGCCTGCCCCAGCGACATCGACATTCCGTCCTTCATCCGCCGCATCAGTGATGACAACCTGCAAGGCGCTGCTGAACGGATCCTGTCGGCCAACATCCTCGGTGGCAGTTGTGCCCGTGTCTGCCCCACCGAAATCCTCTGCGAACAGGCCTGCGTGCGCAACAACGCGCAGGAATGCGCGCCGGTGCTGATTGGCCAATTGCAACGCTATGCCTTGGATAACGCCCAGTTCAGCGAACACCCCTTCCAGCGCTCCCCGGCTACCGGCAAGCGCATCGCAGTGGTCGGCGCCGGCCCGGCGGGCTTGTCTTGTGCACATCGTCTGGCCATGCACGGGCACGATGTGGTCGTCTTCGAAGCCAGTGAGAAACCGGGTGGCCTGAACGAGTACGGTATCGCCCGCTATAAGTTGGTTGATGATTTCGCCCAACGTGAAGTGGCGTTTTTGCTGGGCATCGGGGGCATCGAGATCCGCTATGGCCGGCGCCTGGGCAGCGACCTGGGGCTCGGTGACCTGCGGGATCAGTACGATGCCGTCTTTCTCGGCCTTGGGCTCAGTGCCGTGCGGCAACTGGGCCTGCCCGATGAACAGGCACCTGGCGTGCTGGCTGCCACCGACTACATCCGCGAACTGCGCCAGGCCGATGACCTGAGTCGGTTGCCCTTGGCCGACCGTTGCCTGGTGATCGGCGCCGGAAACACGGCGATCGACATGGCCGTGCAGATGAGCCGACTGGGGGCGCGCGACGTCAACCTGGTGTATCGCCGTGGGGCGTCCGACATGGGCGCCACGGGCCACGAGCAAGCCATCGCCAAGGCCAACCAGGTGCGTCTGCATACCTGGGCGCGCCCCGACGCCGTACTGCTGAGCGACGATGGCAAGGTACGCGGCATGCGCTTCGCTCGCACCGCAATGGTAGACGGTCGCCTGGGCGACACTGGAGAAACCTTCGAACTGGCTGCCGACGCGATCTTCAAGGCCATCGGGCAGCGCTTCGAAGACCAAAGCGTGGCGGACCCGGTCGCCGCGCAGCTGGCGCGCGACGGCGAGCGCATTCGCGTCGATGCGTGCATGCAGACCAGCCTACCGGGCGTGTATGCCGGCGGTGACTGCACCGCCCTGGGCCAGGACCTCACCGTGCAGGCCGTACAACATGGCAAGGTAGCTGCCCAGGCCATCCATGCCCAACTCATGCTCAACGTGGAGGCCGCCTAAATGGCTGACTTGTCTATCGTCTTCGCCGGCATTCGCGCCCCCAATCCCTTCTGGCTGGCCTCGGCCCCGCCCACCGACAAGGCCTACAACGTGGTACGCGCCTTCGAAGCGGGTTGGGGTGGCGTGGTCTGGAAAACACTGGGGGAAGACCCAGCAGCGGTGAACGTGTCATCGCGATATTCGGCGCACTTCGGCGCCAATCGCCTGGTTCAGGGCATCAACAACATCGAGTTGATCACCGATCGATCACTGGAAATCAACCTGCGGGAGATCACTCAGGTCAAGAAGGACTGGCCGGACCGTGCACTGATCGTGTCGCTGATGGTGCCGTGCGAGGAGGCATCGTGGAAATTCATCCTGCCACTGGTAGAAGCCACAGGGGCCGATGGAATCGAACTGAACTTCGGCTGCCCCCACGGGATGCCCGAGCGGGGCATGGGGGCGGCGGTGGGCCAGGTGCCTGAGTATGTGGAGATGGTCACCCGCTGGTGCAAGACCCACTGCTCACTGCCGGTGATCGTAAAGCTCACCCCCAACATCACCGACATTCGCCAGTCGGCTCGAGCAGCGCATCGAGGCGGCGCTGATGCGGTATCGCTGATCAACACCATCAACTCCATCACCAGCGTGGACCTGGACCGCATGGTGGCCCACCCAATTGTCGGCGACCAAAGCACGCACGGCGGTTACTGCGGCTCCGCCGTCAAACCCATCGCCCTGAACATGGTTGCGGAGATCGCCCGCGACCCCGCCACCCAGGGCTTGCCGATCTGCGGGATTGGCGGTATCGGCAATTGGCGTGATGCTGCCGAGTTCGTGGCTCTGGGCAGCGGCGCGGTTCAAGTCTGCACCGCCGCCATGCTGCATGGCTTTCGCATCGTCGAGGACATGAAGGACGGCCTTGCACGTTGGATGGACCAGCATGGGCATGCCCGTCTTGAAGACTTCAGAGGCCAGGCGGTCGGTCACACCACTGACTGGAAGTACCTGGACATCAACTACCAGTCCATTGCGCACATCGATCAGCACGCTTGCATTGGTTGCGGCCGGTGTCATATCGCCTGCGAGGATACCTCCCACCAGGCCATCGCCAGTACGGTGAAGGCCGACGGTACCCATGCCTACAGCGTGATCGAAGAGGAATGCGTAGGCTGCAATCTATGCCAGATCACCTGTCCCGTTGAAGACTGCATCGAGATGGTGGCACAAGACACCGGCAAGCCGTACCTGAACTGGACGCAGGACCCGCGCAACCCGTATCGGGAGGTTGGCTGAGGGTAGAGAGTGTGGATGCAGGCGCGGTTTCGCCAGACGCCGGATCCGTCGCGGTGGGGCGCACATGGGCCCTGATGTTTATGATTCACGGCTCAAATCCTGGGGCCGCCCAGCGGCCCCAGGGTCTATACTCCCCGCATCATCGTGCGCCGGGACAGCTGCACGCCCTCTGCCGGTGGCAGTCAACAGCCGTCTGACGCCTCAAGGCTCTAACCCAATACCTCGCAGGATTACACGGGTGACCGTCTGCACAGCGTTTTCGAAGTCTCGGTCGGACAGCGGCTCGCCTTCGTTGAGCAAGGCCACCTGGTAACCGAAGTCGGCATAATGCTGGGTCGATGCCCATATCATGTACAGCAGCGCCGACGGCTGCACCGGCAGAATGCGCCCCTCCTCCACCCAGCGGCGGATCTTCGCCTCCTTTAGCCTGGCCCAGGGCACCAGGCTCTCATCCAGGTCCGCTTTGAGCACCGGCGCACCGTGCAGCATCTCCTCGGCCCAGATTTTCGAGCCCAGCGGCCGTGAACGGGAGTGTGCCATCTTCGCGCGGATATAACTGGTCAGCACGACGCGAGGGTCATCGAAGTGCTCGAAGCTCAACGCGTCTTGCTTCCAGACTTCGAGCAAGTCCTGCAGCACCGCTCGAAACAGGTCGTCCTTGGTCTTGAAGTAGTAGTGAAGATTCGAGCGCGGCAGCTGCGCCTGTTCGGCGATATCGCCCATGGAAGTGGCAGCGAAGCCCTTTTCGGCGAATACGCGCTCGGCAGCCTGCAGAATCTTTTCGACGTTGCGACGACGGATTTCAATCTTGTGGTTGGCCATCAGGCGTCGGCCGTCCACACGGCCAACTCGAACCCATCCGGATCGGTGAAATGAAAACGGCGACCGCCCGGAAACGCGAACACTGCCCTGCTGACGGTGCCGCCCGCTGCTTGCACCCGTCGCTGGGTGACCTGCAAGTCATCTGCATAGAGAATGACCAGAGGCCCTCCTGGCCGCACGGGCTCACCTGTAGTGAAACCACCCGTCAGCCGGCCGTCGCTGAACTCGGTGTAGGCTGGCCCGTAATCGGTGAACTTCCAGCCGAACACCGCTGCGTAGAATGCTTTGCTGCGCGCGATGTCGCTGACGTTGAACTCGATGTTGTCGATCTGACGATCCCTACCGCGAATACCCATGAACGCTCCGTGCTCTCGGAAATGTTCCGTAGTCTACTCCGCTTGCGTAGCGAAACCATGAGCCGGCGCAAGCGCCGGCTACCAGGCTTCAGGCGCTGGCGCGCACGCGCGCAGGGCATTGCGCACGGTGCAGGTTGAGCGCGGTATTGATGATGCCGATATGGCTGAACGCCTGCGGGAAGTTACCCAGCATGCGCTTGCCTACCGGATCGTACTGCTCGGCCAGCAGGCCCACATCGTTGCACAGCTCGGTCAGCCGTTGATACAGCGCGTGCGCTTCGGCCTGGCGTCCCAGCAGCACGTACACGTCGGCCAGCCAGAAGGAGCACACCAGGAATGTCCCCTCGCCTGCCGTCAGGCCATCGGTGCAGCTGTCGGTGTCGTAGCGCAGCAACAGGCCGTTGTGCAACAGGCGCTTTTCGATCTGGGCCAAGGTTCGCAGAAACCGCGGGTCGTGGGCCGGCAAGAAGCCGGTCAACGCGATGTGCAGCAGGCTGGCATCCATCTCGCAAGAGCCGTAGGCCTGCACGAAGTGCTGGCCCTGAGCATCGAGCCCCTGCTCGCACACTTCCCGGTGGATCTGATCAGCGACCTGCCGGTAGTGAAGGCCGCGTTCACGGTCCTCCTCGGTGGTTTCGGCAAGCCCCGCAGCGCGGTCGAACGCCACCCAGGCCATGACCTTGGAGTGTACGAAGTGCTGCCGACCACCGCGTACTTCCCAGATGCCTTCATCAGGCTCACGCCAGATGCTTTCCAGGTACGGCATGATCACCCGGCTGATCGCGGCACTGCGCGGATGCCTGGGCAGGCCACCACGGATTGCCTGGCTCATGGCGTCGGCCAGTTCACCATAGATATCCAGCTGTGTTTGCGCGGCGGCTGCGTTGCCCACCCGCACAGGCTGGGAGTGCTCGTAACCGGCCAGCCAGGGCAACGTGTACTCCTGAAGGTCACGCTCACCGGCCAGGCCGTACATGATCTGCATCTGCTCCGGGTTGCCCGCCACCGAACGCAGCAGCCATTCACGCCAGGCCTGGGCTTCTTCGAAGTACCCCAGGTTCATGAAGGCCAGCAAGGTCATGGTGGCATCGCGCAGCCAGCAGAAGCGGTAGTCCCAGTTACGCTCACCGCCCACGCGCTCGGGTAGCGAGGTCGTCACCGCCGCCACGATCCCGCCCGTGGGCGCATAGGTCATGGCCTTGAGCACCAGCAGCGAGCGGCGGACCAAGGCCGTGTACGGTCCCACGTCCGGGCACTTGGCTGCAAAGGCCTGCCACTGATCCACGGTGGCCTTGAGGCAGGCATCGACGTCCTGTTCGGCGGGAACCGCCAGGTGCGAAGGGTGATGACGCAAGCTGAACACATGCCGCTCGCCCTCGCCTACCCGCATACGCGCCACCGTGTGATGATCGCGAGCATGGGGGGCCACGGTCGAGGACAGGATCAAGCGGTCCGGGCCTGCTACCGCGCTGAGGGTCAGCGGGTCGAGCCGCTCTACCCAAGGGACGCTGCGCCCGTAGTCAAAGCGCATCACCAGGTCCATTTCGAACGTGGTCTGACCCGAAAGCCCTTCGACAATGCGCACGACCGCGTTCTCGTCACCCAAGGGCATGAAATCCAGCACCCGCGCCTTTCCCGAGGCCGTGACCCAGACGGTTTCAAGCACCAGCGTGTCGTCCAGGTAGCGCCGTGTGCGCTCTGTCACAGGGTCCGAGGGCGCCAGGCGCCAACGGCCATTTTCCTCGTTGCCCAGCAAGGCTGCGAATACCGCTGGCGCATCGAAACGCGGCAGGCACAGCCAGTCGAGCGAGCCGTCGCTGCTAACCAGGGCTGCACTGCGGCAGTTGCCCAGCAGGGCATAATCTTCAATATGGGCAGGCATCGATACTCCTGGAATTCAGTGCGTCAGTAGTGCCGGACCCGCTTTCGCGGACAGGCCCGGCACCACGCGATCGGATCGAAACGGTGCAACGTCAACCCAGCCGGTGCCACTCGCGCTTGTCCCGGGCCAGCAGCTCGTTGCCCGCCTCCGGGCCATCCTGGCCGGCCTCGTAGTCGTGCACTTCCCCGCCCTGGGCCCAGGCATCGAGAAACGGCTGGACGGCGCGCCAGCCGTTCTCGATGTTGTCGGCACGCTGAAACAACGTCTGGTCGCCTGTCAGGCAGTCGTAGATCAAGGTTTCGTAACCGGTGGCCGGGGTCATCTTGAAGAAGTCTTTGTAGGCGAAACCCAGCTCGACATTCTCCATCACCAGTTCCGGCCCTGGCCGCTTGGCCTGAAGGTCGAACCACATGCCTTCGTTGGGCTGGATCTGGATCTTCAGGTAATTGGGCTTGGGCCTTTGCAACGCGGACTCTCGGAACTGGGCATACGGCGCCGGCTTGAAGCAGATGGCGATTTCCGTATCGCGCACGCTCATGCGCTTACCGGTGCGCAGGTAAAAGGGCACACCGGCCCAGCGCCAGTTGTCGATCATGATCTTCATGGCCACGAACGTTTCGGTCTGGCTGTCAGGTTCCACCTTGCTTTCCTGGCGGTAACCCGGCACGTGCTTCCCGCCCACGGTGCCGGCTACATATTGGCCGCGAACCGAGTTCTTCAATGCCATCTTGGTCGACCACGGGCGGATCGCGCCGATCACCTTGGCTTTCTCCCCGCGAACCGCGTCGGCGGCAAACGCTGCAGGCGGCTCCATGGCCACCATCGCCAGCAGCTGGAACAGATGATTGGGCACCATGTCGCGCATTGCACCGGTGCTGTCATAGAACGCACCACGGGTTTCGACCCCTACGGTTTCAGCGGCGGTGATCTGCACATGGTCGATGTAATGATTGTTCCAGAACGACTCGAACAGCCCGTTGGAGAAACGGCTGACCAGGATGTTCTGGACGGTTTCCTTGCCCAGGAAATGGTCGATCCGGTAAATCTGACGCTCGCCCATCACGTTCAGCAGGCAGGCGTTGAGCGCCTCGGCGCTGGCAAGGTCGTGTCCGAACGGTTTCTCGATGACCACCCGGCGAAACCCGCCGCCCGATTCGTCCAGCAACCCGGCTTCCCCGAGGCGCTTGGCCACTTCGGGGAAGAACCGTGGGGAGGTCGCCAGGTAGAAAATGGCGTTGCCATGGCTGGTCTTGTCGATGCGCTGGGCGATCGCCTCATAAGTCGCCGCGTCGAGAAAGTCCCCGGTCTGATAGTCTAGGCGCTTGGCAAGGCTGGCCCAGAGCTTTTCGTCCAGGTTCGCTGGAGCACCCTCGCCACCTTTGTCGCGCTCGGCCATGAACGCATGCAAACGTTCAGCAAATTCCTCGGCGCTGACAGCATTGTGGTCGACACCCACGATGCGCAGGTCCCGATCGAGCAGGCCATCACGGCTGAGGTTGTAGAGCGCAGGCATCAGCAGTCGCTTGACCAGGTCGCCATTGGCGCCGAACAGGAACAAGGTGCAGGGTGGAGCAGCGGGCGTTGCCGGTTTTTTGCTCATTCAGGTTTCTTCTCAACGTGCCCACCGAACCCAAGGCGCATGGCCGAGAGAATCTTGTCGCCATACGTGCCTTGTTGCTGGCGCGAACGGAAACGCGCGAACAGCGCACTGGACAGCACCGGGACTGGCACTGCCTGCTCGACGGCCGCGTCGATGGTCCAGCGCCCTTCCCCGCTGTCCGACACCGAGCCGCTGAACTGGGCCAACTGAGGGTCGGCCACCAGCGCGTCGGCGGTCAGGTCCAGCAGCCAGGACGTGACCACGCTGCCACGACGCCACACTTCGGCGATCTCGGCCACGTTCAGGTCAAAGCGCTGGTCCTCGGGCAGCTCGTCACCGCCTTTGCTGCGCAGCAGGTCGAAGCCTTCGGCGTAAGCCTGCATCAAGCCGTATTCGATGCCGTTGTGCACCATCTTCACGTAGTGCCCGGCACCCGGCGGGCCGGCATGGATATAGCCATGCTCGGCACGCTGTGGTTCTCCGGTGCGTCCGTGGGTGCGCGGGATGTCCCCGACACCGGGTGCGAGTGCTGCAAACAGGGGCTCCAGACGTTCGAACACGTCCTTTTCCCCGCCGATCATCATGCAGTAACCGCGTTCCAGGCCCCATACCCCGCCTGAGGTACCGACATCCAGGTAGTGAAGCCCACGCTGGGCCAGTTCTGCGGCGCGGCGCATGTCGTCTTTGTAGAAAGTATTACCACCGTCGATGATCGAATCGCCAGGTTCCAGCAAGTCAGCCAGCTGGGCAATGGTCTGCTCGGTAGGCGCCCCGGCGGGAAGCATGACCCAGACGGCACGAGGCGCCTGGAGTTTCTCGACCAGTGCAGCCAGGTCAGCCGCCCCGACGCTGCCTTCGCCCTCCAGAGCAGTAACGGCTTGTGCGTTGCGGTCATGCACCACGGTGTGATGGCCAGCGAGCATAAGCCGCCTTGCGATGTTGCCGCCCATGCGGCCCAGCCCGACGATTCCCAATTGCATGAGCAGGTGCTCCCCTTCTGGAATGAGTGACGACGTTTCGCCTTTCAGGTTAGTCCAGTGGACGGCATGAGGGTTCAGCGACGGGCGGTATGTTCATGTTGGTTTATTGGGGACGAGACGCCGCGCTATCTGCTATTCAGGGTGCGCAAGTCAATTTAACAGCGCTCGATCAATCAAGGCCCCGTCATACAGCACGGGTCGCACCGTTAAGGTGCAAAGCAATACACACAGCGCCGCTCGTCGCCTCTCGCCGGCGTGCAATAAAAGCGCCCTGAGTGCTCGGCGAGTTGATGCCAACGTTTGCGTCTAGCACGGGGGCCGCCTGGAATGACCGTTCGGTCACATTTGTAATATTTCTCGCCTACACTCAAGTTCCGGCCCGCCATTTGCTCATTGGAAGAGCAACGGAAAAAAAGTCGAACTTTAAGGAAAGCCGGCAGGTCAGGAACTAAGCAGGCCAGATGAAATGGGTTATTCCCACGCACGGCCCGCCCACCCCAACCAGTCCACTCGCCTTTTGGCCGGAATGCCAAATGCGCTGTGCCTGTGCGCACGACTCGGGGGCAAGGATTGCAGTACGCAGAATTCGCAAAGAGAGAATCAACACGAAAGACCGCCGCGGTTTATCAGTGCCCGGCCAAGCTTAGGGACGGAGAGAAAGAATGATCAGTGCCGCTGTCGCGACTCAAGTAGCTACCTTTACATCGGAACACCGCGAACCGCTCATCCCGGAGCTCGCCAAGACAGGCAAGGCACCTGGCGCCCAGCGCCAGAACAACCCGAACAAACGCAAGATCCTTTTCGTCACCTCGGAAATCGCTGACCTGGTGAAGACCGGTGGTTTGGGCGACGTCTCCGCGGCGTTGCCTCGCGCCCTTGCCCACCTGCACGACGTGCGTGTGCTGATCCCGGGTTACCCGCAGGTGGTGGAAAGCGACAACCCCATCCACATCGTCGGTGAGCTGGGCGGCCATGCAGCCTTGCCCCCTTGCAAGATCGGCCGGATGGACTTGCCCGACGGGCTGGTGATCTACGTGTTGATCTGCCCAGAGCTCTACCAGCGTCCCGGCACGCCTTACGCAGCAGAAAACGGTCGCGACTGGCCGGACAACCATATCCGTTTCGCCCGCCTGGGCCTGGCGGCTGCAGAAATCGCAGCCGGTGAAGGCATGATCCATTGGAAACCGGAAATGGTGCATGCCCATGACTGGCCAGCGGGCCTGGCCCCTGCGTACATGCACTGGCGCGGCTTGAGCACCCCGACCCTGTTCACCATTCACAACCTGGCCTACCAGGGTGTCTACAGCCGTGGCTGCAGCCCGGAACTGGCCATACCCGACCATGCCATGCAGCAGGAAGGCATGGAGTTCTACGGCAAGCTCTCCTTCCTGAAAGCTGGCCTGGCCTACTCCAGCCATATCACCACGGTCAGTGCCACCTACGCCCAGGAAATCACCACCCCCGAATTCGGCTGCGGCCTGGACGGTTTCCTGGCCAGCAAGGCGCAACAGGGGCTATTGGGCGGCATTCCGAACGGCATCGACGAAAGCTGGGATGCAGCGACCGACAAGCACCTGCAGCACAATTTCAGCATCAACGACTGGGAAGGCAAGGCGCGCAATGCACAGGCAGTGCGCGAGCTGTTCCAGCTGGACCCCTCCGAGGGCCCGCTGTTCGCCGTGGTCTCGCGCCTGGTCTACCAGAAAGGGCTGGACCTGACCCTGGGCGTTGCCGAGTACATCGTCGAGCAAGGCGGCCAAATTGCAATCATTGGTCGTGGCGAGCCTGAAGAAGAGCAAGCCATGCGCGAACTGGCCCTGCGTCATCCCGGCCGTGTGGGTGTACGCATCGGCTTCAACGAAACCGACGCACGCCGCATGTTCGCTGGCAGCGACTTCCTGCTGATGCCTTCGCGCTACGAGCCATGTGGCCTCAGCCAGATGTACGCTCAGCGCTTCGGCTCGCTGCCCGTTGCACGCAAGACCGGCGGGCTGGCCGATACCATCGAGAACGGCGTAACAGGTTTCCTGTTCGACGAGTCGACGGTAGAAAGCTACCGCGAGGCGCTCAGCCGGGCGTTCTACATCTACCAGAAGAAAGACCTGCTCAATGCCATGCGTTGCCTGTCCATGACCCAGCCATTCAACTGGTGCCAAGCGGTGGAACCCTACGCACGCTTGTACGAAGACCTGGTCAAGCAAGCCCAATTGGCTCATTACTGAAGAGAGGTCGAAGATGCAAAGGCATGGCGCACATGTTGAGGACGCCACGTCGGCGCGCTTCGCCCTCTGGGCACCCGACGCGCGCAGCGTGAGTTTGGAATTGCAGCACCAGGACGCCGTCGACCTCGTTCCCGATGACGATGACGATGACGATGGATGGTTCATTGGCACCGCCCCTGCCAAGCCAGGGGACCTGTACCGCTACTGCATCAATGGCGAGCTTCGCGTTGCCGACCCCGCATCGCGCTTTCAACCCGAGGGCGTCCACGGCCCCAGCCAAGTCGTGGACCTGGCCGGCTACACCTGGCAGCACCCCTGGCAAGGCCGCCCCTGGCACGAGGCGGTGATCCAGGAGCTGCATGTGGGCGTACTGGGTGGCTATGAAGGTGTGTCGAGCCATTTGCACCGTATTGCCTCGACCGGCATTACCGCCATTGAATTGATGCCGATCAGCCAATTCCCGGGCACCCGCAACTGGGGGTACGACGGCGTGCTGCCTTATGCAGCGCAGCACAACTACGGTACACCCGAGCAACTGTGCAGCCTGGTGGACCAGGCGCATGGCCACGGGCTGATGGTGATGCTCGATGTGGTCTACAACCACTTCGGCCCCGATGGCAACTTCCTGCATGAGTACGCCAGCTCGTTCTTTCGTGAAGACCGTCAGACCCCCTGGGGTGCCGCCATCGACTTCCGCCGGCCCGAGGTGCGTGAATATTTCATCCAGAACGCCCTGATGTGGATCTGCGATTACCGGATCGACGGATTGCGTCTGGATGCGGTGCATGCCATCGATCAGCCTGACTTCCTCAAGGAACTGGCCAAGCGTGTGCGCGAGGCCGTCGAGCCGGGCCGACACGTGTGGCTGGTGCTGGAAAACGAGCACAACCAGGCGTTCTTGCTCGAACAAGGCTTCGACGCACAGTGGAACGACGATGGCCACAATGCGCTTCACGTGTTGCTGACCGATGAAACCGAAGGCTACTACGAAGACTACAAGGATGACCCGATCGGCAAGCTGGCGCGCTGCCTTGGCGAGGGCTTCGTCTTCCAGGGCCAGCTCAACCGCCATGGCGAACCACGCGGCGAACCCAGCGGCCACCTGCCGCCAAGCGCCTTCGTGCTGTTTCTGCAGAACCATGACCAGATCGGCAACCGCGCCATGGGCGAGCGTCTAACCCGGCTGACATCGCCCGCGGCCCTGCGCGCGGCAACCGGGCTACTGTTGCTGAGTCCGATGATTCCTTTGCTGTTCATGGGCGATGACGACGGCAGCCGTGCACCCTTCCTGTTCTTCACCGACTTTCATGATGAGCTCGCCGACGCGGTGCGCGAAGGCCGGCGCGGTGAATTCGAGCATTTTGCCGCCTTCGCCGACCCCGAAAAGCGTGCGCGTATTCCCGACCCGAACGCCGAGCAGACGTTCCACGCCTCCAGGCCTGACCCGCAGGATGTGATTGCCGGCTGGCATGGGCTGTACCAGCAGCTGCTCACTACGCGCCGCCAGCACCTGGTCCCGCGCCTGCCTGGCACCCGTTCCCTGGGCGCCGAGGTATTGGCTGACAAGGCGCTGACTGCACGCTGGCAGCTGGGGGATGGCAGTACCTTGCGCATCGACCTGAACCTGGGCGACCAGGCGCAGCACCTGGCGGCTGCGCCTGCAGGCACCTGCCTTTTCGACAGCGGCGACAAGGCGCACGCCGGCTCGACGCTTTCGCCCTTCAGCTGTGTGGTCACCCTGCTACCCCCAAACCAGGAGATGCCATGAGCGATTCCCTGCTTCACCGGCTCGCTCAACGGGCGGGCCTTGCCCGAAACTGGGTGGATGCCAACAACAAACCGCAGCAAGTGACCGACGAGGTACTGCGCAAACTCCTCGAAGCCCTGGGCCATCCGGCTGGCGACGACGCGCAACTACAAGACAGTCTATCCAGGCTTGAGCACAGCGATGACGCCCAGCACGTCCCGCCCCTGCTCACTGCCGACCAGGGCAAGCCGCTCGACCTCTCGCGGTATTTCCCAGCGCAGGCCCCGGTGTGTGGTCAGTTGGAAGATGGCAGTCACATCGACTTGCAGCTTGATGCCCAGGCTTGCCTGCCAGGTGATTTTCCAGTCGGCTATCACCAACTGGAAGTGGCGCAGCATCGCTTTACGCTCGCGGTCGCACCGCCTGGTTGCCCGTCGTTGCATGACCTGGTCGAGGCGGCACCTGCGCGCTGCTGGGGCTTGTCGGCGCAGCTCTACAGCCTGCGCCGCCCCGGCGATGGTGGTTACGGTGACTGCATGGCCCTCGAGCAGCTGGTACGCAGTGCGGCCGAACGGGGCGCCGATGCGGTGGCGATCAGCCCTATCCATGCTTTGTCGGCCTTCGATCAACAACATTACAGCCCCTACTCGCCTTCGAGCAGGCTGCTGCTCAATACGCTTTACGCAAGCCCGGCGGCCATTCTGGGTGAACGCACCGTGCGCCTGGCGGTCGAGGCCTGCCACCTGGAACAGACCCTGACCTCGCTCGAGCAAGCGGCTTTGGTGGACTGGCCGCGCGCAGCCGATGCGCGCTACAAGCTGCTGGACGCGCTCTACCAGCACTTCAGCCAAGGCGATCACCCGCAACGCGCCGATTTCGAGAGCTATCGCCAGGCCGCAGGCGAGGCACTGGAGCACCATTGCCGTTTTGAAGTGCTGCAAGCCGAGGCGGTCGACAAAGGCCATGGGGCTGATTGGCGCAACTGGCCAGAGGCGTGGCGCGACCCCTTCGGAACCGAAGTCCGCGCCTTGGCCGAAAGTTATCCGGCCAGGGTAGAGTTTCACGCATTCTGCCAATGGCTGACCGAGCGCAGCCTGCAGCGCGCTCAAGAGGCAGCCAAAGGCAGCGGCATGGTAGTCGGCCTGATTGCCGACCTCGCCGTTGGCGCCGATGGCGCCGGCAGCCAAGCCTGGAGCCGTCAGGACGAACTGCTGGCCAACCTCACCGTTGGCGCGCCACCTGACATCCTCAATCGCTCAGGCCAGGACTGGGGCATCTGCGGGTTCTCTCCCGAAGGGCTCAAGCGCAACGGCTATCGCGCGTTCATCGAGATGCTGCGTGCCAACCTGGCCCATGCCGGTGGCCTGCGCATCGATCATGTGATGGGTTTGCAACGGCTTTGGCTGATCCCGCGTGGTGGCAAGCCCAATGAAGGCGCCTACCTGTATTACCCGCTCGAAGACATGCTGCGCTTGCTGGCGCTCGAATCCAGCCGCCACGGTGCAATCATCCTGGGTGAAGACCTGGGCACGGTTCCGGACGGGCTACGCGAGGCCTTGGCGCAGAAAAACATCCTGGGCATGCGCGTGCTGCCCTTCGAGCAGGCGCCCCGAGGCCAGTTCACCCCTCAGCTTCAGTGGCCCGACGATGCCTTGGCAACCACCGGCACCCATGACCTGGCGACCGTGGCGGGTTGGTTGCAAAACCGGGACGTGGAGTGGAGCCGGCGACTGGGCCTGATTGATGAGTCCACCGAACAGCAATGGCGCGATGACCGCCGCAAAGAACACGAAGGCTTGCGCCGCACGCTTGAAACCCACTATGGCCCGCTGAAGGACGACACTGCCGTGATCGATGCCGCTATTGGTTATGTAGGCTACACCAAAGCTCCGCTGGTGCTGGTCCCGCTTGAAGACCTGCTGGGTCTGGAAGAACAGCCGAACATGCCCGGCACCACCGAAGGGCATCCCAACTGGCGCCGCCGTTTTGCCGAACTGGCAAGCCACATGCTTGACAACGAGGATGCCGCACGGCGCCTGGAAGTGTTGGCGCAAGCGCGCGAGCAGGCGTGGGAGCGCGACCGATGAAACCGCTCACTGCGACCCTGCGCCTGCAGTTCCACAGCGACTTTACCTTAGACCATGCTCTACCGCTGGTCCCCTACTTTGCTCAACTGGGCATCAGCCACATGTACGCCTCGCCGATACTCAAGGCCCGAGCAGGTTCACGCCACGGTTACGACGTCGTCGATCCCACGCAGGTCAACCCGGAACTGGGCGGCGAAGCGGCCCTGGAGCGCCTGGTCAAGGCGCTGCGCCAGCACGGCATGGGCCTGATCGTGGACACCGTGTCCAACCACATGGCCGTAGGCGGCGCCGACAATCCCTGGTGGCAGAGTTTGTTGGCATGGGGCCGTCGCAGCCCATATGCGGAGTTCTTCGATATCCAGTGGCATTCCACCGACCCGCTACTGGCCGGTCAATTGCTGCTGCCGTTCCTGGGCAGCGATTACGGGGTAGCACTAAAAGAAGGCCAGATTCCCCTGGAATTCGACGCCGACCATGGGGTGCTACAAATCGCTCATTATGAGCACCGCTTCCCGATCTGCCCGGTCGACTACGGCTGGGTGCTGGCGCTAAGCGCTGACCCGACGCTGACCAGCCTGGCCGAACAGTTCACTGCCCTGGCCGAGTCGGCCACCCCGCTTGACGATGCCGCACCGCTGCAGGCCGAACTGGCTCGTCGCGTGCGCGAAGGCGCCGACCTGGCGTCGGCCCTGGTGGCATTCGACAGCCGCAGCGAGGCCGGCTTCAAGCGCCTGCACCTGCTGCTGGAACGCCAGACCTACCGCCTGGCCAGCTGGCGCACCGCTGCCGACGACATCAACTGGCGGCGCTTTTTCGACATCAATGAGCTGGGCGGTTTGCGGGTCGAGCGCCCGGTGGTGTTCGAAGCCACCCACGCCAAGCTGTTCGAGTTGATCGAACGCGGCCTGGTCGATGGCCTGCGCATCGACCACATCGACGGCCTGGCAGACCCACGCGGTTATTGCCGCAAGCTGCGCCGGCGCGTGGACAGCCTGATGGCCAGCCGCCCGCTGGACGCTGACGTGGAGCACTTCCCCATCTACGTCGAGAAGATCCTCGGCGTCGATGAGCATCTGCACCGCGACTGGCTCACCGATGGCACCACCGGCTACGAGTTCATGAACCAGGTGTCGTTGTTGCAGCACGATCCGGCCGGTGAGGCCCCGCTGACCGAACTGTGGTCGACGGTCAGCGAGCGCCCCGCGTTCACTGAAGAAGTACGCCTGGCGCGCCATCTGGTGCTCAACGCCAGCCTGGCAGGTGATTGCGAGTCGGTGGCGCAAGCCCTGCTGCAAGTCGCGCGAAACGACCTGATGACCCGCGATCTGTCCTTGGGCGCCATTCGTCGCGCCTTGCAGGCACTGGTGGCGCACTACCCGGTTTACCGCACTTACTTCAATGCCTGCGGCCGCCCGGCCGAGGACGAGGCATTCTTCCAGCAAGCCCTAGCCGATGCGCGCCAGGACCTGAGCGAGGCCGACTGGCCATTGCTCGAGCAACTGGAAAAATGGCTGGGCGGCGAAGGCTGGCGCCAGCTGCCACCGGGTCGTACCCGCAAGCAACTGCGCCACGCCTGCGTACGCTTCCAGCAATTAACCGCCCCCAGCGCGGCCAAGGCCGTCGAAGATACCGCGTTCTACCGCAGCGCGAGGTTGCTCTCGCGCAACGATGTGGGCTTTGAAGCCGAACGCTTCAGCGCACCGCTTGAGCACTTCCACAACGAGGCCCAGCGACGCCTGCGGGACTTCCCGGACAACCTGCTGGCTACCGCCACCCACGACCACAAGCGCGGTGAAGACACACGCGCTCGCCTGGCTGTGCTGAGCGAACGCGGCCCCTGGCTGGCCAGCCGCATGGCGCACTGGCGCGAGCTGGCAGCGCCGTTGCGCGCACAGCTGGAAGATGGCATGGCGCCGAGCCCTGGGGATGAAATGCTGCTGCTCCAGACCCTGCTGGGCACCTGGCCCTTGGGCTTGGCCGTCGATGACGCCCAAGGCTTGAAGCAGTTCGCCGAACGTGTCGGTCAGTGGCAACAGAAGGCGTTGCGCGAGGCCAAGCTGCGCAGCAGTTGGAACGCACCCAACGAAGCCTACGAAAAGGGCTGTGCTCGCTATCTGGAAGGGTTGCTGCTGGAGGCCGATGCCCTGCCCCTGCGTACCTCCATCGCCGATGCGGCGCAGCTGATCAGTTGCCCGGGAGCGCTCAACAGCCTGGTGCAGGCGTTCATGCGCATGACCGTGCCGGGGGTGCCTGATCTCTATCAGGGCAACGAATACTGGGACTTCAGCCTGGTGGACCCGGACAACCGCCGACCCGTCGACTACCCCGCTCGACGCAGCACCTTGGCAGAGGCCGCGCCGCTCGACGCGTTGCTAAGCCACTGGCACGACGGCCGGGTCAAGCAGGCGCTGGTGGCCCGCGTACTGGACTGCCGCATGGCCAACCCAGAGCTGTTCCGCCGGGGCAGCTACCTGCCATTGACCGTCAAGGGACGCCATGCCGACAAGATCGTCGCCTTCGCCCGCCTGGGCGATACCCAACGCGCCGTCATCGTCGCGCCGCGCCTGACCAGCGAGCTGCTGGGGGCTGCGCAGAGCCCTCACGTGCCTGCCCAGAACTGGGAAGATACCCGGGTCATATTGCCGTTCGACTTCTCACCTGCCAATTCGACTGGACTTTTCGGCGGGGCCGTTGTCAGCCCTGTAAGAGAGTTGATGGTTTGTGCTGTGCTGTCGGACTTTCCAGTCAATCTGTTGATCGAAGATAACTAGCATTCAGGAGCGTCATATGAGTGTCGATGATAAACGCATACGCGAGTTTGCCTACCAGATCTGGGAGTCGGAAGGTAAGCCACACGGTGAGGAAGAACGTCACTGGGACATGGCCCGCAAACTGGCAGAAGCCGAGGCCAAGGCTCCGGGGGCCAAAGCCAAGTCACCCGCCAAGCCCAAGGCGCCTGCCAAGCCCAAAGCCGCTGCTGCACCCAAGCCGCCAGCCGATCCCAAGGTCGCTGCACTGCCAGGGGTGAAGCCTGCGGCTTCGAAGAAGCCACGCGCACCGAAAAAGCCGACCGCTAGCTGAACCATCCACGGCCCTGCCGTCTTCAGCGCCGCACTGGCACCGAGCCCCTCGGTTGCCAGGCCTGATGACGCCAGGGCCGTTGTAGTACTTAACCTTATTTTCCAGACAAGGCCATTCGAGGATTGCCATGAGCCCGCGCACCGCAAAGAAAACCCGCTCCGTTGCACCGTCGCGCATTCGCGAAGGCTTACCCTACCCCCTCGGCGCCACCTGGGACGGCCTGGGCGTGAACTTCGCTATCTTTTCGGCGAACGCCACCAAGGTCGAGCTGTGCGTCTTCGACGCCACCGGCGAGAAAGAGCTCGAACGGATCGAGCTGCCTGAATACACCGACGAGATCTACCACGGTTACCTGCCTGACGCGCATCCGGGTCTGATCTACGGCTATCGCGTACATGGCCCTTACGAGCCGGAGAACGGCCACCGCTTCAACCCCAACAAGCTGCTGATCGACCCGTATGCCAAGCAGTTGGTCGGCGAGCTGAAATGGTCCGAGGCGCTGTTTGGCTACACCATTGGCCACCCAGACGGTGACCTGTCGTTCGACGAGCGCGACAGCGCCCCCTTCGTGCCCAAGTGCAAGGTCATCGACCCCGCATTCACCTGGGGCCGGGACAACCGTGTGCAAACCCCGTGGGACCAGACCGTCGTGTACGAGGCCCACACCAAGGGCATCAGCAAGCGCCACCCGGCTGTGCCTGAGAACCTGCAAGGCACCTTCGCAGGCCTGGCCAACGACGAGCTGCTCAAACACATCAAGGACCTGGGCATTTCCAGCATCGAGCTGCTGCCCATCCATGCCTTCGTCAACGATCAGCACCTGCTCGACAAAGGTCTGAACAACTATTGGGGCTACAACACCATCGCGTTCTTCGCGCCGCACCCAAGCTACCTGGCCAGCGGCAAGATCGCCGAATTCAAGGAGATGGTGGCGCACCTGCACGACGCGGGCCTGGAGCTGATCCTCGATGTGGTCTACAACCACACCGCCGAAGGCAACGAGATGGGCCCGACGCTTTCCATGCGCGGCATCGACAACGCCTCGTATTACCGCCTGATGCCCGACCAGAAGCGTTACTACATCAACGACTCGGGCACCGGCAACACCTTGGACCTGAGCCATCCGTGCGTCCTGCAGCTGGTGACCGATTCGCTGCGTTACTGGGCAGGCGAGATGCATGTCGACGGCTTCCGCTTCGACCTGGCGACCATTCTGGGTCGCTACCACGAAGGCTACAGTGAGCGTCACAGCTTCCTGGTGGCCTGCCGCCAGGACCCGCTGCTGCGTCAGGTCAAGTTGATTGCCGAGCCATGGGACTGTGGCCCGGGTGGTTACCAGGTGGGCAATTTCGCACCCGGCTGGGCTGAGTGGAACGACCGCTTCCGTGACACCGTGCGCGCCTTCTGGAAGGGCGACGAGGGCCAACTGGCCGATTTCGCCGCACGCATGACCGGCTCTGGCGACATGTTCAACAACCGTGGTCGCAGGCCGTATTCGTCGGTCAACTTCATCACTGCCCACGACGGCTTCACCTTGCGCGACCTGGTGTCGTACAACGAGAAGCACAACGAGGACAACGACGAAAACAACCAGGACGGGACCAGCAATAACCTGTCCTGGAACTGCGGGGCCGAAGGCCCCACCGAAGACGCGGAAATCAATGCCCTGCGCATGCGGCAGATGCGTAACTTCTTCGCGACCCTGTTGTTTGCCCAAGGCACGCCAATGATCGTTGCCGGCGATGAATTCAGCCGCACTCAGCATGGCAACAACAATGCCTACTGCCAGGACAGCGAAATCGGTTGGGTGAACTGGGACCTGGATGAAGAAGGCCAGGCGCTGCTGACGTTCGTCAAGCGCCTGACCCGCCTGCGCCAGAAATATCCGGTGCTGCGCCGCTCCAGCTTCCTGGTGGGCGATTACAACGAGGCGATCGGCGTCAAGGACGTCACCTGGCTGGCGCCGGATGGCAACGAGATGAGCGTTGAACAGTGGGAAGACCCCAATGGTCGTTGCCTGGGCATGCTGATCGACGGCCGTGCTCAGGTCAGTGGCATTGCCCGTCCAGGTTCGGAGTCCACCGTGTTGCTGATCGTCAACGCCCACCACGACACCGTGCCGTTCAAGCTGCCAAGCGTTCCAGAGGGCGAACACTGGAGCTGCGTGATGGATACAGACCAGCCACAACTGCGCAAACCCAAGGACCTGCCCTTCGACAGCTCATTTGACCTGACCGGGCGCTCGGTAGCTCTGATGGTGCTGCAACACAGCGAAGAGTGATGGCAAACGCGGTACGTCACGCGCAACGCGTGACGTGATCGTTCCTAGCCCGTCGGGCAATCCCAGCCAGGGATTGACCGGCGGGCTTTTTCTGGTAGGTCAACCGTCGCCGCTTGAGCCTGCGCCAACCACGTTCAAAACGATTGCCGGGTTGATCGACCCATGGCTGACGATGGTCAGATGATCAAGTGCGCGTAGGGTACCAAGGCCACTCATTCAAAGAATGCTTTTCTGCCACATCGCGTCCATGACAGCCTAACAGGGTCCTGAATTCACCCGCGGGCAGGACGCCCGCGGGTGGTTGGCGATCAGACTGGCTTGAGTACCAGTATCGCCAACGGCGGAAGGTTCAGCGTCAGCGACAAGGGCTGACCATGGCAAGGGGTCTGCTGCGTGGCGACCGCGCCCATGTTGCCCACATTGGAGCCCGCATAGGCTTCAGCATCGCTGTTGAGCAGTTCCTGCCATTGTTCCCCGAACGGCACACCGATGCGGTAAGCCTCGCGCACCACAGGGGTGAAGTTGGCAACCACAAGCACCGGCTCACCCGCGCTGCTCCACCGCAGCCAGGCGAATACGCTGTTCTGCGCGTCATCCCCGATCAACCACTGGAAGCCTTCGGGCTTGCAGTCCTGCTCATGCAGGGCCGGCACGTCACGGTACAGGCGGTTCAGGTCGCCTACCAGGCGCTGTACGCCCTGGTGCTCGGGATACTGCAGCAGGTACCAGTCCAACTGGTGATCATGGTTCCATTCGCGCCATTGGCCGAACTCGCAGCCCATGAACAGCAATTTCTTGCCAGGGTGCATCCACATGAAGGCCAGGTAAGCACGCAGGTTGGCGAACTTCTGCCAGCGATCGCCCGGCATCTTGTCGATCAACGAGCGCTTGCCGTGCACCACCTCGTCATGGGAAATGGGCAGGATGAAGTGCTCAGAGTAGGCGTACACCAGGCTGAAGCTCATCTCGTTGTGGTGATGCGTACGGTGCACCGGGTCGTTCTGGATGTAGCTGAGCGAGTCATGCATCCAGCCCATGTTCCACTTGTAGTGGAAGCCCAGGCCACCCTCTTCGGTTGGCTTGCTCACGCCAGGCCAGGCAGTCGATTCCTCGGCAATGATCAAGGCACCCGGCGCTTCATGCGCCGCCACGCCGTTGAGGTGGCGGATGAAGTCGATGGCTTCCAGGTTCTCACGCCCGCCGTGGCGGTTGGGTACCCACTCTCCGGCCTTGCGTGAGTAGTCGCGGTACAGCATCGATGCCACGGCATCTACCCGCAGCCCGTCGATGTGGAAATGTTTGAGCCAGTGAAGCGCCGAGGCCATCATGAAACCCCGCACCTCGTTACGCCCGAGGTTGTAGATCAGCGTGTTCCAGTCCTGGTGATAGCCTTCGAACGGGTTGTCGTACTCGTAGAGGGCCGTGCCGTCAAAGCGCGCCAGGCCGTGTTCGTCCGTGGGGAAATGCGCCGGCACCCAGTCCAGGATCACGCCGATGCGGGCCTGGTGGCAGGCGTCGATGAAGGCGGCAAAGTCCTCTGCCGTGCCGTAGCGCGACGTGGGGGCGAACATCGACAGCGGCTGGTAGCCCCACGAGCCGCCGAATGGGTGTTCCATGATCGGCAGCAGCTCGATATGGGTGAAGCCCAGCTCCTGCACGTAAGGCACCAGGCGCTCGGCCAACTCGCGCCAATTGTAGAAACGCCCCACTTCGCCGGCTTCATCCAGCTCGCAGCGCCACGACCCTGGGTGCAGCTCGTAGATGGACAATGGGGCGGTATAGGCGTGGCGCTGGGCGCGCTCGTCCATCCACTGCTGATCGCCCCATTCATGCCCAAGCGCCCCCGCCACCTTGGACGCGGTGCTGGGCGGCAACTCGGTAGCACGGGCCAACGGGTCTGCTTTGAGCGGCAGGATCCCGTCCTTGCCCAGCACCTCGAACTTGTAGGTTTCACCCACACCCAGACGTGGAATGAACAGCTCCCAGACACCGGCACCGTGGCGCAGGCGCATCGGGTGCCGACGGCCGTCCCAGTTGTTGAACTCGCCCACGACCGATACCCGGCGCGCATTGGGTGCCCAGACCGAAAAGCACACCCCATCCACCCCGTCGACCTGTGCCGGTTGGGCACCGAAGCGCCCTGCCAGGTCCCGGTGATTGCCCTCGGCGAACAGGTGCAGGTCGATGTCGCCCAGCTGCGGGCCGAAGCTGTAGGGGTCTTCCGTGACTTGCTCGCCGCCGGCCCAGTTGATGTGCAACTGATAGGGATGCGCTTCGTTCAGGTGCGCGGTGAACAGGCCAGGCAATGCACCTGGCCGCATGTCGGCCAGCACGCGCTGGTCGTCGCGCGCCAGCACGCGGGCGCCCAGGGCATTGGGCAGGTAGGCACGAATGGTCATGCCCCCTGCTGGATCGGTGTGAGGCCCCAGTACCGCAAAAGGATCGGCGTGCTCGGCGCGCGCCAGGGCATCCAGGTCCCGTTGCCCAAGCCCGCCGTTTTCACGCGTTGAAACGTTCATTCTGACTCTCCCCAGGTACTGATCAGTCCATGCAGGCCATGCAAAGGCACGGCCAGCCAGCTTGGACGATTTTCGGCTTCATAAGTTATTTCGTATGCCGCTTTTTCCAGGCAGAACAGCTCAAGTGCCGCACGCTCGCCTTCGGCTTGCTCCCAGGCGTGGGGCATGGCCGCGGTGGCCAGGCCATAAGCCTCGATGAACGCATGCCGGGACTGGTGAAGGTACTGTCGGGCCACCCGCTGCCGAGCTTGTCGCGCCGGCTCGGAAAGGTCCATCGTAGACGCGCTGCGCAGGATCATCGCAGCAGCATAGTCGAAAGAGCGCAACACACCGCTGACATCTTTGTACGGGCTGTGCTTGGCCCGGCGCTCTTCCAGTGGTCGGGACGGTTCCCCCTCGAAGTCGATCAGGTAGGCATCGCCTTGCACCACCAGCACTTGGCCCAGGTGAAGGTCGCCATGCACGCGCATCAACAGCCCACCCTGCGCCTGCCGTGCAAGTTCTGCCACGCGTTGGGCGAGCCCGTCGCGCTGCTGCTGCAAGTCATCGACCAACGCCTGGCTTTCAGGGTCGAGTTTGTCACGGTGCTGCACCAGCAGATCCAGCGCGTGGGTCAGCTCCGTGCTGATCTGCGCACTCCACCGCTCGCTGTCAGCGTCAGTGCTGGGATAAGGCGCGAAGGCCTGGTTCTCGGTAGGTGCGGCGAGCATCAGGTGCATCTCGCCCAGGCGCTGACCCAGCAAAGAAGCGAAGTCGCGCAGTTCGCTGACCGCGTCGGTATGGGGTTCGCCTTCGGCACTGGAGGGCTGCATCTGGTCGCGAATGGCGCGCTCCAAGGTGTTCTGGGACCAGGCCCAGGCATCGCCCTGATTACTCAGATAGCCCTGGGCAATCATCAACAGGTGTGGCGCGCCTTGGGCCTCCTCGCGACTGACCCAGGCCAGCAACGGCGAGATATTGGCGAAGCCCGCAGCGGTGAGATAAGCGCTCATTTCAAGCTCTGGGTGAATGCCTGCGTTGACCCGCCGGATCAACTTGAGCACCACCGAATCGCCCACCACTACCGAACTGTTGGACTGCTCGGCGCTCAGGTAGCGCACCGAGCTGTCATCGCCCAGTGCCAGGCCAGCCAGCTGCTCGGTGTGATTGAAATGCAGTTCGCCCTGATCGTTCCCGCAGGTCAGGCGCACGCCCTCCTGGCAGGCCTTGAGCACCGCGCGAATGAAGGGTTCGAGGACGAAGGCATCGGTGATCAGGCCCACCTCATTGGCCCGTCGCACGCGCGACAAGGCCAACTGCTGCGGCAGAGCCGTGCTGATTTGCTCTTCGGGCAGCAAGCCGAACGGTAGCTGGTAGCGGCTGGTCACCCCGTCGCTGGTCACCTCGATTTCACTGAACAGCACGGGCATACCGGCCGTGGCCATGCGCACACCATAGCTCAGGTCGACCTGATCGACAGGCCCTTCCTTACCCGCGAACCAGCGTCGCTTGGGCAAATACTGGGGCAGTATGGTGGACTGCAAGGCGTCGCGTGAAGGCGACTCGAGCAGCTCTTCAAGACGTTTGCGTAGCACTAATGTGGTCAATTCCGGTAACCCCTCAGTAGGCTGGTTGTGCCAGCTGGGCATGCGGTCGTGGGCAGCCAGCACGAACCAGTAGAAGCCATAAGGCGGCAAGGTCAGCAGGAACGGCAACTGCCCGATGGGCGGGAAGGCGCTGCCGCCGATCATTTCCACGGGGACCTTGTCGGCGTACTGGGACAAATCCAGTTCCGCAGCCTGGGCCGCCCGGGACACGTTGGCGACACAGAGAATCACCTCGGTGTGGCCATCGGCGTCGGTGAATTCCCGGATGTAGGCAAGGATGCGTCGGTTGCTGGGTGTCAGCGTGCGCAGCGTGCCACGGCCGAAGGCTTTTTGCTGCTTGCGCACGGCGAGCAGGCGACGAGTCCAGTTCAGCAATGAATGAGGATCGTGGCTCTGTGCTTCGACGTTGACCGTCTGGTAGCCATAGAGCGGGTCCATGATCGGTGGCAGCACCAGCCGCTGCGGGTCGGCCCGGGAGAACCCGCCGTTGCGGTCAGGCGACCACTGCATGGGCGTGCGCACGCCGTCGCGATCGCCCAGGTAGATGTTGTCGCCCATGCCCAGCTCATCGCCGTAGTACAGCGTTGGCGTACCTGGCATCGAGAGCAGCAGGCTGGTGAGCAGCTCGATCCTGCGCCGGTCGCGTTGCAGCAGCGGCGCCAGGCGGCGCCGGATGCCTAGGTTGATCCGGGCGCGGCGGTCCTCGGCGTAGTAGTTCCAGAGGTAGTCGCGCTCACGGTCGGTGACCATCTCCAGGGTCAGCTCATCGTGGTTGCGCAGGAAGATGGCCCACTGGCAGTTGGCCGGAATCTCCGGGGTCTGGCGCAGGATGTCGGTGATGGGAAAGCGATCTTCCATGGCAAGCGCCATGTACATGCGTGGCATCAGCGGAAAATGGAACGCCATGTGGCATTCGTCCCCGTCGCCTTCGCCAAAGTAAGGGCGGGTATCCTCCGGCCACTGGTTGGCCTCGGCGAGCAACATGCGATCAGGGTAATTGGCATCGATCTCGGCCCGGATCGCCTTGAGCACATCATGGGTTTCGGGCAGGTTCTCGTTGTTGGTACCGTCGCGCTCGATCAGGTACGGGATGGCGTCAAGCCGCAAGCCATCGACACCCAGGTCCAGCCAGAAGCGCATCACGCCGATCACGGCCTTGAGCACCTGCGGATTGTCGAAATTCAAATCCGGCTGATGGGAGTAGAAGCGGTGCCAGAAGTACTGGCCTGCCACCGGGTCCCAGGTCCAGTTGGATTTCTCGGTATCGAGGAAGATGATGCGGGTGCCGTCGTACTTGTGGTCGTCATCGGACCACACGTAGAAGTCGCGGGCCTTGCTGCCACGCTTGGCATGGCGGGCACGTTGAAACCACGGATGCTGGTCGCTGGTGTGGTTGATGACCAGTTCGGTGATCACCCGCAGCCCGCGTTTGTGCGCCTCGGCAATGAAGCGGCGGGCGTCGGCAAGGGTGCCGTAGTCTGGATGCACTGCCTTGTACTCGGCGATATCGTAGCCGTCGTCGCGTCGGGGCGAGGGATAGAACGGCAGCAGCCACAAGGTGTTGACGCCCAGGTCGGCGATGTAGTCGAGCTTGCTGATCAACCCGGCGAAGTCACCGATACCGTCATTGTTGGCATCGAAGAACGACTTGATGTGCAACTGGTAAATCACCGCATCCTTGTACCACAGCGGGTCGTCAATGAAGGCTGCCGGGCGGGTACGCTTGGCCATGTACCATTCCTCTGAATGCTTGATCGGTAAAAAACCGTCAGAGAGCAGGCGGGCCCGCTCTCCGCCAGGCTCAGCTGACTTTACTGATTCGCCAGATACCGAAAGGCTGGTGCCAAGGCTCGATGCGCATGAACTGGGTCTTGCCGTACCACGACCAGCGATGACCGTTCATCAGGTCCTCGCCGTGCGTCTCGGCACCGTCATCAAGACCCAGCTCCCACAATGGCAGTTCGAAATGGGCTTCCTGGGCGTTATGCGGGTCGAGGCTGACGGCGATGAGGATGTAATTGTCACGCGCAGGCGTGCGCTTGGCGAAATACAGAATGTTGTCGTTCCAGCAATTGAGCAGCGTCAGGCCCAGGTGGCTCTGCAAGGCCGGGTTCTGCCGGCGGATACGGTTGAGCTGGGCGATCTCGGCAATGATGTTGCCAGGCTGGGTGAAGTCACGCGGGCGGATTTCGTACTTCTCCGAGTCCAGGTACTCTTCCTTGCCCGGCAGCCCTGCCGCTTCGCACAACTCGAACCCCGAATACATACCCCACAAGCCCGACCCCATGGTGGCTAGCGCGGCCCGGATGAGGAAGCCTGCGCGGCCGTTCTGCTGGAGGAAGAACGGGTTGATGTCTGGGGTGTTGACGAAGAAGTTCGGCCGGTAGCACTGGCTCCATGGGGGCTGGTTGAGCGTTTCGAAATACTCGCTCAGCTCCTGCTTGGTGTTGCGCCAGGTGAAGTAAGTGTAGCTCTGCGCATAGCCGACCTTGCCCAAGCGCGCCATCATGGCGGGCTTGGTGAACGCCTCGGCCAGGAACAACACGTCCGGGTATTGGCTGCGTACATTGGCGATCAGCCACTGCCAGAACGGCAGGGGTTTGGTATGCGGGTTGTCCACCCGGAACGTCTTCACGCCCTCCTCCACCCAACCGATGATCACATCGCGCAGTGCAATCCACAGCCCAGGTACGGCGTCGGGTGCGTAGAAATCGACGTTGACGATGTCCTGGTACTTTTTCGGCGGGTTCTCGGCGTAGCGGATGGTCCCGTCCGGGCGCCAGCTGAACCAGCCTGGGTGCGCTTGGAGCCAAGGGTGGTCCTGGGAGCATTGGATGGCGAAGTCCAGGGCGATTTCCAGACCATGCTGGGCTGCGGCCGACACCAAGCGGCGGAAATCTTCACGCGTGCCGAGTTCGGGGTGGATCGCATCGTGCCCACCGTCGGCACTGCCAATTGCGTAAGGGCTGCCAGGGTCGCCCGGCTGTGCCTGCAAAGCATTGTTCCGGCCCTTTCTATGCTGCATGCCGATGGGGTGGATGGGCGGGAAATACAACACGTCGAAGCCCATGTCGCGAATCATCGGCAGGCGCTGGTGCACATCGTTGAAGGTACCGTGGCGCTGGGGATCATCGGTGATCGAACGGGGGAACAGCTCATACCAGCTGGCGAATTGCGCGGCCGGGCGGTCCACATCCAGCGGGTAGTCGCAACTGCGAGTCAGGTAGCTGCGGTGCTCGGCGGCAGCCATCATCTGCGACGCCTCGGCGCCCAGCAGCAGGGCCACTTGTTCGTCCTCGGGCAGCGTCTGCAAGGTGCTTTGCAGCGCCTGTAATTGCTCGCGCAGAGCGCCGCTGCTTAATTCGATGCCCTTGCCCAGCAGCAAACGCCCTTCCTCAAGCTCAAGCTTTACGCCGACACCGGCATTGAACTTCTTCTCCAGGTCGTAGCAGTACGTGGCATACGGATCGATCCAGGCTTCGATGCTGAACACATGCGGCCCGATTTCAGTCGGGGTAAATTCTGCCAGCCACAGGTCATTGCCAGGCGAGGTCATGGGCACACAATGAATGCGTCGGCTACCGGCCTGACGCCAGTTCAACACCACGGCCATGCGGTCATGGCCGTCAGTGAATACCTTGGTGCTGACCGAAACCGGCTGATTGCTGATGGCCTTGGCGGCAAAGGCGCCGCCATCTAGCACCGGCTGGGTGTCCTCGATGGCGATACGCGGTGCCATCAAGGCCTGGGACAGGCTGATGACCTGCTCCGGATGATCGTTTGCCGTGGGCACGCTTTCGAAGGGCTCGTTCAAAGACATCAGGCCTTGCTCCCTGGGACTGGTGGCGGTAAGGGTTGAGAGCGCGGCGACCGAGTCTGGGTTCAAAAATGAATTGATTCACGGCACCAGCGGTCGAACGCTGCAGGACAGGTTCACTCAACCCCACGAGGCATGGCCATGACGCTCCCAACGCCCCCGGAAACGCCCGATCCGAACATTGACGATCCCAACCTCCCGCCCCCGGAGCCTGAGCGTGATCCGGATGAGCTGCCGATTCAGCCGACGGTCCCGCCAACCGTGGGTGATCCACCCAGCCAGGAACCCCCGATAAAGGCGGGCGACTGAAGTCGAAAACTGTCAGTTTTGCCAGTGGCGCATCGGCCGCGTTGTTCCGATCATGAGTCACCTTTGTGATTCAGGAGTTACGGATATGACGCTTGACGGTATGAGCCACAGCGAGCGAAATGAATACGAAGCCTATGTCATCGAGTGTCTCCAGGAGGCAGGCATCAAGGATACTAATCCTGCGACAGTTCTGAAGACACTCGACAAGGACGCCTTCAGGCGCGCCATTGGCCAGATGAAGGACGATTACGATTTCGGTTTCAAGCCTGAGTCGATAACATCTGTCGCTCAACTGGCCGAGGCAATTTGGCGAGCATCGCAATCGAGGTGAGGGATCACCCCTGGGGCACATCACTGAAGGATCTAGGTGATCTGCCCCAGTTCCGCCATGCTGATTTCTCGCATTTTGAACTTCTGCACCTTGCCCGTCACCGTCATGGGAAATTCATCGACGAAGCGAATATGGCGGGGCACCTTGTAGTGGGCGATACGGGACTTGCACCAGGCCTGCAGTGCCTCTGCAGTAGCCTGGTGACCCGGATGCAGCTTGATCCAGGCGACGATGTCCTCGCCATAGCGGCTGCACGGGATACCAATGACCTGGGCATCGGCCACCGCCGGGTGGGTATAGAAGAACTCCTCTATTTCACGTGGGTAGATGTTCTCGCCACCGCGAATGATCATGTCCTTGTTGCGCCCGACGATACGCACATACCCCGCCTCGTCCATCACCGCCAGATCACCGGTGTGCATCCATCCGGCCGCGTCGATGGCGCTGGCTGTGGCCTGGGGGTTATCCCAGTAACCCAGCATCACGCTGTAGCCGCGCGTGCACAGCTCACCGGTCTGACCGCGTGCAACCGTGCCGCCCTGCGGGTCGATGATCTTGCTTTCCAGCTGCGGCTGGGTACGGCCCACTGTGGTGACGCGCAGTTCCAGCACGTCATCCGGCCCGGTTTGCAAAGACACCGGGCTGGTTTCGGTCATGCCATAGGCGATCTGCACCTGGGCCATATGCATCTGGTCGATGACCCTGCGCATCACCTCGATCGGGCAAGTGGCGCCTGCCATGATGCCGCTGCGCAAGGACGACAGGTCCACGTGCTGGCGAGCCGGATGGTCGAGCATGGCAATGAACATGGTGGGCACGCCGTACAGAATGGTGCCACGTTCCTCGGCCACGGCGCGCAAGGCCAACTCGGCATCGAAGGCGTCGCTTGGGTAGATCATGGTAGTGCCATGGGTGATGCAGCCCAGGTTGCCCATGACCATACCGAAACAGTGGTACAGGGGCACCGGGATCACCATGCGGTCGCGTTCAGTCAAGCCCAGGCTGGCGCCGACCATGAAGCCGTTGTTCAGGATGTTGTAATGGCTGAGGGTAGCGCCCTTGGGCGCGCCAGTGGTGCCGGAGGTGTACTGAATGTTCACCGGTTGGTCGAAATGAAGGCTGTTCTGCCGGGCGGTGCACGCCTCGCGGCTGACGGACGCGCCCCAAGTGGCCAGTGCCTCCCACGGCAGGAAGCCAACAGGCGGGTCGTTGGCCAGGCTTATCACCCCGCGCAAGGCAGGCAGCGAGGCACTGGTGACCTGACCGGGTGCGGCGGTAGCCAATTCGGGCACCAAGGCCTGGATCATGGCGTGGTAATCGGAATGCTTGAACGCATCGGCACAGACCAGCCAACTGCACCCTGACTGGCGCAGCACGTATTCAAGCTCGCCCACACGGTAAGCCGGGTTGACGTTGACCAGGATGGCACCCAACTTGGCGGTTGCCACCTGGAGAATGCACCATTGCGCGCAGTTGGGTGACCAGATGCCCACGCGGTCACCGGTTTCGATCCCAAGGGCCATCAGCGCTCGAGCACACGACTCAACCTGCTCTGCCAGTTGCCGCCAGCTGTAGCGCAGGCGCTGGTGCCGAGCCACCAACGCTTCCTGCTCGTGCAGGCGCGCTACTGTAGCGTCGAAGGCCTGGCCGATGGTTTGGGTAAGCAAAGGGCGATCCTGGCGACCGCGGGTATAGCTGGGATGAGTCATGTGCGTCCCTTCTTTTGATTGTTCTGGATAGGGGCCAAGCGCGCGCCAATCACTTTGGCTCAGATTTACGTTTACGTAAAGGTGATGGATAAATTGACAAAAAAGCAGGCGCAGGTTTACGTTTACGTAAAGGTGATAGGCAGCAACGCACGTTGTCGGCGTCAGCCGCCTACCCAGGTAAGCTTGCCGCTAGCGGCGTGATCCCATTTCAAGAACAACAAGGTGCCCCCGCATGCATTACCCCAGCCTGAACTTCGCCCTGGGCGAGACCATCGACATGCTTCGCGACCAGGTGCGCACCTTCGCCGCCGCCGAGCTCGCCCCTCGCGCCGCGCAGATCGACCACGACAACCTGTTCCCTGCCGACATGTGGCGCAAATTCGGCGACATGGGCCTGCTCGGCATCACCGTGCCGGAAGAATACGGTGGCGCAGGCCTGGGTTATCTCGCCCACGTGGTGGCGATGGAGGAGATCAGCCGCGCCTCGGCCTCGGTCGCGCTGTCCTACGGCGCCCACTCCAATTTGTGCGTCAACCAGATCAACCGTAACGGCACGCCCGCGCAAAAGGCCAGATACCTGCCCAAGCTGGTCAGCGGCGAGCACGTCGGCGCCCTGGCTATGAGTGAACCCAATGCCGGGTCGGACGTGGTGTCGATGAAACTGCGCGCCGACAAGCGCGGCGACCACTATGTGCTCAACGGCAGCAAGACGTGGATCACCAACGGACCCGATGCCAACACCTACGTCATCTACGCCAAGACCGATCTGGAAAAGGGCCCCCATGGCATCACTGCGTTCATCGTCGAGCGCGAGTGGGCAGGCTTTAGCCGCAGCAACAAGTTCGACAAACTGGGCATGCGTGGCTCGAACACCTGCGAGCTGTTCTTCGATGACGTGCACGTGCCCCAGGACAACATCCTCGGTCAACTCAATGGCGGCGTGCGGGTGTTGATGAGCGGCCTGGACTACGAGCGCGTGGTGCTATCCGGCGGCCCGACCGGCATCATGCAGAGTTGCATGGACCTGGTGGTGCCGTACATTCATGACCGCAAGCAGTTCGGGCAAAGCATCGGCGAGTTCCAGCTGATCCAGGGCAAGGTCGCCGACATGTACACCCAGCTCAATGCCAGCCGCGCCTACCTGTATGCCGTGGCCCAGGCCTGCGACCGCGGCGAGACAACGCGCAAGGATGCGGCCGGGGTGATTCTCTACACCGCCGAGCGCGCCACGCAGATGGCCTTGGAAGCGATCCAGATTCTTGGCGGTAACGGCTACATCAACGAATTCCCCGCAGGTCGCTTGTTGCGCGATGCCAAGCTGTACGAAATCGGCGCCGGCACCAGCGAAATTCGCCGAATGCTGATCGGCCGCGAGTTGTTCAACGAGACCCGCTGAACGCGCTGGCGCCACGGCAGGCTCATCACGCCAGCCGTGGCCACACTGGCCAACCTTGCAGGGCCGCGCCAAGGGCGCGCCACTGCACCAGGAGTCATGATGATTCTGAAATCCCAAGTGAACCCCAGGTCACCCGAATTCGCCCAGTGCCAGGCGGCCATGCAGGCCCAGGTGGACAACCTGCGTGAACTGCTTGCCCAGGTAGCCCAAGGCGGCGGCGCCAAGGCGCAGGAGCGGCACACCTCGCGAGGCAAACTGTTGCCCCGCGAGCGAATCGACCGTCTGCTCGATGCCGGTTCTGCCTTTCTCGAGATCGGCCAGTTGGCTGCACACCAGGTCTATGGCGAAGACGTTCCGGCAGCCGGCCTGATCGCCGGGATCGGGCGCGTGGAAGGCGTGGAATGCATGATCGTGGCCAACGACGCCACGGTCAAAGGTGGCTCCTACTACCCGTTGACGGTGAAAAAGCACCTGCGAGCGCAGACCATCGCCTTGCAGAACCGCCTCCCATGCATCTACCTGGTGGATTCGGGCGGCGCCAACTTGCCGCGTCAGGACGAGGTGTTTCCCGACCGTGAACACTTCGGGCGGATTTTCTTCAACCAGGCCAACATGAGCGCACTGGGCATCGCCCAGATTGCCGTGGTAATGGGGTCATGCACCGCAGGCGGCGCCTATGTGCCGGCGATGGCGGACGAGGCGATCATGGTGCGCCAGCAGGCCACCATCTTCCTGGCCGGTCCACCGCTGGTGAAGGCTGCCACGGGCGAGGTGGTGAGTGCCGAGGCGCTGGGCGGCGCCGATGTACATTGCCGTACCAGCGGTGTAGCCGACCATTACGCCGACAATGACGAGCATGCCCTGGCGCTGGCCAGGCGCTGCGTGGCCAATCTCAACTGGCGCAAGCTCGGCGCCGTGCAATGCATGCCACCGGTTGCGCCCTTGTATCCAGCGCAAGAGCTCTACGGCGTGATTCCGGCTGACGCCAAGCAGCCTTTCGATGTACGCGAAGTCATCGCACGGCTGGTCGATGGCTCGGTCTTCGATGAATTCAAGGCCCTGTTCGGAACGACCCTGGTGTGCGGTTTCGCTCACCTGCACGGCTACCCGATCGCCATCCTGGCCAATAACGGCATCCTGTTTGCCGAGGCTGCGCAAAAAGGCGCGCACTTCATCGAACTGGCTTGCCAGCGCGGTATCCCGTTGCTGTTCCTGCAGAACATCACGGGGTTCATGGTGGGCAAGAAGTACGAAGAAGGCGGCATCGCCAAGCATGGCGCCAAGTTGGTCACAGCCGTGGCCTGCGCGCAGGTGCCCAAGTTCACGGTCATCATTGGCGGCAGTTTCGGTGCCGGTAACTACGGCATGTGCGGGCGCGCCTACGACCCGCGCTTTCTCTGGATGTGGCCCAATGCGCGCATCGGGGTGATGGGCGCCGAACAGGCTGCCGGCGTGCTGGTGCAGGTCAAGCGCGAGCAGAGCGAGCGCAGCGGCGAGCCGTTTGGCGCCGAGGACGAGGCCAGGCTCAGGCAGCCGATCCTCGATCAGTACGAGCATCAGGGCCACCCCTACTATTCCAGCGCGCGCCTGTGGGATGACGGCGTCATCGACCCGGCGCAGACCCGCGATGTTCTGGGCCTGGCCTTGTCCGCTGCGCTGAACGCACCGATCGAACCGAGCCGCTTCGGCATATTCAGGATGTGATCCCATGAGCGATTTCACTACGGTAGAAGTGAGCCACGACCCACGTGGCTTCGCCACCTTGTGGCTCAGCCGCGAGGACAAGCACAACGCCTTCAATGCCTTGATGATCCGCGAGCTGAACATTGCCCTGGGGCAGCTGGCCGATGACGCGGGCGTACGCTTCGTGTTGCTGCGCGGGCGGGGGCGGCATTTCAGTGCCGGGGCCGACCTTGCGTGGATGCAGCAGTCGGCGCAGCTGGACTTCAACACCAACCTGGATGACGCACGCGAGCTGGGCGAGTTGATGTATGCACTGCACCGCATCAAGGTGCCGACCTTGGCGGTGGTTCAGGGCGCCGCATTCGGCGGTGCCCTGGGCCTGATCAGTTGCTGCGACATGGCCATTGGCGCCGATGACGCCCAGCTGTGCCTGTCGGAGGTACGCATTGGCCTGGCGCCGGCGGTCATCAGCCCCTTCGTGGTCAAGGCCATCGGCGAGCGCGCAGCCCGCCGTTATGCACTTACGGCAGAGCGCTTCAGCGGGGCGCAGGCGCAGGCGCTTGGGTTGTTGGCCGAGGTGTACCCGGCCAGCCAATTGGAGGCCAACGTGGGTCAGTGGGTTGAAACCCTTTTAGCCAACAGCCCCCAGGCGATGCGCGCGACCAAGGAGCTGCTGCGCGAGGTCGATGGCGGTGCCTTGAGCCCCGGCCTGCGTCGTTATTGTGAGAACGCCATCGCGCGCATTCGTGTAAGCGCCGAGGGCCAGGAAGGCCTGCGGGCGTTTCTGGAAAAACGCCAACCTGCCTGGCAAGCCAATGCAAACAAGGAGCCACACCCATGAACCGCCCGCCATTGACAACGTTGCTGGTGGCCAACCGCGGCGAAATCGCCTGCAGGGTGATGCGCACCGCCAAGGCCATGGGCCTGACCACGGTGGCCGTGCACAGCGCCATCGACCGTAATGCCCGGCACAGCCGCGAAGCCGATGTGTGCGTGGACCTGGGTGGCAACAAGGCGGCAGACAGTTACCTGCAAATCGACAAGCTGGTGGCGGCGTCCAAGGCCAGCGGTGCCCAGGCCATTCACCCGGGCTATGGCTTTCTTTCGGAAAACGCAGACTTTGCCCGCGCAGTCGAAGCCGCTGGCTTGATGTTTCTGGGCCCGCCAGCGTCAGCCATCGACGCCATGGGCAGCAAGTCGGCAGCCAAGGCCTTGATGGAGGCCGCAGGCGTGCCGCTGGTGCCGGGCTATCACGGCCAGGCACAGGACCTGGAGACCTTCAGGCAAGCCGCCCGGCACGTGGGCTACCCGGTCTTGCTCAAGGCCAGCGCCGGGGGTGGTGGCAAGGGCATGAAGGTGGTCGAGGACGAAAGCCAATTGGCCGACGCCCTGGCGTCGGCGCAACGCGAAGCCCTGTCATCATTTGGCGATGCGCGGATGCTGGTGGAAAAGTACGTCTTGAAGCCGCGCCATGTGGAGATCCAGATTTTCGCCGATCGCCACGGTCACTGCCTGTACCTCAACGAGCGCGACTGCTCGATCCAGCGCCGTCATCAGAAGGTGGTCGAGGAAGCCCCTGCCCCAGGCCTTTCGGCAAATCTGCGCCGCGCCATGGGCGAGGCGGCAGTACGGGCGGCCCAAGCGATTGGCTATGTTGGGGCCGGCACCGTGGAGTTCTTGCTCGACGCCCGTGGCGAGTTCTTTTTCATGGAAATGAACACGCGCCTGCAAGTGGAGCATCCCGTCACCGAGGCCATCACCGGCCTGGACTTGGTGGCCTGGCAGATTCGTGTGGCCTGCGGTGAGCCCCTGCCCATCACTCAGGACCAGGTCCCGCTCAACGGTCATGCCATCGAAGTGCGGCTGTACGCCGAAGACCCTGCCAATGACTTCTTGCCGGCCACTGGCACCCTGACGCTGTACCGGGAACCGGCTTGCGGTGCAGGCCGGCGCGTGGACAGCGGTGTGAGCGAAGGCGATACGGTGTCGCCCTTCTACGACCCGATGCTGGGCAAACTGATCGCCTGGGGCGAAGACCGGGAACAGGCTCGCCTGCGTTTGCTGGCCATGCTGGATGAGTTCGCGGTAGGCGGTGTCAAAACCAACATCGCCTTCCTTCGACGCATCCTGGCCCATCCTGCATTCGCAGCAGCCGAGCTGGATACCGGCTTCATCCCGCGTCATCAGGATGTGCTGTTGCCCACCGCGCAGGCCTTGTCGGATGAGGGCTGGGAGGCTGCAGCCCAGGCGTGGTTGCAAAGCGAACCGCCCCGCACACGTTTGGATGACCCCCACTCCCCATGGGCCCAACGAGACGGGCTGCGCCTGGGGGCGGGCACCTCGACGACTGTGCATCTGACCCGCAACGGCCATGATCAGGTCATTACGCTCAACCAGACGTCCCAAGGCCTGTGGGGCCTGCAAGGCGATTGGCTGATGCGAGAGCAGTCAGGCCTGCGCACTCGCCACCTGGCCATTCGCAGAGGCGCCAGCCTGTATCTGCACTGGGACGGAGAGCTCCACACCTTCGAGGCATTCGACCCGGTTACCGAAGCGGCCATCGACCTTGCCCACCAAGGCGGCCTGACCGCTCCCATGAACGGCAGCATCGTGCGAGTCTTGGTAGAGGTAGGCCAGGCGGTAGAAGCGGGTGCGCCGCTGGTGGTGCTGGAAGCCATGAAAATGGAGCACAGCATTCGGGCCCCCAAGGCCACCACGGTCAAAGCCTTGTTGTGCCAGGAAGGCGACATGGTCAGCGAAGGGGCAGCATTGGTCGAGCTGGAATCTTGAGCGCCTCGGGGTCGCGGTGCCCGACGGCCTGCGGCCCTTGCCTCACCGCTCGGGCCACGTGGCCTCAGAACGCGCCGTGTACCCGCACCACCACCCCCAGGAACTCGCAGCCGGTTTCGCACAGCACCGTGGGGTAACGGGTGTTCAACGGCTTGAGCATCTTGTCACCGCCTTCTTCGACCAACTGGCGTAGCACAGGCGCTTTGCCAGGCTGGCGGGCAATCACCAACCGGCCGGGCTCGGCTGGCAAGCCGGTGTCGACCAGCACACGCATGCCTTCCGGCACGCTCTTGCCGCTGGCGGCGTTCATCGAGTCGTTTTCCACGGCAAGCCAGAATGCATTGCCCGCAGGCATGTAGTCGGTCTGCTCATGTACCTCACTGGTTTCAGGCAAGGGGCCCTGCAAGTCCGCCCACTTGAGCACTGGAAAGCGGAAGCTCGCATAAAGCAGGGCCTGTGCGGAAACAGGCGGCTCAGCGCCGTAATTGCCGGGAGATTCACGCACGAGGTCGCGCTCGACCACCATGACCTGCGCCTCCAGAAAGACCAGCCCGAGCTTTTCCAGTTTTTCGTTGATGGTCTCCAACGTAGGGCGGCGCGTGCCGCGAAGCCAGTGCCCTACCCCACCCTGCGTCATGCCCAGGCGCTCGGCCAGTTTCAACTGGCTGAGGTTGTGTTCGCGCTTGTAGCGCTTGAGAAATGCATTCCAGTTTTCCATGAGCGGCAACAATACGGACTGTATTGGAAGCAGCAATACACAATCTGAATTATTTATTTGGCGCTAGAAAATACAAATTGACCTATGCTCTGAGTTCATTGTGTTTGACGAGAACCTGGAAGGTATCGCAATGAAACATCCGAAAAACGACGAAACAGATCTCGACAGCGAAGCCGCCCGCCGCGCGCTTGATTATTACCTGAACCCCAACCCGCCGCGTCCCACGCCCGAAAACAGGATCTGGACGCTTCACGAGGGCGTCACACGCGATCAAGCCCAGGAGCACGCCATCGCCCTGCTGCGCTGTGCGGCGGCAACCGCCCAGGAAACCGCCACCCACCAGCATGGTAGCCAGCGAGAACTGATGTTTGCGTTGATGCACATGATGGACATGGCTCGCGCGCTGCTGGAACACCAGCGCACGGCAGACCCCGCCGATTGAGGCAGGTAGTGGAGAATGCGAGGGGTCAAAGTTGGCGCATGGCGTGTGAAGCCAAGGCCCTGGTTTGGGGGACAAGGAAGCGCAGCGGTAGGTATTCTACCGTCATGTATAAAAAAATCATTTGACTGGCAAATGATAACGATTATTATTGCACTCAGCTGATCGCGAGATCCGCTGGATAACCCGGAGCTTAGGTCGCTCTCGGATTATCTCCTCATCAGGCTAATCACGGTTTTTGACCCAGCTTTTTGCTGGGTCTTTTTTTTGGCTCTTCAGGCTAATGAAGATCGTGATGGCGGCGATGGTAGCAAAAGTGTTTCCAAGGGTGAACGGCCATTACAAAAGTTTGCCGGTTCAGCACTTGAGAATCAATCTCGTTCAGCTTAAGCTCAGCGTCACGGATACTCTCCCAGATGCTCGCTTCAGCAAGGAACTGCTCATGACCCGCATGCTCTTGCGCCTCCCCACGCCCTTACCCAAGCACGCTGCCGATAGCGATGCTGCCCTGTTGCTCGCACTCAAGCGCCTGCCACGCGCTGTGCGCCAGGTGTTTCTGCTAAGCCGTCTCGATCAGTTGGCCCAGGCCAGGGTCGCCACACGTCTTGGCTTGCCGCTACGCAGTGTCGAGCGTCTCATGGTGCAGGCGTTGCTCGCCGTCCAGCCCCGCCCCGATGCCCCGACGCGCCAGGCAGCACAGTGGTATGTGCGTTTGCAGAGCCCGGACGTCACCGCATGCGAGCGTATCGACTTTCGTCGCTGGCTGGACGCCTCGCCCAACCACCTGCAGGCGTTCCACGCCACCGAGCTGTGCTGGCGCAGCTTGTACGAGCCTGCACTGGCCCTGGGCCGCGATGGCTGGTATCGCAAGGGTCGCGCTGCCCTGGCGCTGGGTGGTTGCTCCTTTGCTGCCGCGCTGGGCATGGCCGTATTGATCATGCTGGGGCTGTGGGCGTGAAACGGTTGCCAGCGCACGCGTCTTGATGCTCGCGACCTCACCACAGCGCGATATCGTACGTCAGGTACAGCCGATTGCTGTCACGGCCACGCGCAAAGTCCGAGCGGTACACGTAGTTGCGCAGCTTAACGCCAAGCCCTTTGGCGGGGCCTGATTGCACGACATACGCAAGCTCTGCATCGCGCTCCCACTCGCTCAGACCCGCCGCGCCAGAACGGCCGTTATCGCCGCTCAGGTAGCGGGTCATGAAGGTCAACCCCGGCACCCCGGCCGCTGCGAAATTGTAGACATAGCTCGCCATCCAGGTCTTTTCATCTTCTTCGATGAACTTGCCAATGCCCACGTTGCTGAATGAATACACCGTCGCCCCGCTGATGTACGGCAGCCCCGCTTCGCCATTGAGCGCTTGATAACCTGCACCGAACGTGTGGCCGGAATGCGTGTAGGCGATTTGCCCGCTGAGCATGTCATTGTCGATCGGGCCACCGTAGGCCGCACCGGTGCTTTTGCTTTTGAAATAGCGCAGGTCCGTTGTCAGGACACCGCCAGCCAGCGCATGGTCGTGAATCACCCCGGCGAAGTCCTGACGATAGAAATGCTCGAGCTGACCGTGATAGTAGCTCAGGCGCAGCTGTTTGCTGACGGTGTAGTCGGCGCCGGCGAAGCTGAAGTCTCCGGCTTCGCCGCCACTGTAGCCGTCCAGGTACAGGCCGGTGCTGTTCGAAGAATCGCGCTGTTTGAAACGGGTCAGGTGCCCTGCCGTGAGGTTCAGGTTATCGATTGCGGCACTGGTGACCTGCGTACCCTGGTAGGTTTGCGGCATCAAGCGAGCATCGTTGTGCACCAGCACTGGGGTCTTGGGCAACAAGGTGCCATGCCTGACGACGTTCTGGCCAACACGCGCCTTGAAGGTACCGCCCGCACTGGCGAACGCGTCGGCGGCCCGGCCGTCGTCATGCACAGGCAACAGGCCCGTGCCACTGCGGCCACGCCCCGAATCCAGGCGCACGCCCAACAAGCCCAGTGCATCGAGCCCCACGCCGAGGGTACCGGGGGTGTAACCCGACTGATAATCGAGCAAGAAGCCCTGCGCCCACTCGGTACGCTCGCTCTTGGCGGTGGCTGCGGCGCGGGGGCTCATGCCCTGTTCGTCGCGAAAGTTTTCGTTGAAATAGACATTGCGTATTTGCAACTTGAGCTTGCTGTCATCGATGAAGCCAGTAGCGCCGGCCACAGGCAGGCAGCCGCAGAGCAGGCCACACGTGGCCCCTCGCACGAGGGTCAAGGACATGATCGGTACTCTATTGTTGTTTTTGGGGTGTCAGCGATGGCGGGCGCCTGGCGCCCGCACCATTCAGACGAAGAACGACAACGCACCGGTCAACACCGCCAAGGCGGTGATGACCAGCGAAGTGAGCACTGCCCACTTCACCGTGGCCTTCTGGAAGTCGCCGATGTCCTTGTCCACCATGCCCACCAGCAGCAGGGTCGAGGCGACCAACGGGCTCATCAAGTGCACCGGCTGACCAAGCACCGAGGCGCGGGCGATTTCAACGGGGTCGATGCCATAGGCGGCGGCAGCATTGGCCAGGATCGGCACCACCCCGAAATAGTACGCATCGTTGGACAGCACGAAGGTAAGCGGCATGCTGGTCAGCGCCACCACCAGCGGGAACCAGTGGCTCCAGGCTTCCGGGATCCAGTCCACGAGGGTTTGCGCCAGGGCATCGACCATCTTGGTGCCCGAGAAGATGCCGGCGAAGATACCAGCGGCGAACACCAGCAGCACCACGGTCATGGCGTTGCCCGAATGGGCCAGGATGCGTTCTTTCTGCAGTTCCAGTTGCGGGTAGTTGATCATCAAGGCGGCAACGAAACCGATCATGAACAGGATCGCCGCGTGCATCAGGCCCAGCACCAGTGCGGTCATGACCACAATGACCAGCACCAGGTTCACGTAGGCCAGACGCGGACGCTTGTGGGGCGTGTCACCCAGGATTTCCTTGATGTAGCAATTGCCGCCGCCGGACTCCAGGGCCACGTTGCCGATGCGGCGTCGCTCGGCACGCCCCAGCAAGTAGGCGGTGAACACCACCCAGGCAGCCCCACCGATCACTGTGGGCAGCATGGGAATGAAGTAGTCGGTGGCATCGAGCCCAAGCGCTGCGATGGCACGGGTGGCAGGCCCGCCCCAGGGGCTCATGCCACTCATGATGCTCAACGACAGCATCGACACCGTTGCCAGGATCATCGGGTTCATGCCGATGCGCTTGTACAAGGGCAGCATGGCGGCGCAGGTGATCATGTAGGTGGTGGTACCGTCACCGTCCAGTGCCACCAGCAGCGACAGCAATGCAGTGCCAATGGCGATCTTGATGGGGTCGCCGTTGACGCGCTTGAGGATCTTACGGATCAGAGGGTCGAACAGGCCGGCATCGATCATCAAGCCGAAAAACAGGATGGCGAACAGCAGCAAGGCGGCCGACGGGGCCACCATTTTCAGCCCGTCGAGCATCATCTTGCCAAGGTCAGGCGCAAAGCCCCCCACCAGCGCGAAGACGATCGGTACGACCGTCAAGGCGACGATCGGGGACAGGCGTTTGCTCATGATCAGGTAGGTGAACGTCACCACCATGATCAAGCCCAGGAGTGCGAGCATGGCTTTTCTCTCTTGTTTTTATCCGGGTTGGGCAGCCGATGGCGCAGACGAGCCCCCTACCCGCGCGCGTTCCTGCACGCGGGTTGCTGCGTTTTGAGTTCAGGGTGTAGCGGACGTCTTAGCCGTGGTGGCCTGGCTTGGCGACCCAGGCGGCGTCGGGGCCTACCGTGGCCGGTGCCTGCTCGACCACAGGCTCGCCATTGAGGCGACTGAGCAGAACCTGCTTGTCACACGCATTCTCGGAAATCGACACCACCACGGTGGCCACGGCATTGCTGGCAAGGCTCGTGAGGGCGCGGGCTTCGGACATGAAGCGGTCGATACCGATCAGCAGGGCCAGGCCTGCCAGCGGAATGTCATGGACAACGGTCAGGGTCGAAGCCAAGGCCACGAAGCCGCTGCCGGTCACGCCCGCTGCGCCTTTTGACGACAGCAGCATGATCGCCAGCATGGTCACCACCTGGCCCAGGCTCAGGTCGATGTTGCAGGCCTGGGCAATGAACACGGCGGCCAAAGACAAGTAGATCGCCGTGCCGTCGAGGTTGAACGAGTAGCCGGTGGGCAGTACCAGGCCAACGACCCCCTTCTTGCAGCCAAGCTTTTCCAGCTTCTCCAGCATGCGCGGCAACACCGGTTCCGTGGAAGAAGTGCCCAGTACCACCAGGAACTCTTCGCGGAAATAGCGCAGCAGCTTCCACAGGCTGAAACCATGGGCGCGGCAGATGCCGCCCAGCACGACCAGCACGAAGAACGCACAGGCGATGTAGAGCGTGCCGATCAGCTTGGCGAGCGACCCCAGCGAGGTCACGCCGTACTGCCCGACCGTGAACGCCAGGGCCCCGAACGCACCGACCGGTGCGAAACGCATGAGGTAGCCGAAGATGCGGAACACCATGGTCGAGACCGCTTCCAGCACATCCAGCACCGGCTTGCCCTTCTCGCCCATGGACGACAGCGCGAACCCGCTGAGCACGGCGATGAACAGCACCGGCAGCACTTCACCCTTGTTGAACGCCCCCATGAAGGTGTCCGGGATGATGTGCATGAAGAAGTCCACCACGCCCAGCTTGGCGGCCGAGGCGGTGAACTGGGTCAACCCTTCGGTGCTCAGGGTGGCCGGGTCGATGTTCATGCCGACCCCTGGCTTGAACAGGTACACCGCGGCCAGGCCGATGATCAGGCTGACGATGGTCAGCCCCAGGAACAGCAGCAGTGTCTTGCTCATCAGGCGCCCGAGCGAGCGCTTGTCGGTCATGCCGGCTATACCGGTGACGATGGTGCAGAACACCACGGGCGCGATCATCATCTTGACCAGCTTGATGAAGGCATCGCCCAGAGGTTTGAGCGCAACGGCCTGTTGCGCCCAGAAGTGACCGACCACTACACCCAGCAGGACGGCGCAGAGGATCTGGAAGTACAGCGATTTGGCAAGTTTCATGAGGCATCACCCATTGTTCATATTGTGCGGATGCGCTTGTTGCAAGGTGCCGCGGTCAATCCATGCAGGTGGCTAGCCAGCCAACCTGCGCAAGGTAGGCGCGTAGACGAATCCTGAAAACAGCCGCCGGGCAGTACGTACCACCGAGGCTTGCAAGGTCTTGCCATCGGCGCCGCTGCGTGACAACGCGACGTCGATGCCACCGCTTGGATGCTCAAGGCGAACCTGGCTCAATTCCAGGGCGTGTTCACCCAGCAGATCCACAATGACGCTGCCAGGGCTGACACAGGCAGTGGCCAGCCCTACAGCACCCGTGATCGCCAGGGCACGGTGGCAATTGTGCGGCATGAAGTAGCGCACCTGGAGCGTGCCGTCGTAGCGCGGCTTGGACACCAGCACTGGCTTGGGTATCACCATGCCACTGACGTCGCCCAGGCCCATGGCCTTGCCGGCTTTGAGCCGCAGCGCTTCAAGGCGCTTGAGCAGAGGGCCGTTGGCGTCGAGCTCGTCGGGCGTTTCGGCGCCGGTCATGCCCAGGTCACTGGCCTGGATGACCATCATGGGCATGGCCATGTCGATACAGGTCATCGGCACGCCATCGATCACATCCTTGGCTTGCCCGGTAGGAAAGAGCTTGCCGGTCTTGCTGCCAACCGCATCGAGGAAGGTCAGGTGCACCGGCGCGGCGGTGCCCGGCACGCCATCGATGGCGGTACGCCCTTCATAGCGCACGATGCCACCTGGGGTTTCCACCAGCGAGTTGACGAAGGTGCCAGTGTTCAGGTTACGGATGCGCACCAAGGTCTTGCCTTCCTGGCCCTTGACCAGCCCCTGCTCGATGGCGAAGGGGCCGACCGCGCACAGCATGTTGCCGCAGTTGGGCGCAGTGTCCACGCGGCGCTGGGCGACCATCACCTGCACGAACAGGTAATCGACGTCGGCGTCGGCATGCAGCGACGGGCTGATGATCGCGACCTTGCTGGTCTGCGGGCTGCCGCCACCGATACCGTCGATTTCCAGCTCATGACCGGACCCCATCAGGTCGATGAGCAATTCATCGCGCTCGACCACATTGGCAGGCAAGTCCCACGCATGGAAAAACGGCCCCTTGGAGGTGCCGCCGCGCATGAGTACGCAAGGAATTCGTTGCATGATTTCGCACTCTTGTTGATCAATGGACATCATTGATGCCGTGAGCAAAAGAGTGACAGGGATGGATAAATCATTCCAATGCAAATATCGTAGTGATTATTCCGTTTCACAAAACAATAATAGGCATTTTTGGTGAGGAGGTGACTGGTGGAATATGAGCTTCAAGACATACGATCTTTCGTCAAAATCGCCGAACTTGGGAGCTTTCACGAGGCTGCCGAGGTATTACACCTGTCCCAACCGGCTCTGAGTCGACGGATCAAGAAGCTAGAAGAAGGTCTGGGCACGTCGCTGCTGGAGCGCACTACGCGCCGCGTCAGCCTGACCAGCGTGGGCCGTGATTTTCTGCCCAAGGCCAGGCGCTTGCTGGACGACTTCGAGGATTCGATTCTCAGTATCCGGGAGTTGGCCGAGCGTCAGACCGGGCAGGTGACGCTGGCCTGTATCCCGACTGCAGCGTTCTATTTCCTGCCGTCGGTGATCCGCGACTACAACGACCAATACCCCAAGATCCGCATTCGTCTGTTGGACCTGAGCGCCAATGATGGCCTGGAGGCCGTGCTGCGGGGTGAAGCCGATTTTGGCATCAACATGATGAGCGGCCAGCACCCGGACATCGAGTTCGTGTCGTTGGTGCAGGAGCACTTCGTGCTGGCCTGCCGGCGCGATCACCCTCTAGCGAACCGCGATGCGGTGACCTGGACCGAGCTTGCCGACTACCGTTTGATCGGCGTGGGTCGATTGAGCGGCAACCGCATGCTGCTCGACCACGCCCTGGCCGGGCTGAACCTGCGGCCCAAATGGTTCTACGAAGTGCAGCACCTGTCCACGTCGTTGGGCATGGTCGAGGCCGGCCTTGGCGTCTCGGCCATGCCTAGCCTGGCCATGCCCAGTGCAGACCACCCGACCCTGGTAAGCGTGCCGTTGATCGAGCCGGAGGTGACCCGCACCTTGGGTCTGGTCTACCGCCGCGGCGCCTCGCTGTCGCCGGCGGCAGAGAAGTTCGTGTCGATCCTGCTGGAGAAATGGCCGAACCGGTGAGCATGAAACATTCTTAACGCCGCTTAATTTAGCGCCGGGCCAGGCTGCCAATAAGCTGCCCGTTTTATCTGGAGTATCCCATGCTGAAAACGCTGTCCTGCACGGCACTGCTGGTCGCCACCTTTGCCTGCTCTGCCGCAGAACCCACCCATGACCAGGCCACCACGCTGACCGTGCTCAGCTCCGGCGGCATCATGGGTGCCATCCGCGGCGTTGCACCTGCCTATGAACACACCTACGGGGTAAAGCTGAACGTGCTTGCCGCGCCATCGATGGGCCAGACCCCGCAAGCCATCCCGAACCGGCTGAAACGTGGCGAGCCGGCCGATGTGGTGCTGATGGTGGGCTCGGCGTTGGACAAGCTGGTTGCCGACGGCAAGGCCGACCAGGCAAGCCGCATCGACCTGGGCAAGTCGTTCATCGCCATGGCCGTGCGCAAAGGCGAGCCCAAGCCGGCTATCGGCACGATGGGCGAGTTGCGTCAGGTGCTGCTGGATAGCCCTTCGGTCGCCTACTCCGACAGCGCCAGCGGGGTCTACCTGTCAAAGACCCTGTTCCCGAGCATGAACCTGGGCGAAGGCTTCGCCCACAAAGCCCATATGATCCCTGCCGAACCCGTCGGCAAGGTGGTCGCACGCGGTGAGGCAGCCATCGGGTTCCAGCAGCTGAGCGAGCTCAAGCCGGTGCCCGGCATCGACATCGTGGGGCTGATCCCGGCCGAGGGGCAAAAGATGACGATGTATTCGGGTGCGGTGGTTGCCAACAGCCAGCACCGGGCGGCGGCCCAGGCGCTGCTTGATTACATGGCCTCTGCCCAGGCGGACGCCGCTATCGAGAAAAGCGGCCTGACCCCACTGCCGCACTCGGCTCACTAAGCTTCGACGCTCGGCCAGGGCATGTGGGTAGAAGGCGTGCCCTGACGGCGTGCCGCAGCGTCTGAGACCCATCCTTCCTCCTTCCCAAGGCCGTCGCGATGCAAGACATGCTGCAAGAGATTCTCGACCAGGTGCGCCCACTGCTAAGCCAGGGTCAGGTCGCGCAATACATCCCTGCCCTGGCCCAGGTCGACCCTAACCAGCTTGGCATCGCAGTGCAGGGCCTTGATGGCCAGTTGCACTGCGCAGGCGATGCCTACACGCCCTTCTCTATTCAGAGCATTTCCAAGGTGTTCAGCCTGGTCCAGGCGATCAACCATAGCGGCGAAGACATCTGGTCGCGCTTGGGCTACGAGCCCTCGGGCCAGGCCTTCAACTCGCTGGTGCAGCTGGAGGTGGAAAAGGGTCGTCCGCGCAACCCGTTCATCAATGCCGGCGCACTGGTCATCTGCGACATCAACCAGTCACGCTTCGCCACCCCTGCCCTGTCGATGCGCGACTTCGTTCGCCGCCTGGCTGGCAACCCGCGCATCGTCAGCGACACGGTGGTGGCCGAGTCCGAATACCAGCACCGCGCGCGCAATGCCGCGATGGCCTGGCTGATGACTGCGTTTGGTAACTTTCATAACGACGTGGACGCCGTGCTGAGCAGCTACTTCCATCACTGCGCGCTGTCGATGAACTGCGTCGACGTGGCCCGGGGCTTTGCGTTTCTGGCCAACAGCGGCTATTGCCCCCACAGCGGTGAACACGTGCTCAGCGCACGTCAGGCCCAGCAGGTGAACGCGATCATGGCCACCAGCGGCCTGTACGACGAAGCCGGCAATTTCGCCTATCGCGTGGGCCTGCCGGGCAAGAGTGGCGTGGGCGGTGGCATCGTGGCAGTGGTCCCCGGGCGGTACAGCATCTGCGTCTGGTCGCCAGCGCTCAACGCTTCTGGCAATTCACTGGCAGGTATCCGTGCGTTGGAATTGCTGAGTGAGCGCATCACGGGGTCGGTTTTTTCGGCGGTGCCTTGAGGGTCGTATTTCTGTGGCGGCCGTAATCTACTGCAGCAACTGCCGAACAACGTCCTTCGCCTGCCTGGACAGTGGCACGGAGTAAGGCGCAGTTTGTTGGTTACGACGGCCTTCCTTGCGCATTTCAAGCTGCAACTGTTTGACCACTTCGGGCGGAATCGTCCATAGGCCCCCGCCGCAGGTCGAACTGATCCGGGGTGGCCAGACGCAGCTCGCTGGTGCGCACGCCCGTCAGTGACAGCAGGCGCAAGCCTAGACGGATCTGCAATGCACCACCGTACCCCCGACAGCCTCAAACAGTCCAGGAAGCTCTGACACCCGCAGCAAGGGGTTGTGGACCACAGCCGGCTTAGGCGCGACCAGCACATCGAGATCCGGCGCAGGGTTCTGCTCCAGCCCTGGTGCTTTGACCGAAGCGAAGCGAAACAGCTGCTTGAACCACATCCGGACCTTCTCGGCCACGGTGTAAGCTCGGCGCCGCTCGATCTTGGCCAGCACTTCCAGCAGGTCATGCCGCTTGACCGCAAAGATGAAAAATTTGCCCACTACAGGCAACACGTAGTTATCAAAGATGCGCTGGATCTGCTACAGCGTGCTCTGCAGGCCCTTCTTGAGCACACCACTGCGGTGCTTGAATCACAAGCCGTACATCGCCTGGAAGGTGTTTTGCTCTGCGAGATTGTGGGTGTGGCGCTGGTGGGGCCGGTGCATACAGGGATTGGGATCTGGGGCGATCAGCCGCCGCGCTTCGTCGCGCAGTGAGCGTTCCTGCCCAGGCCGACTTCGGGGTAGGTACCGAGGGGCATGCGTTTTTGCTTGCCAGCCCATGAATAGCGAAAGTGCCAAGATTTACCGCCAGCCCGCTCACGCCAAGTGACAGGCCGTCGCTATTTCCGAGGGTGTAGTCCTTGCCGGTGGAATTGGCTTGGCGAAAGGTTGCATCTCAAAGTGCGATGTACGAGCTCCTGAACATGAAATTCAGGGCTAGATGCTCGTGACGCTCGACGCTCCTCTCCAGCACAAACCGCCACAGTGAGAGTCCGAATTTCATGGACTAATTTGTGGACTAAAAAAGTCCGGATGCCCATGGATCGGCGCGGCTTTGACTGAAACGAAAAAAGACGCCTAAGCGTCTTTTTTCAATGACTTACAGACTTCCATGGAACTCTGTAGATCGATATTTGGAGCGGGAAACGAGACTCGAACTCGCGACCCCGACCTTGGCAAGGTCGTGCTCTACCAACTGAGCTATTCCCGCGTCGTGATGGGTGCCATTTTAGCGATATCCAAAACCGCGTCAACCCCTTGATTCAAAAAAACTTTTATTTCTGCTCCGAGCCTTCGCGCAGGTGCGGCCAGGCGGCCACCAGGTAGTGCACCATCGACCAGAGGGTCAAACCCGCTGCCACTAACAATAACCCGTAACCCAGAATGACCCAGAAAGTCACCGCTGGCGGATTGCCCAGCAGGATCACCAACGCCAGCATCTGTGCAGCCGTCTTCCACTTGCCCAGGTTGGACACGGCCACATGGGCCCGCGCGCCCAGCTCGGCCATCCACTCGCGCAGCGCCGACACCACGATCTCGCGACCGATGATGACTGCAGCGGGCAATGTGAGCCAGAAGTTGGCGTGGGTTTGCACCAGCAGTACCAGCGCAACGGCGACCATCAGCTTGTCGGCCACCGGGTCCAGGAACGCACCGAACGGGGTGCTCTGCTGCAACCGACGCGCCAGGTAACCATCCAGCCAGTCGGTGGCGGCGGCGACGGCGAATACGCTGCTGGCGGCCATGTAGCTCCAGTGGAACGGCATGTAGAACAGCAGGATGAAAATCGGGATGAGCAGAACGCGTAGAACGGTGAGCAGGTTTGGAATATTCATCGGTACGACTGGCTGCGGGTTGAACCCGGCATTCTACTCGCTATGCAGGCTGGCATAAATCGACTCGGCAAGCTTTTTACTGATGCCCGGTGCCTTGGCAATCTCGTCGACACTGGCGCGGTTGAGCTCTTGCAGGCCGCCGAAATGTTTCAGCAAGTCGCGCCGGCGCTTGGGCCCGACGCCTGCCACATCCTCCAGGCTCGACACTCGCCGGGCCTTGCCGCGACGAGCACGGTGACCGGTGATCGCGAAGCGGTGAGCCTCGTCGCGGATCTGTTGGATCAAGTGCAGCGCCGGCGAATCGCCCTTGAGGGTGAATTCGTTGTGCACATCGTTCAGGTAAAGGGTTTCGAAGCCGGCCTTGCGCGTAACGCCTTTGGCCACGCCAAGCAGGGTCAGCTCACTGAAACCCAGCTCCTGCATCACATCGCGCGCCATGTTCAACTGGCCCTTGCCCCCGTCCACCAGCAGTACGTCCGGCAGCTTGCCTTCGCCATCACGGATGCGCCCGTAACGACGGGTCAGGGCCTGGTGCATGGCGGCGTAGTCGTCGCCGGCAGTCACGCCTTCGATATTGAAGCGCCGGTAGTCCGACTTGATCGGCCCCTCCGGCCCGAACACCACGCAGCTGGCGACCGTGGCCTCGCCACTGGAATGGCTTATGTCGTAGCACTCCAAGCGCTGCGGCACTTCGTCCAGGTCCAGCACTTGAGCCAGTGCGTCGAAGCGTGCGGCCATGTGTTGGCGGTTGGCCAGGCGTGCGTTGAGCGCCTGCTCGGCATTGGTCACTGCCAACTGCTGCCAGCGCGCGCGGGTGCCACGCACTCGGTGACTGATGGTCAGCTCGCGGCCGCGCAGGGCGTTGAGGGCTTCGGTGATGGCCTCGAAGTCCTCGTGCACCACGTTGACGATCAGCTCCCCCGGCAACTCACGCTCCGGGTTGCCGACGTAGTACTGCGAAACGAAAGCCGCCATCACCTCGGAGACGTCTTCCTCGATACCGACCTGCGGGAAGAAGTTCTTGCTCCCCAGCACACGCCCACCACGGACGCTGATCATGTGGACGCAAGCGCCACCAGGGTTGACGAACGCGGCGATGACGTCGACCTCGCCGCTGCCCCCTTCGATGTATTGCTGGTCCTGTACCCGGCGCAGCAGGCCAATCTGGTCGCGCAGTTCGGCCGCCTTTTCGAAATTGAGGTCCATGGCGGCCTTTTCCATCTCGGCATTGAGCTCGTTGCCCAACTGCTGGCTGCGCCCTTCCAGGAACATCACCGAGTGGCGCACGTCTTCGGCATATTCCTCGGCGCTGACCAGGCCGGTACAGGGCCCCTTGCAGCGCTTGATCTGGTATTGCAGGCACGGGCGGGTGCGGTTGGCGTAGTAGCTGTCCTCACATTGCCGTACCAGAAAGGTCTTCTGCAGCACGCTCAGGCTCTCGCGGATGGCCCCGGCACTTGGGTAAGGGCCGAAATAGCGCCCCTTGGCTTTCTTCGCGCCCCGATGAATGCCAAGCCGTGGAAACTGACCGTCGGAGAGGAATACATAAGGGTAGGACTTGTCGTCACGCAGCAGGATGTTGTACGGCGGGCGCCACTCCTTGATCAGGTTCTGCTCCAGCAACAGCGCCTCGGTTTCGTTGGCGGTGATGGTGGTTTCCACCTGAGCGATGCGGCTGACCAGCGCAGCGGTCTTGGGCGCCAGCCCGGACTTGCGAAAATAGCTGGCAAGGCGCTTCTTGAGGTTCTTGGCCTTGCCCACGTAGAGCAGCCGCGCATCGGCATCGAACATTCGGTACACACCCGGGCGACCACTGCAGGTCGCCAGGAATGCGCTGGCATCAAAGACTTCAGACATGAGGTTTACAGGCTTGCGTCAACCATACCGTGGCGAACGGCCAGCAATGTCAGTTCGACGTCACTGGTGACCGAGAGTTTTTCAAAGATCCGGTACCGGTAGGTATTGACGGTCTTGGGTGAGAGGCACAACTTGTCGGAAATGATCTGCACTTTCTGGCAGCCGACGATCATCAGGGCAATCTGGATTTCACGCTCGGACAACGCATCGAACGGCGAGCCCTGTGGCTGGAACGATTTGAGCGCCAACTGCTGGGCGATCTGCGGGCTAATGTAACGTTGGCCGGCGAATGCCAGGCGAATGGCCTGAACCATCTCATCGAGCCCTGCCCCCTTGGTCAGGTAGCCGGCCGCGCCTGCTTGTAGCAGGCGCGTGGGGAACGGGTCTTCTTCACACACGGTCACTGCCACCACCTTTATGTCAGGGTGACTGCGCAGCAACTTGCGTGTGGCCTCAAGGCCGCCGATGCCAGGCATCTTGACGTCCATCAGTACAACGTCTGGCTTGAGCTCGCGCGCAAGCTTGAGCGCCGATTCGCCGGAGTCCCCTTCACCTACCACCTGCAAGCCGTCGATGTCGGCCAGCATGCGCGTAATACCGGTTCGTACCAGATCGTGGTCGTCGACCACTAGGACCCTAATCAAGCACACACCTCTTCAGCAGGGCGATTGGATGCCGCCACCTTAACAAAATTTTTCACAACCGGCCTAGCGCATTGCTTTCGTCAGAAACGGCTGACGACCGGCGTCCGAACTTATACGCCCCGGATGCTCATGCCTGTCGTCGGACAGACGTTTCAACAGGTGATAAATCGCCGCCCTGTCGGCTTCAGCGACGCGCCGAAGCGCGTTGAGCACGTCCGACTCCTGCGCACTAAGCCCGTGCAAGGGTACAGGGGTACGCACCCCGTTAAGCACATACAGCGCATCAACCCCCCTGGCCGCTACGGCGGCCAGGTAATCGACACGTGGCGTGCGCTCCCCACTCTCGTACTTGCCCTGCGCGTTGGGTTCCACCCCGCCGATATCGCCGAATACACGCTGGGTCATGCCCAGCCGTTCACGTTCTTCCCGCAGCCGGGGGCCGATTCCATTCATCCGGGCGTCTCCTTGTCCCTGGGTATCTCCGAGCAGCGCCACGTCCGCACTTACCTCCGCGTCGCTCACACAGGGCACTATGCCGCTGCCAGCCGGTTGGGACAAGGCATCATTGTCCTGAGCAATCGATCGTGCGCTGCATGCGCACAAAACAGTCATCCTCACCCATTTCGACGAAGCCTCGTCGCTGGTAAAGCCTGCGCGCCGGATTGGTGCGAAACACCATCAGCCTGAGCAACGCCAGGCGCCGTTGGGCTGCCCAATGCGCAAGCGTTTCGAGCACCCAGCTACCAACGCCCTGCCCTTGGTGGGCGGGAAGCAAATGCAACTCCCGGATGAACAGCGCCTGGCTATCCTGGCTGAGGCTGCAGAAACCCAACACGGCGTCGGTATCGGTCACCAGCCACTGCTCGCGCCATTGCCAGGCCTGATCGAACGCCTGCTCCACCCAGAGCAGGTCGTAGCGGTGGTAATACGGCAGCATGAGACGGCGCGTCAGGTCGCGGGCGAACGCAAGGTCACTGTCAGTGGCAGGGGTCAGTTGCAGCATCACGCGTTCTCCCGCTCAGGCAGGCTTGGCCGTAAGGAACTCACGCCCTTGCATGGGCCTGGCGCTGCAACTTATCGGTATCGACACGGACGAACACCGAATCGGCCCTGACAGTGAGCACCCCATCGGCCCACACCTCGCAGATCACCCGGCTTTTGCGTGCTACTTCCCCCTCAACCCGAGCCTTGAGCAGCAGCTCAACCCCCATAGGGGTTGGTTTGAGGTACTCAAGCCCCAGGCGGCCAGTGACGCAGTCGATACGCGGTAAGCTGCCAGGCGCCCGGCCTTCGTTTCGATAGTGGTAGGCCATGGCCGTCCAATTGGAGTGGCAGTCCACCAGCATCGCGAGCAATCCGCCGTAGACCAGCCCCGGCCAGCCGGTAAAGGTAGCGTCGGGGGTGTGCCGGCAGATCAGATGAATGCCGTCTTCGGCCCAATGGCTTTGTACATGCAGCCCGCCCGGATGGGCGCTGCCACAGCCATAGCAAATGCCATCCGGGGCAGCCACTGCCTGCAGGCTCAAGGCTTGATCGTTCATACGCTTCCTGTGCTTGTTGTAATGAGGGCGCGCTACGCCCTCATTAAAGCAGAGAGGTCACGCGGTTTGCAGGCTCGCCTTGCCGGGGCGCCTGGCCAGCGCTACTACAAGGATGAACGTCGTGACCCCGGCTGTCATCAATGTTTCGTATCGGTAGGCATCGCTGACCAACATGTATCCCAGCACCAGGACGATGGTGGCGATCACCAGCCAGGTCAGCCATGGGAACAACCACATCTTGAGCTCCAGCGGGCGCCCTTCCCGCTCTGCGCGGGCGCGCATGCGCAATTGCGACACGGCGATGACCAGATACACCAGCAGCGCAATGGCACCGGTGGTGGACAGCAGAAAGCCGAACACCTTGCCTGGGAACACGTAGTTGACCAGACACCCGGCAAACCCTGCCAACGTCGAGAGGATCACCGCGACCGTGGGCACGCCGGAGCCTGAGATACGCCGGGTCATGGGCAGGGCCTGCCCGCGAGCGCCCAGCGAATACAGCATGCGCGAGGCGGTATACAGCCCCGAGTTCATGCAACTGGTCACGGCTACCAACACCACCAAGTCCACCAGCAGCTTGGCACCAGGCACGTTCAGCACTTCAAGTACGCGTTGGAACGAGCCGACTGCCTTGAGCCCTGGATCATTCCAGGCCACCAGCGAAACCACCAGAAAGATCGAAGCCAGGTAGAAGATCGCGATGCGATACACCACCAGGTTGGTGGCACGCCGGATCTTGTCCTTGGGGTTGGCCGTCTCGTCGGCAGCGATGGTGACGATCTCCGCGCCAAAGAACGAAAAGATGGTGATCAGCACGCCGCCCAGTACGGTGCCAAAGCCATTGGGCATGAAGCCCCCAGCATCCCAGAGTCGGCTGACCCCGGACACCTCGGCCAAGGGCCAGAACCCACTCACCGCCAAGGTACACACGACGATGAAGGCAACGATGGCCACGACCTTGATCAACGCGAACCAGTATTCGAACGCGCCGAAGTTCTTGACACTGATCAGGTTGGTGCCCGATAGCACGAGCATGATCAGGAAGGCGAACAGCCAGGACGGCACCCCGGGAAAGTAGGCATGCAGAATATCAGCGCCGGCAATGGCTTCGACCGGAATGATCAACACCCAGAACCACCAGTACAGCCAGCCGATGGTAAAGCCTGCCCACGGGCCGATGGCTTGCGAGGCGTACGTGGAGAACGAGCCGCTGTTAGGGTTGGCAATGGCCATCTCACCCAGCATGCGCATCACCAGCAACACCAGCAGCCCGGTCATGGCGTAGGAAATGAGAATGGCCGGGCCTGCCGTGGCGATGGCGTTGGAGGAGCCAATGAACAGCCCGGCGCCTATGATGCCGGCAATGGAAATCATCGATACCTGGCGCGAAGTCAGGCCATGTTGCAAGGAACGCTGTTTCTTGTTGTTCGAGGAAGCCATGTTGAACCCTCTGACTGGATCGCACGGTCATTTTTTGATCCGAGTCAGTATTGGGGCTTGGCCGGGGCGTCACAAACGACGTTTTATCACTACGTGATTCCCTCAAGGAATGATCACGTGCTCTTACACATAGGAACACGTTCTCTAAACTGGCCTGCAGGCCTATGTCGTGAAGGTCAGTTCATAAGGCTCCGAGTTCATCGCTCGCAGGGCGTTGATGACTGACTCGAATACATCAAGAATCAAAGGAATGAAAGCAATCCAATAATTCGTTTGCACCCCCTGATGACACGCGCTTGGATTGGCAGTACATCGCCCATAGGTCCCTGCCCCATGAACCACGACTGCATCAGCCAATCCATCGCCATCGTTCATCCCATCACCCTTTCACATGGCCGCAACGCCGAGGTGTGGGACGAGCAAGGTAAACGCTACATCGATTTCGTAGGCGGCATCGGCGTGCTGAACCTGGGCCATTGCAATCCCGCGGTCGTTCAGGCCATACAGGCTCAGGCCAGCCGCCTGACTCACTACGCCTTCAATGCAGCGCCGCATGCCCCTTACCTTGAGCTGATGGCGCAACTGAGCCAATTCATCCCGGTCGATTACGCGCTGGCCGGCATGCTGACCAACAGCGGCGCGGAGGCGGCGGAAAACGCCCTGAAAGTCGCCCGCGCGGCGACCGGCAAGCGCGCCATCATCGCCTTCGACGGCGGCTTCCACGGCCGCACACTGGCCACCATGAACCTCAACGGCAAGGTGGCCCCTTACAAGCAGCGGGTCGGCGAACTACCGGGGCCGGTGTACCACATGCCCTACCCCAGCGCCGATAACGGGGTTACCTGCGAACAGGCCCTCAAGGCGATGGACCGCCTGTTCAGCGTCGAACTGGCAGTGGAGGACGTGGCGGCGTTCATCTTCGAGCCGGTGCAAGGCGAAGGCGGATTCCTCGCCCTTGACCCAAGCTTCGCCCAGGCCCTGCGCCGCTTCTGTGACGACCATGGCATCCTGATCATCATCGACGAGATCCAGTCCGGATTCGGCCGCACCGGCCAGCGCTTCGCCTTCCCGCGCTTGGGGCTTGAGCCCGACCTGCTGCTGTTGGCCAAAAGCATTGCCGGCGGCATGCCGCTGGGTGCGGTGGTCGGGCGCAAGGAACTGATGGCAGCGCTGCCCAAGGGCGGCCTGGGTGGCACCTATTCAGGCAACCCAATCGCCTGCGCAGCGGCCCTGGCCAGCCTGGCGCAGATGACCGACGAGAACCTCGCTTGCTGGGGCGAACGCCAGGAGCAGGCAATCGTGCGCCGCTTCGCGCACTGGAAGGCGACGGGCCTGAGCCCGTTCCTGGGCCGCCTGACCGGCGTCGGTGCCATGCGCGGGATCGAGTTCGTCAATGCCGACGGCAGCCCGGCACCGGCGCAGCTGGCCAAGGTGATTGAAGCGGCACGCGCCAGGGGGCTGCTGCTGATGCCCAGCGGCAAGGCGCGGCACATCATCCGCCTGTTGGCACCGCTGACCATCGAGGCCCACGTGCTCGAGGAAGGCCTGGATGTGCTCGAGCAGTGCCTGGCAGAGCTCGACTGAGAAGAAACGGGTCTTAAAGACCCAGCTCTTGCGGGGTAAGCATGTCGGACTCGAAGGCAATCCAGCCGCCTTCGAGCTCGGCGTGGCCGTTGACGATCGGGCCATAGTAGGTCAGGCCGTTTTCCAGGGTCACGCAGATGTGCGTGGCGTTCTTTTCCGGCGCGGCCAGCGTACCGACGAAATGCACCTTCTTGAGGGTCTCGGTCACCGCCTCCAGGCCCACGCGCATGCTGGCGTTTTCCGAGGCTTCGATGTCGCCGCCTCGGTCTTCGGCGCTGATGGTGATGGTGGCGATGTACGGGTACTGGTTGCTCAAGCGGGTCTACCTCGAAACGTGGGTTGGCATAGGGGCGCGTAGAGTACGGCAGCCGTCACGCCTTGTCTCTAGCGTTCGCCTGCTGAGCCCGCACGGGACAGGCCAACACAGGTGATCTGCTCGCCATGATCTGTTAGGGTGCCGGCCGATACACGCCCTAGCATACGAGGATCCCGAGTGAGCGCCGAAGAACCCCTGATCGCCGACCTGTTCGACGTCGACAAACGCCTGTCCCTCAAGCCGGTCGTGGATTTCAACAGCTACCTGCGCAATGCGTTTGGCGAGGGACCCTGCCGCTGCCACCGTTGCCTTGAAGGCGCCGACCAGACGGCCTACGCCCTGGCGCACACGTTTTCGTTCGACGGCCGGCAATGGCATCGCCGCTTCGCCAGTACCGCCGCCAGCGACATGGCCCAAGTTCTGAAAAAGGCTTGGCTGTCCTACACCAAGGCTGATCTGACGCTGTCCGGCATGCTCGACCTGAGCACCGTACAGACCTTTACCGATGCAGCGCTGCACCCGCGCCTGCTCGCCCTGCTGCCCGCCAGCGGGCTGGCCCGTGAAGCCGAAGGACAGTGGCACCTGCAGGCCCCGACCGACTGAGACCCTGGCCTGCGGTACCCTCGGCGGGCCGGCGCTTCAGTGCTGTTCGCCGGCCCGCTTGAGCAGCTTCTTGCAACGCTCGGACAAATGCACCACCCGCAGGTGCTTGCCGGCTTTGGCATAGTGCTCGCGCAAAGTTTTCAACGCGGCAATGGCCGAATAGTCCACAAAGCTCAAGTGCTGGCAGTCCAAGGTCACCTCGGCCGGATCATTGGCCGGGTCGAACTGGTTCAGGAACGGCGCGGTCGAGGCAAAGAACAACGTGCCGTGCACCTGATAACGCTTGTGCCCGTGCTCGTCTTCATGACTGTCGGCGTACAGTTCGCGCGCATGTTGCCAGGCAAAGTTCACCGCCGCGATCACGATGCCGAACAGCACGGCCATGGCCAAGTCGGTGAAGACCGTCACCACGGTGACGGCGATGATCGCCAGCATGTCGTTCACCGGCACCTTGTGCAGCACCCGCAGCGACGCCCAGGCGAACGTCTGTTGCGCTACCACGAACATCACGCCTACCAGGGCCGCCAAGGGGATGCGCTCGATCAATGGCGAAAGGAACAGCACGAACAACAGGATCATCACCCCGGCCATCATCCCGGACAGTCGCCCTCGCCCGCCGGAACTGAGGTTGATCACCGTCTGGCCGATCATGGCGCATCCGCCCATGCCGCCACACAATCCCGACACCATGTTGGCCGCCCCGAGCGCCACGCACTCGCGGTCCGGAAAACCGCGGCTTTCGGTGATCTCGTCCGTCAGGTTGAGGGTGAGCAGCGTTTCGAGCAGGCCCACCATGGCCATCAACACGGCGTAAGGGGCGATGATCTGCAGCGTTTCAAGGGTCCAGGGCACCGCCGGCCAAGCCAGCTGCGGAAGGCCACCGGCAATGTGGGCCATGTCACCCAGGGTGCGCGTCGGCAGGTCGAACAGGTACACCAACAGACCTACGCCCAGGATCGCAACCAGCGCCGGTGGCACAGCGCGGGTGAGCCTGGGCAGGATGTAGACCACCGCCATCGTCAACGCCACCAGGCCGACCATCAAGTACAAGGGCGCGCCGTCGAGCCAGCGCTCGCCTTGCTTGAAATGCTCCAGCTGGGCCATGGCAATGACGATCGCCAGGCCGTTGACGAAGCCGAGCATTACCGGGTACGGCACCAGCCTGACCAGCTTGCCCAGGCGCAGCACGCCGAACAGGATCATCACCACGCCCCCGAGCAACACCGTGGCCAGCAGGTATTGCGCGCCGTGCTGCACCACCAGCGCGACGATCACGACGGCCATCGAGCCCGCGGCACCGGAAATCATCCCAGGTCGACCGCCAAACAGCGCGGTCAGCGTGCAAATGACGAATGCGCCATAAAGGCCCATCAATGGATTGAGGTGTGCCACCAGGGCGAAGGCAATGCATTCGGGCACAAGAGCAAACGAGGTGGTCAAGCCGGCCAGCAGGTCGGCGCGTAGGCGAGCGGGTTTCATGGGTTTCCTGGGTGACGGTCCAGAACGGACGGAGCGCGAAAGTAAAGGCGCGATGTTACGGAATTTGTCAGGCAGGAGCCACCGATCAGCGCACCCGATCGCGACTCTGCACCGCCAAATCCAGGGCACGCTGCATGTCCAGCCGTGCAGACCGCCCAAGGTCCGGATCATCCAGGCGCCCGCCTCGCTCCGACGGCAAGATGGGGGCAGTCAGGTCCTCGGCATCCATCGCCTCGAAATCCTGCTGCTCGCCAAGGGTCAGCGCACTACGCCGTAGCAACATGCGCACCTGCGCTGGGGTCAGCGCCGGATTGATCGCCAGCATCGCGGCCACGGTGGCCGCCACTAAAGGCGTGGCATAGGACGTGCCGCAATGGGGCTTTGCGCCGGAGGGCCGCAGGCATGCAGCGGCACTGACATCCACGCGGCTGTCGATGTTGGAGCTGTGGCGCTTGCGCACATGGCGCGGGTCATTGACCGGGACAGCGTGTTCACTGCGCTGATGGCCGCCCACCACGAGCAACTGTTCGGTGACGAATGACGACGGTAGCCGATATTCGTCCGTGCCCGACCACGAAGCCCCATTACCCGCCGAATTCACCACGATGACATCCGGATGCTTGGCCCGCAGCCACAGGAAGAACTCCTCGAGCAGCTCCTCGTAACCGCTCATGGCCAGCCCGGAACGGACCAGCGAATCGACCTCATCCCCTTTGATGTTACGCGCACCTACTCGGTGGATGCCCCAACTCCAATTCAGCACCCGCACACCGTCTTGCACCAGGTTGACCGATGCAGCGATATTGGCCGTGATACCGGCATCGGAATTACGGTCGACGATCACATCGAACCCCGGGCTGGCCTTGCCCAGGCCAGCGAGAAACCCCTCGTCCTGGGCGGCATAAATGCCCGCCACGTGGGTGCCATGGCTAGCAGGCTCGCTGACGTCCCTGGCATACACGCATGTCTGCCCGTGCTGGCAGGCGCCGCGATAACCCTTGAAGCCAGGCGCATCGAAGTCCACACCCCTTTCGATCACCCCCACGCGCACAGGCTGGACGGGAATTCTGGATGCAGGGATGCGGCGCTGATAGTAGTACAGGGCGTCCATGAAGCGGTTGGCGGCCCATTCGTCCGCCTGGGTGATGGCCGGTTCGGCGCGCCCGTCCCCCTCCTCGCCCCGCTCGGGAGCCGACTCTTCAACGATCACCGCATCGACACTGACCTCCGTGCCCATGCGTAGGATCATGGCGTCCCGTTGCACCAGATCGTGCACCGGCAAGCGCAATTGGTAGACGTTCAGTGGCGCTATGGCACCCACCACCTGCGCCCCGTACTTGTCGGCAATGCGCCGCGCCTCCTGCAGACCGTCGTATCTTTCCTCTATCAGCACACTGACCAGATTCAGGTAGGTGGTCAGGCCGTCCATGTTCTTGGCCACTTCATCGGGGCCTGCGGCGACCACATGGCTGCGCTGACGGGTCAACCACACAGGGTTGCTGGCCTGCCCGTCGACCTCCAGCCACAACGGCGCACTTGGCCCAGACGGGTGTTCAAGGGTCAGCGTGAGCGTGTCCCCCTGGCGCTCCAACGCTCCAGCAGGTACCGCCACACCCCCAACCTTGAGTGTTGGCGCCTGTTCACCTAGGCCGGTCACGCGCAGGCACCACTGCTGGCGCTCGGCACTCAGTCGATCACCGCAGCGTTGCAGTTGCTGGATGCGCAGCGTATCAGGCGCCGCCTGCAGACCGGCGCTCCACAAGCACGCCCATACGATGAACCAGCGTTTCATGACAGTCGTCCTCGGATAACCTGTGATTGCGACCCACGGCCCCTGCCAAGGTTCAGCCGTTACCCTGCCCTTCAAGACCCTCCTTGTGGAGGCCGAGCCACAGGTGGGCACTACTGAGGGCCCAGGCATCAATTGCTGCGAAATGGCTCAGGAAGTTCGGGTGCTGCCGATGCAGCGATTACACTCACCTTTTACGGAGACCTTGCCCATGTCCACACGCCCGCTTTTCATCTCGCTGGCACTGCTGGTCAGCCTGACCGCACAAGCCCAAACTGAGGTCGTGCCACTGCAGCACCGCAGCAGCGCCGAGTTGCTGCCGCCCGCGCAAGCCTTCATCGGCCAGGACGGTACTGTCAGCGCCTTCGAGAACAAACTCATCGTCAATGCCAGCCCGCAACGCATTGGCGAACTGCGTGAGCTACTCAAGCAACTGGACACCGCCGCCAAACGCTTGCTGATCAGCGTCGATACCAGCGACAGCCAATTTCAGGATAAGCGCGGCAACGCGAAGATCATCCGCCGCGGCACCTCCAACCGCGACGGCGGCGTGCAGCAGATCCAGGCCAGTGAAGGTCAGCCAGCGCTGGTTCAGGTCGGCCAGAGCATCCCCGTAACCAGCTCCAGTACCGATGGATATGGGCGTGTGCAGAGCGATACCCAATACCGCAATGTAACCCAAGGCTTTTACGTAACACCGACGCTCACTGGAGACACCGTTCGCCTGCAGATCAGCACTAATAATGATCGCATCAGCCGCGAACGTGCAGATGTAGTGGATGTTCAAAGCACCGACACAACCCTCACCGGCAAGGTGGGTGAGTGGATCGATATGGCCGGGTATAACCAGCAGAGCCAGGCCGGCTTTAGTACCGGAAGCCATACCTACAGCACTGAACGGGGAAAAAACATGACAGTGCGGGTAAAAGTCGATGTTTTGGACTGATCCGAGACAGTCTGCGGCCTCGACCAAAGGCCTCTGAACTGACTGATGAGTCGTATTAGACCAAAGATGTAGTAGACCTAAAAAAGCACTACAAAACGTTTGACAGGCACTTTTTAGCGAGGGCATGATGGCCTCGCTCCCGCTAATCAGGGGCCCTGGCAAGGGCCTTGGGGCGCCCTCCGTCACCGTGGAGGCGCCCCGTGTCCGTACAGCCCATAAGGCCGTTCGACGAGGTTGCGACTGCACCGAGCAAGTGGTTTCGAGGGACTCAAGTGCGTCACCGCCGTCACAGCATTCGTGTAGCTCCGCAGCGAGGCATCCACGAGCCGACCTGCAGGGGCACTGATGCACATGACTGCCCGCCTTGCACCCCATCCTTGCCCGCTGCCGCCGTACCCGCTTGAACAGGACTGCCGCCAGCGCCCTGATCTGCCCCGAGCATCCGCACAACTAATCCAAGATCGATGCGACGAGGTTTACTTCCATGGCACTGACACGCGAACAGCAAATTGCAGCCCTTGAGAAAGACTGGGCCGAAAACCCGCGCTGGAAAGGCGTGACCCGTACCTACACTGCCGCCGATGTCGTTCGCCTGCGTGGCTCCCTGCAGCCGGAGCATACCCTGGCCCGCCTGGGTGCTGAAAAGCTGTGGAAACTGGTCACTCAAGGTGCACATCCATCGTTCCGCCCGGAAAAAGACTTCGTCAATTGCATGGGCGCCCTCACCGGTGGCCAGGCCGTGCAACAGGTCAAGGCAGGCATCCAGGCCATCTACCTGTCGGGCTGGCAGGTAGCTGCCGACAACAACTCTGCCGAGTCCATGTACCCCGACCAGTCGCTGTACCCTGTCGACTCGGTGCCGACGGTGGTCAAGCGCATCAACAACTCCTTCCGCCGCGCCGACCAGATCCAGTGGAAGGCAGGCAAGAACCCTGGTGATGAAGGCTACATCGACTACTTCGCGCCTATCGTGGCTGACGCAGAAGCAGGCTTTGGCGGCGTGCTCAATGCCTACGAGCTGATGAAGAACATGATCGAAGCGGGCGCGGCTGGCGTGCACTTCGAAGACCAGCTGGCCTCGGTGAAAAAGTGCGGCCACATGGGCGGCAAAGTTTTGGTACCTACCCAGGAAGCCGTGCAAAAGCTGGTCGCCGCGCGCCTGGCAGCCGATGTTTCGGGCGTGCCGACCATCATTCTGGCCCGTACCGACGCCAACGCCGCCGACCTGCTGACCAGTGACTGCGACCCATACGATCAGCCGTTCGTGATCGGCGAGCGCACCCGTGAAGGCTTCTACAAAGTACGCGCCGGCCTCGACCAGGCCATCGCCCGCGGCCTGGCTTACGCCCCCTACGCCGACCTCATCTGGTGCGAAACCGCCAAGCCGGACCTGGACGAAGCCCGCCGCTTCGCCGAAGCGATCAAGAAGGAGTACCCGGACCAGATCCTCTCGTACAACTGCTCGCCTTCCTTCAACTGGAAGAAGAACCTGGACGATGCCACCATCGCCAAATTCCAGCGCGAGCTGTCGGCCATGGGCTACAAGCACCAGTTCATCACCCTGGCCGGCATCCACAACATGTGGCATGGCATGTTCAACCTGGCGCACGACTACGCCCGCAACGACATGACCGCCTACGTCAAGCTGCAAGAGCAGGAGTTCGCCGACGCCAGCAAGGGCTACACCTTCGTGGCGCATCAGCAGGAAGTGGGTACGGGCTACTTCGATGACATGACCACTGTGATTCAGGGTGGGGCTTCGTCGGTGACCGCACTGACCGGTTCGACTGAAGAAGAGCAGTTCCACTAACCAGTGGGTTGCGGTTGAACGAAGGCCCGGAGCTTGTGAAGGCACCGGGCCTTCGTTTTGCTGAAGTTGGCCAGATCAAGCCACACCAAACCTGCACGCGGTCCGGGGTTTCTTGGCAAAGAACAAGGGGCTTCGCAAAGCGCGATGAGTTTTTCTGCAATCGACGCCTAGCAGTATTACCAGTTTTTTGCAGCAGCCTCTTCTGTAAACCTTGCGACTGGCCCAATCAGGAGTCGCATCATGCCAACGATTTCCAAAGCCGGTGAGCTGGACCCTACGTTTGCTTCAAGAGGCCGCTTTTGGCACAACCACTACAACCACGCTGGCCCAATGGCCTTGCTCGAATCAACCGGACACATCCTCCTGTCCTCGGCTCACAGGGCTGAGCAATACATCAAACTGCTACGGCTAGGAGCTGGCGGAGCGCCTGACCGAGAGTTTGGAACCGACGGGGTCGCCACCGTTGAATACACCGGTGCCTTACGGGTCTATCTGTCCACGATCGTTGCGGACGAAACCGAGGGAATCTATGTGGTAGGTGACTACAACGATGCCCCGAATTCGTTTTGTCCCGTCGTCTTTCACGTGCTCCCAGATGGTAAGCCCGACACGCAATTTGGCGAAAATGGACAGGCCTACCGTGTTTATCGGTCGATCAGCTCCATGCGCCAGGACCGGCCAATCAAGTCAACCCCCGCCTCCAAGCACCGCAGTTCCAATGTCCAGCAAAGCGCCAGCGGCAGAATTCGGGACGGCGTCCTCTACTTTCATTCGCGCGATCATATTGTTGCCATTTCGCTGAAAGGGGATTTGGCTACCGAGTTCAATGGCACCGGCTTCTGGCGCGCTGAACACCAGGGGCAGCCCGTGCTACTGGGCACGATAGCGGTAAATGAACAAGGTATTTATGCCGCGCACGCGCCTATGCCTACCGAGGATTACCACAGCCACGTCATCGTGACCCGCCTTGATAACCGAGCCAACGTTGACGAGACGTTTGCCGCGCGCGGCCATTTGCAGTTGAGCACGCCCGGGCACACGCTGCTTGCAGCGCGTCTTGAACAGTCCACCTCCAACACTGACTTCGTGCTGGCGTGCCGGACCGACATCAATACCTATGATGAAGGTTCCGCGCTCATGTCTTTCAAATGCGACGGTACGCCCAACACCCATTTCAATGCAGGGCAACCTGTCATTATTCAAAAGAACCCATTGGTCATGGCTTCCGCGCTGGACCTGGCCTTCGATGGGCAACCAGGCGATCACGAAAAAATTTACCTGAGCGTGCTGTATGAAGACGAAGCAGCACGCGACCCATTTGCCCTGTTGCGCTTCAACGGTGATGGCACCTTGGACGATGATTTCGGTACTGCTGGCTGGGCATTTGTCGGGGAGAGCGGGACGGCCCTGGAGGTCAGCTGTCAAAGCAATGGCCAGCCGCTTGTCGCCTGTAACCTGAAGCTTGCAACAGATCCTCGTACCGGCATCTATCTGGTACGCCTGACGCGGTAGCCGGTCGAAAGCCATCGGTGATAAGGATGTAGCAGTCAAGGACGGGGCCAACGCTTCATGGCTTGTGGGCCTTCACCTGAGTGCACTGACCTACCACTGGTACGCCTGCCCTGTAGCAGCGGCCTTGCGCGGCGCCAGACCACGCAAGTCGCTAGGCTAGGCCATCTGGCCGAAAATCACTGCGCCATGCCCAGCTCGGCGTCGTCCATCAACGCTTTGGCCATGGCGCTGAGGTAGTGGGCCGCCCAGATCATCATCGGCCTCTCTTCCGTCAGGCCGATGATGGTCAATTCGCGAACGTAACCCATCAACTCCGACGACTGCTCGCGAGCATCCCGACACGGTATGCCGGGCTCGATGCGAAACAACGCGTGGGTGCCGTTTTCGCCTTGGCAAAAGGTGGTTTGACCGACGGTGAACTGTGTGTCTTCTGTGGTCATTTTCGAATCCCCTGGAAATTTCCTACTGCATGGCCGGCCCCTGACGCAGCCAGATCCGCTCCCGCCGTGGATGTGGAACCTTGCGAGCTGCGGTGATCGGGAAGGCGCGGCTTAACCGCCAAAGACCGGCTGTAGCTGCACATCGATCAGCTTCAATGCAAAGGCTTGGCACCCGCCGGGATCTGCACTTGGATCAAGGCCGACTCAAGCAAAGCTCGAAGCGCTTCGAGTTCATGCATCGTGGTCATCATCAGGATCGATGCCGGGGACCTGGGCTGTAGGAGCAAGACCTGATGCACCACGGTAGCTGCGCAGAGTGCGTGGTCGGTGGCCTGGGTCAGGGTGTCTTCGAGGGAATGGGAGTTGCGGGGTGGATCAGGGACTATCTTCAACATAGCTATTTACCTTCTAGGGCTGGCCACCCACCTGCTGTCAAACAGAAGGGCGGCAGCTGTGCGTGGGTTGACAGACCGGCGGAAATAGCTAAGTTCCGGCGCACGCAAGCGTGCCCGCACGCACAGCCACCATATAGGAAAGCCGCGCACTATTTACCGTCACAGCCTGTCAAAGCTGTGTCGTTGATGAGCAACGACAGGCCGAGACTAGAGCGCCGCCCGGGCAGCCGCAACGGAAAACAGGCGGCAAGAGTATGTTTGGGAAATGCCCTACAGGGAAGGGGTTAAATCCGACATTCCAGTGCCCTTGCGCCCAACTGCACCTGGCGCTGAGCCACCTCCTTTGCGTAGACGGTGTCGCAGAAAGCGAGCGCCGCCCACCTAGCGCCTGCCCCAAGGTCAGGGCAATCAGAGCACCCTGGTCTATGCTACAGACCACAGCGGCACATGGCCCAACCAACGCGCTCACGCTTTAGTATTGATCCAGAGCGGTACCCAGCGTGTCGAAAACTGCTAGAACACGGGCTTTTCGCATTTGCAAGCACAGGAAATCTGCAGATGAACTTTACACGGCGCAGAACGGACCAACTAAGAAGCGCAGCGCTAGATGATATTAATTATCATTACTCAATTCGTAATTCGTTACCACTCGCAAGAAACATAATTAACAAAAGCACGCGCAATGCCCGAATCTTAAGGCTTTCAGCCAGTTACAAGCCGAATGTGTTGTTGAACCTGCGAATAAATTTGCTACGGAAATTTTACTTGCACCGGGTTTACCCATAAAATCAGCAGGATTGATTCAGCTGCGACATTTGGTCACTGCAAGTGCGACACCACGTCGCCGCTCTACACTTATTTCAGACTGCAGAGCTGGGTCTCTGTATAAGGATTTGAAGCATGTCCGATTCGGCAGGACTCATCGCCCACAACTGGGGCTTTGCCATTTTCCTTCTGGGTGTCGTCGGCCTGTGTGCCTTCATGCTCGGCCTGTCCAGCCTGCTCGGCAGCAAGGCTTGGGGTCGCGCCAAGAACGAACCCTTCGAATCCGGCATGCTGCCCACCGGCAGCGCTCGCTTGCGCCTGTCGGCAAAATTCTATCTGGTCGCGATGCTCTTCGTGATCTTCGATATCGAAGCCCTCTTTCTCTTTGCATGGTCTGTGTCCGTCCGCGAAAGCGGCTGGACCGGGTTCGTCGAAGCACTCGTTTTCATAGCAATTCTGTTGGCAGGTCTTGTCTACCTATGGCGCGTCGGGGCCCTTGACTGGGCTCCCGAAGGTCGCCGCAAGCGGCAAGCGAAGCTGAAACAATGAGGCTTTGGCATGCAATACAATCTCACCAGAATCGATCCGGACGCACCCAATGAGCAATACCCGGTCGGTGAACGGGAAACCGTCACCGATCAACTGCTCGAAGACCAGGTCCACAAGAACATCTTCATGGGCAAGCTCGAAGATGTGCTGCGTGGCGCCGTCAACTGGGGCCGCAAGAACTCCCTGTGGCCGTACAACTTCGGCCTGTCCTGCTGCTACGTGGAAATGACCACGGCCTTCACGGCACCCCACGACATCGCCCGCTTCGGCGCCGAAGTCATCCGGGCCTCGCCGCGCCAGGCCGACTTCATGGTCATTGCCGGTACCTGCTTCATCAAGATGGCGCCGATCATCCAGCGTCTCTACGAGCAGATGCTCGAGCCCAAATGGGTCATTTCCATGGGTTCGTGCGCCAACTCCGGCGGCATGTACGACATCTACTCGGTCGTTCAGGGGGTCGACAAGTTCCTCCCCGTGGACGTCTACGTGCCCGGCTGTCCGCCACGCCCTGAGGCTTTCCTGCAAGGCTTGATGCTGCTGCAGGAGTCGATCGGCCAAGAGCGACGTCCGCTTTCCTGGGTCGTGGGCGATCAAGGCATTTACCGTGCCGAGATGCCCGCCCAGAAGGAGCTGCGTCGTGAACAGCGCATTGCCGTCACCAACCTGCGCAGCCCCGACGAAGTCTGATCCAGCGACCTGCCGCCGGCGCCCGAGGGTGCCGGCGGCCTGGCTTCATTCTTAACGTTGACCCAAAGCGACCGAGACCATGACAGCGGACAACGCTATTTACATTCCGCCCTACAAGGCAAACGACCAAGATGTGGTCGTCGAATTGCACAACCGTTTTGGCGCCGAAGCATTCGTCGCCCAGGAAACCCGCACCGGCATGCCCGTGCTGTGGGTCAAGCGCGCCCAGCTCAAGGAAGTGCTGAGCTTCCTGCGCGGTGTGGCCAAGCCCTACAGCATGCTGTACGACCTGCACGGCGTCGACGAGCGCCTGCGCACCCAGCGCCGCGGCCTGCCTGCCGCCGACTTCAGCGTGTTCTACCACCTGCTGTCGATCGAGCGTAACAGCGATGTGATGATCAAGGTCTCGCTCAGCGAAGGCGACCTGAACCTGCCGTCGGTGACCAGCATCTGGCCCAACGCCAACTGGTACGAGCGTGAAGTGTGGGACATGTTCGGCATCGATTTCGCTGGCCACCCGCACCTGAGCCGCATCATGATGCCGCCGACCTGGGAAGGTCACCCGCTGCGCAAGGACTATCCGGCCCGCGCCACCGAGTTCGATCCCTACAGCCTGACCCTGGCCAAGCAGCAGCTTGAGGAAGAGTCGGCGCGCTTCAACCCCGAAGCCTGGGGCATGAAGCGCCAGGGCGCCAACGAGGACTACATGTTCCTCAACCTTGGCCCCAACCACCCGTCTGCCCACGGTGCCTTCCGTATCGTCCTGCAACTCGACGGTGAAGAAATCGTCGACTGCGTACCGGACATCGGCTACCACCACCGTGGTGCCGAGAAAATGGCCGAACGTCAGTCCTGGCACAGCTTCATTCCTTACACCGACCGTATCGACTACCTCGGCGGTGTGATGAACAACCTGCCGTACGTTCTGGCGGTGGAAAAGCTGGCCGGCATCCAGGTGCCGCAAAAGGTCGACGTGATTCGCATCATGCTCGCCGAATTCTTCCGTATCACCAGCCACTTGCTGTTCCTGGGCACCTACATCCAGGACGTGGGCGCCATGACCCCGGTGTTCTTCACCTTCACCGACCGCCAGCGCGCGTACACGGTGATCGAGGCGATCACCGGTTTCCGTCTGCACCCGGCCTGGTACCGTATCGGTGGCGTCGCCCACGACCTGCCGCGTGGCTGGGACAAACTGGTCAAGGATTTCGTCGAGTGGCTGCCCAAGCGCCTGGACGAATACACCAAGGCCGCGCTGCAGAACAGCATCCTCAAGGGCCGTACCATTGGCGTGGCCGCCTACAACACGCAAGAGGCACTGGCCTGGGGCACCACCGGTGCCGGCCTGCGCTCCACCGGTTGCGACTTCGACCTGCGCAAGGCCCGCCCCTACTCCGGCTACGAAAACTTCGAATTCGAAGTACCACTGGCCCACAACGGCGATGCCTACGATCGCTGCATGGTCCGCGTCGAGGAGATGCGCCAGAGTATCCGCATCATCGACCAGTGCCTGCGCAACATGCCCGAAGGCCCGTACAAGGCGGACCATCCGCTGACCACGCCGCCACCCAAAGAGCGCACCCTGCAGCACATCGAGACCCTGATCACCCACTTCCTGCAAGTGTCGTGGGGCCCGGTCATGCCGGCCAACGAGTCGTTCCAGATGATCGAGGCGACCAAGGGCATCAACAGTTACTACCTGACGAGCGACGGCGGCACCATGAGCTACCGCACCCGGATCCGCACCCCGAGCTACCCGCACCTGCAGCAGATCCCCTCGGTGATCAAAGGCAGCATGGTCGCCGACCTCATTGCGTACCTGGGCAGTATCGACTTCGTTATGGCTGACGTGGACCGCTAAGCATGAACAGCACGCTTATCCAGACAGACCGTTTCGCCCTGAGCGAAACCGAACGCTCGGCCATCGAGCATGAAATGCACCACTACGAGGACCCGCGTGCGGCGTCCATCGAAGCCCTGAAGATCGTGCAGAAAGCCCGTGGCTGGGTGCCGGACGGCGCCATCCACGCCATCGGCGAGGTGCTGGGCATCCCGGCCAGCGACGTCGAAGGCGTCGCCACCTTCTACAGCCAGATCTTCCGCCAGCCGGTGGGCCGCCACATTATCCGCGTGTGCGACAGCATGGTGTGCTACATCGGCGGCCACGAGTCGGTGGTCAGCCAGATCCAGAGCGAGCTGGGCATCGGCCTGGGTCAAACGACTGCCGATGGCCGCTTCACCCTGCTGCCGGTCTGCTGCCTTGGCAACTGCGACAAGGCCCCGGCGCTGATGATCGACGACGACACCTTTGGCGACGTGCAGCCTGCTGGCGTCTCCAAGCTGCTGGAGGGTTACGCATGACCATCACTTCCTTCGGCCCGGCCAACCGCATCGCGCGCTCGGCTGAAACCCATCCGCTGACCTGGCGCCTGCGTGAAGACGGCGAGCCGGTCTGGCTGGCCGAGTACGAATCGAAGAACGGCTACGCCGCTGCCCGCAAGGCGCTGGCGCAGATGTCGGCTGACGAGATCGTGCAAAGCGTCAAGGACTCCGGCCTCAAGGGCCGTGGTGGCGCGGGCTTCCCCACCGGGGTGAAGTGGGGCCTGATGCCCAAGGATGAGTCCATGAACATCCGTTACCTGTTGTGTAACGCCGATGAAATGGAGCCCAACACCTGGAAGGACCGCATGCTGATGGAGCAACAGCCCCATCTGCTGATCGAAGGCATGCTGATCAGCGCCCGCGCGCTGAAGGCCTACCGCGGCTACATCTTCTTGCGCGGCGAATACACCACGGCGGCAAAAAACCTCAACCGTGCCATCGATGAAGCCAAGGCCGCTGGCCTGCTGGGCAAGAACGTCCTGGGCAGCGGCTTCGATTTCGAGCTGTTCGTGCACACCGGTGCAGGCCGCTATATCTGCGGTGAAGAAACCGCGCTGATCAACTCGCTCGAAGGTCGCCGCGCCAACCCACGCTCCAAGCCGCCCTTCCCTGCCGCCGTGGGCGTGTGGGGCAAGCCGACCTGCGTGAACAACGTCGAGACCCTGTGCAACGTGCCGGCCATCGTCGCCAATGGCAACGACTGGTACAAGTCGCTGGCCCGCGAAGGCAGCGAAGACCATGGCACCAAGCTGATGGGCTTCTCCGGCAAGGTCAAGAACCCAGGCCTGTGGGAGCTGCCGTTTGGCGTCACCGCACGCGAACTGTTCGAGGACTACGCGGGCGGCATGCGCGACGGCTTCCGGCTCAAGTGCTGGCAGCCCGGCGGGGCCGGCACCGGTTTCCTGCTGCCCGAGCACCTGGACGCGCAAATGTACGCGGGCGGTATCGCCAAAGTCGGCACCCGCATGGGGACCGGCCTTGCCATGGCGGTGGACGACAGTGTCAGCATGGTCTCGCTGCTGCGCAACATGGAGGAGTTCTTCGCCCGTGAGTCGTGCGGCTGGTGCACACCGTGCCGTGACGGCCTGCCCTGGAGCGTGAAGATGCTGCGCGCCCTGGAGAACCGCCAGGGCCGCGCCGAAGACATCGAGACCCTGCTGGGGCTGGTCAACTTCCTCGGCCCAGGCCGTACCTTCTGCGCCCACGCACCCGGTGCGGTGGAGCCGCTTGGCAGTGCCATCAAGTACTTCCGCTCGGAGTTCGAGGCCGGTGTCGCACCGGTTGTCGCTGGCGAGGCGTTGCGCCCTGACCTGGCAAGACCGCTTCAGGCCGGGCCGACCGTAGTCGGCGCATAACACGATGTTCCTGCGGGTGGTCCGTGCCACTCGCCAGCTTGCCGACAGGCCCGACCCGATCGCGGCGTGTCGCAGGCTTACCGATTTCCATTAGCCACGCCTGCTCACGCGGGCCAACGAAGAACTTTGAACAATGGCCACTATCCACGTAGACGGCAAAGCGCTCGAAGTCAACGGTGCAGACAACCTGTTACAGGCCTGTCTGTCACTTGGCCTCGACATCCCTTATTTCTGCTGGCACCCGGCGCTTGGCAGCGTCGGTGCCTGCCGCCAATGTGCGGTCAAGCAGTACACCGACGAGAACGACACGCGCGGGCGTATCGTCATGTCCTGCATGACGCCTGCATCCGACGGTACCTGGATCTCCATCGACGATGACGAGTCCAAGGCGTTTCGCGCCAGCGTCGTCGAATGGCTGATGACCAACCACCCGCACGACTGCCCGGTGTGCGAGGAAGGCGGGCACTGCCACCTGCAAGACATGACAGTGATGACCGGCCACAACGAGCGCCGCTATCGCTTCACCAAGCGCACCCACCAGAACCAGGACCTCGGTCCGTTCATCGCCCATGAGATGAACCGCTGCATCGCCTGCTACCGCTGCGTGCGTTACTACAAGGACTACGCCGGTGGCACCGACCTGGGTGTCTATGGCGCCCATGACAACGTGTATTTCGGGCGCGTCGAAGACGGTGTGCTGGAAAGCGAGTTCTCGGGCAACCTGACCGAAGTCTGCCCAACCGGCGTGTTCACCGACAAAACCCACTCCGAGCGCTACAACCGCAAGTGGGACATGCAGTTTGCCCCGAGCATCTGCCACGGTTGCTCCAGTGGCTGCAACATCAGCCCAGGCGAGCGTTACGGTGAACTGCGCCGCATCGAGAACCGTTTCAACGGCTCGGTGAACCAGTACTTCCTGTGCGACCGAGGCCGCTTCGGCTATGGCTACGTCAACCGCACGGATCGTCCACGCCAGGCGCAACTGGCCGACGGCACCAAGTTGGGCCTGGACGCGGCCCTGGACAAAGCCGCCGACCTGCTGCGCGGCCGTACCATCGTCGGTATCGGTTCGCCACGCGCCAGCCTCGAAAGCAACTATGGCCTGCGCGAACTAGTCGGTGCCGAGTATTTCCACTGCGGGATGGAAGCCGGTGAGCTGACGCGCGTGCGTCTGGCGCTAGAGGTGCTGAACAACAGCCCCCTGCCCGTTCCGACCCTGCGCGACATCGAAGACCATGATGCGGTATTCGTGCTCGGTGAAGACCTGACCCAGACCGCTGCCCGCGTCGCCCTGGCCGTGCGCCAGGCCACCAAGGGCAAGGCCGAGGCCATGGCCGAGGCGATGAAGGTTCAGCCGTGGCTCGACGCTGCCGTCAAGAACATCGGTCAGCATGCGCTGTACCCCCTGTTCATCGCCAGCCTGGCCGAGACCAAGCTCGACGACGTGGCCGAAGAATGCGTGCATGCAGCCCCGGCGGACCTGGCCCGTCTCGGTTTTGCCGTGGCCCATGCCATCGACCCAAGTGCGCCAGCCGTCGCCGGCCTGGACGACGAGGCCAAGGCGCTGGCCCAGCGCATCGCCGATGCCCTGATCGCGGCCAAGCGCCCGCTGGTCATTGCCGGCACCTCGCTGGCCGATGCTTCGCTGATCGAAGCAGCCGCCAACATCGCCAAGGCCCTGAAGCTGCGCGACAAACAAGGCTCCTTGAGCCTGGTGGTGCCTGAAGCCAACAGCCTTGGCCTGGCCATGCTGGGTGGCGAGTCGGTCGACGCCGCACTGGATGCGGTCATCGACGGCAAGGCCGACGCCATCGTGGTGCTGGAAAACGACCTCTACGCCCGCGTCCCTGCAGCCAAGGTGGATGCTGCCCTGGCAGCGGCCAAGGTGGTCATCGTTGCCGACCACTCCAGAACCCCGACGGTCGAGCGCGCTCACCTGGTACTGCCGGCCGCCTCCTTCGCCGAAGGCGACGGCACCCTGGTCAGCCAGGAAGGCCGTGCCCAGCGCTTCTTCCAGGTGTTCGACCCGCAGTACCTGGACAGCAGCATCCAGGTCCACGAAGGCTGGCGCTGGATGCACGCCCTGCGTGCCACCCTGCTGGCCAAGCCCGTGGACTGGACCCAACTGGACCACGTTACCCACGCCTGCGCCCAGGCGGCCCCGCAACTGGCTGGCATCGTCGATGCCGCGCCAAGCGCCGCCTTCCGCATCAAGGGCCTGAAGCTTGCCCGTGAGCCGCTGCGCTACTCCGGGCGCACCGCCATGCGCGCCAACATCAGCGTGCACGAGCCGCGTACCCCGCAAGATCGCGATACCGCGTTCGCCTTCTCCATGGAAGGGTATTCGGGCTCGGCCGAGCCACGCCAGCAGGTCCCGTTCGCCTGGTCGCCAGGTTGGAACTCGCCCCAGGCCTGGAACAAGTTTCAGGATGAGGTGGGTGGTCACTTGCGTGCCGGCGACCCAGGCGTGCGGCTGATCGAATCCAAAGGTGATGGCCTGGCCTGGTTCACCACGGTACCTGGCGCCTTCAACCCGGCCCGCGGCACCTGGACAGCGGTACCGTTCTTCCACCTGTTCGGCAGCGAAGAAAGCTCCTCGCGTGCCGCGCCGGTGCAAACGCGCATCCCGGCTGCCTACGTGGCCCTGGCCAAGTCCGAAGCCGATCGCCTGGGCGTCAACGAAGGTGCCCTGCTGGACCTGAACGTCGCGGGTGTGGCGCTGCGCCTGCCGCTGCGTATCAATGAAGCGCTGGGCGCTGGCCTGGTCGCGCTGCCCAAGGGCTTGGCCGGCATCCCGCCTGCCGTGTTCGGGGCATCCGTCGAAGGCCTGCAGGAGGCAGCACAATGAGCTGGTTCACCCCCGAAGTGATCGACGTGATCCTCACCGTGCTAAGGGCAATCGTGGTCCTGCTGGCGGTGGTGGTCTGCGGCGCGCTGCTCAGCTTCATCGAGCGGCGCCTGCTGGGCTGGTGGCAGGACCGTTACGGTCCGAACCGCGTTGGCCCGTTCGGCATGTTCCAGATCGCTGCCGACATGTTGAAGATGTTCTTCAAGGAAGACTGGAACCCGCCCTTCGTCGACCGCGTGATCTTTACCCTGGCACCCGTCGTGGCCATGAGCGCCCTGCTGATTGCCTTCGTGGTCATTCCGATCACCCCGACCTGGGGCGTGGCCGACCTGAACATCGGCCTGCTGTTCTTCTTCGCCATGGCAGGTCTGTCGGTCTATGCCGTCCTGTTCGCCGGCTGGTCCTCGAACAACAAGTACGCCTTGCTGGGCAGCTTGCGGGCCTCGGCCCAGACCGTGTCGTACGAAGTGTTCCTGGGCCTGGCGCTGATGGGCGTGGTGGTACAGGTCGGTTCGTTCAACATGCGCGACATCGTCGAGTACCAGGCGCAGAACCTGTGGTTCATCATTCCGCAGTTCTTCGGCTTCTGCACCTTCTTCATCGCTGGCGTGGCCGTGACTCACCGTCACCCCTTCGACCAGCCGGAAGCGGAACAGGAACTGGCCGACGGCTACCACATCGAGTATGCCGGCATGAAATGGGGCATGTTCTTCGTCGGTGAGTACATCGGCATCATCCTCATCTCGGCGCTGCTGGTCACCCTGTTCTTCGGCGGATGGCACGGCCCGTTCGGCATCCTGCCGCAACTGTCGTTCCTGTGGTTCGCCCTGAAGACCGCGTTCTTCATCATGCTGTTCATCCTGCTGCGCGCCTCCATTCCGCGCCCACGCTATGACCAGGTGATGGACTTCAGCTGGAAGTTCTGCCTGCCGCTGACCCTGATCAATTTGCTGGTGACCGCTGCGATCGTGCTTTACAACACGCCAGCCGTCGCGGCCCAGTGAGGATTTGACCCATGTTCAAGTATATCGGCGACATCGTTAAGGGCACCGGCACCCAGCTGCGCAGCCTGGCCATGGTGTTCTCCCACGGGTTTCGCAAGCGCGACACCCTGCAGTACCCCGAAGAACCCGTGTACCTGCCCCCACGCTACCGTGGCCGCATCGTCCTGACGCGCGACCCTGATGGCGAAGAGCGCTGCGTGGCCTGCAACCTGTGCGCGGTGGCCTGCCCGGTGGGCTGCATCTCGCTGCAGAAGGCAGAAACCGACGACGGCCGTTGGTACCCGGAGTTCTTCCGCATCAACTTCTCGCGCTGCATCTTCTGTGGCCTGTGCGAAGAAGCGTGCCCGACCACCGCAATCCAGCTGACTCCGGATTTCGAAATGGCCGAGTTCAAGCGTCAGGACCTGGTGTACGAGAAAGAAGATCTGCTGATCTCCGGCCCCGGCAAGAACCCTGACTACAACTTCTACCGTGTTGCGGGCATGGCGATCGCTGGCAAGCCGAAAGGCGCTGCGCAGAACGAAGCCGAGCCGATCAACGTGAAGAGCTTGCTCCCATAAGGACAGAAAGATGGAATTCGCTTTCTACTTCGCATCCGGGATCGCCGTGGTGTCCACCCTTCGGGTGGTGACCGGCACAAACCCCGTGCACGCCCTGCTCTACCTGATCATCTCGCTGATTTCCGTGGCGATGATCTTCTTTTCCCTGGGTGCGCCGTTCGCGGGCGCCCTGGAAGTGATCGCCTATGCCGGCGCCATCATGGTGCTGTTCGTCTTCGTGGTGATGATGCTCAACCTGGGGCCGGCTTCGGTTGCCCAGGAGCGCGGCTGGCTCAAGCCCGGCATCTGGGCAGGGCCGGTGATCCTTGGCGCCCTGTTGCTGGTGGAGCTGCTGTACGTGCTGTTCGTCGCACCCAGCGGCGCTGCCATCAGCGGTACCACCGTGGGCCCGAAAGCAGTGGGTGTGAGCCTGTTCGGCCCCTACCTGCTGGTGGTCGAACTGGCGTCGATGCTGCTGCTCGCGGCAGCGGTCACCGCCTTCCACCTGGGCCGCAATGAGGCGAAGGAGTAAATCATGGGTGCTATCCCTCTCGAACATGGCCTGGCCGTCGCCGGCATCCTGTTCTGCTTAGGTCTGGTTGGCCTGATGGTCCGCCGCAACATCCTCTTCGTACTCATGAGCCTGGAAGTCATGATGAACGCCTCTGCCCTGGCGTTCGTCGTCGCCGGTGCCCGTTGGGTCCAACCCGATGGCCAGGTGATGTTCATTCTGGTGATCAGCCTGGCAGCAGCCGAGGCCAGCATTGGCTTGGCCATCCTGCTGCAGCTGTATCGCCGCTTCCACACTCTCGACATCGATGCTGCCAGTGAGATGCGCGGATGAACCTTCTCTTCCTGACTTTCGTCTTCCCCCTTGTGGGCTTTGTGCTGCTGTCGTTCTCGCGCGGGAGGTTCTCGGAGAACCTGTCCGCCTTGATCGGCGTCGGTTCGGTTGGCCTGTCGGCGGCCACGGCCGCCTACGTGATCTGGCAATTCAACGTCGCCCCGCCTGAAGGCGGTGCGTACAGCCAGCTGCTGTGGCAGTGGATGTCGGTGGATGGTTTTGCGCCGAACTTCACCCTGTACCTCGATGGCCTGTCGGTCACCATGCTGGGCGTAGTGACAGGTGTGGGTTTCCTGATCCACTTGTTCGCGTCCTGGTACATGCGTGGCGAGACCGGCTACTCACGGTTCTTCTCGTACACCAACCTGTTCATCGCCAGCATGCTGTTCCTGATCCTGGGCGACAACCTGCTGTTCATCTACTTCGGCTGGGAAGGCGTAGGCCTGTGTTCCTACCTGTTGATCGGTTTCTACTACAGCAACCGCAACAATGGTAACGCAGCGCTCAAGGCCTTCATCGTGACCCGTATCGGCGACGTGTTCATGGCCATCGGCCTGTTCATCCTGTTCGCCCAGCTGGGCACGCTGAACGTCCAGGAACTGCTGGTGCTGGCACCGCAGAAATTCCAGGCCGGCGATACCTGGATGGTGTTGGCAACGCTGATGCTGCTCGGCGGCGCCGTGGGCAAATCCGCGCAGCTACCGCTGCAGACCTGGTTGGCGGACGCCATGGCCGGCCCGACCCCGGTGTCGGCGCTGATCCACGCGGCGACGATGGTAACGGCCGGTGTCTACCTGATTGCCCGTACCAATGGCCTGTTCCTGCTGGCGCCGGACATCCTGCACCTGGTGGGCGTGGTGGGTGGCGTTACCCTGGTGCTGGCGGGCTTCGCTGCACTGGTGCAAACCGACATCAAGCGTATCCTGGCCTACTCGACCATGAGCCAGATCGGCTACATGTTCCTGGCACTGGGCGTCGGCGCCTGGGATGCGGCGATCTTCCACTTGATGACCCACGCCTTCTTCAAGGCGCTGCTGTTCCTGGCTTCGGGCGCCGTCATCGTGGCCTGCCACCACGAGCAGAACATCTTCAAGATGGGCGGGCTGTGGAAGAAACTGCCGCTGGCCTACGCCAGCTTCGTGGTCGGTGGCGCTGCCCTGGCGGCCTTGCCGATCGTGACCGTAGGCTTCTACTCCAAGGACGAGATCCTGTGGGAAGCCTTTGCCAGCGGCAACTCCGGCCTGCTGTACGCCGGCCTGCTCGGCGCCTTCATGACCTCGCTGTACACCTTCCGCCTGATCTTCATCGCCTTCCACGGCGAAGCGAAGACCGAAGCCCACGCCGGCCACGGCATCAGCCATTGGCTGCCACTGGGCGTGCTGATCGTGCTGTCGACCTTCGTCGGCGCATGGATCACACCGCCGTTGGCTGACGTGCTGCCTCAAAGCGCAGGCCATGCCGGCGGTGAGGCCAAGCATGCTCTGGAGATCACCTCGGGCGCCATTGCCATTGCCGGTATCCTGCTCGCCGCCTTGCTGTTCCTGGGCAAGCGCAGCTTCGTCAGCGCGGTGGCCAACAGTGGCATCGGCCGCGTGCTGTCGGCCTGGTGGTTCGCGGCCTGGGGCTTCGACTGGATCTACGACAAGCTGTTCGTCAAGCCCTACCTGCTGATCAGCCACCTGCTGCGCAAAGACCCGGTTGACCGCGGTATCGGCCTGATCCCTCGTCTGGCTCGCGGTGGCCACGTGGCCATGACCAAGACCGAGACGGGCCAGCTGCGCTGGTATACCGCCTCCATCGCCATTGGCGCAGTGCTGGTACTCGGCGCTGTGGTAGTGGCCGCGGTATGACCATGAACCTTGCGAACCTTGCGACCCTGCAAAAGGAAACCAACCCGTCATGATTTTGCCTTGGCTGATCCTGATCCCCTTCATCGGCGGCTTCCTGTGCTGGCTGGGCGAGCGCTTCGGCGCTACCCTGCCGCGCTGGATCGCGCTGCTGACCATGTCCCTGTTGCTCGGCATCGGCCTGTGGCTGTGGGCTAACGGCGACTACACCCTTGCCCCGGCTCCGGGCGCCGAGCCTGCATGGGCCCTGGAATACAAAGTCCAGTGGATCCAGCGCTTCGGCATCAGCATCCACCTGGCCCTCGACGGCCTGTCGCTGCTGATGATCCTGCTCACAGGCCTGCTGGGCGTGTTGTCGGTGCTGTGCTCCTGGAAAGAGATCCAGCGCCACGTCGGCTTCTTCCACCTGAACCTGATGTGGATCCTGGGCGGTGTGGTCGGTGTGTTCCTGGCGCTGGACCTGTTCCTGTTCTTCTTCTTCTGGGAAATGATGCTGGTGCCGATGTATTTCCTCATCGCGCTCTGGGGTCATAGCTCGGCGGACGGCAAGAAGACGCGCATCTACGCGGCGACCAAGTTCTTCATCTTCACCCAGGCCAGCGGCCTGATCATGCTGGTGGCGATCCTGGGCCTGGTACTGGTCAACTACACCAACACCGGTGTGATCACGTTCAACTACAGCGACCTGCTCAAGGCCGACCTGCCGGCCGGTACCGAGTACCTGCTGATGCTGGGCTTCTTCATTGCCTTTGCCGTGAAGCTGCCGGTGGTGCCGTTCCACTCCTGGTTGCCCGACGCCCACGCCCAGGCGCCGACCGCAGGTTCCGTGGACCTGGCGGGTATCCTGCTCAAGACCGCTGCTTATGGCCTGCTGCGCTTCGCCCTGCCGCTGTTCCCCAATGCTTCGGCAGAGTTCGCGCCCATCGCCATGACCCTGGGCCTGATCGGCATCTTCTACGGGGCCTTCCTGGCCTTCGCCCAGACCGACATCAAGCGCCTGATCGCCTTCTCCAGCGTCTCTCACATGGGCTTCGTGCTGATCGGCATCTATTCCGGTAGCCAGCAAGCACTGCAAGGTGCGGTCATCCAGATGCTGGCTCACGGTCTGTCGGCTGCCGCGCTGTTCATCCTGTCCGGTCAGTTGTACGAGCGCCTGCACACCCGCGACATGCGCCAGATGGGCGGGCTGTGGCACCGCATCGCCTACCTGCCTGCCATCAGCCTGTTCTTCGCTGCCGCCTCCCTGGGGCTGCCAGGCACCGGCAACTTCGTGGGTGAGTTCCTGATCCTGATCGGCAGCTTCGTGCACGTGCCTTGGATCACCGTCATCGCCACTACCGGCCTGGTATTCGGCTCGGTCTACTCGCTGATCATGATTCACCGCGCCTACTTCGGCCCGAGCAAATCGGACACCGTACTGGCCGGCATGGACACCCGCGAGCTGGTCATGGTGCTGGGCCTGGCGGTACTGCTGGTGCTGCTGGGCGTGTATCCACAGCCGTTCCTCGACACCTCTGCCGCCACCATGAGTGGTGTGCAGCAGTGGCTCGGTTCCGCTTTCACTCAACTCGCTTCGGCCCGGTAAGAGCGCTATGGAATTCACCACTCAACACTTCATCGCATTGGCGCCGATGCTGATCACCACCATCACCACGGTGGTGGTGATGCTGGCGATCGCCTGGAAGCGCAATCACTCGCAGACGTTCCTGCTGTCCACCGTGGGGCTGAACCTGGCCCTGCTTTCGATCCTGCCAGCATTGAAGGTCGCGCCACTGGCGGTCACGTCGCTGATCACCATCGACAAGTTCGCCTGCCTGTACATGGCAATCATGTTGGTCGCGACCCTGGCATGCGTAACGCTCGCCCATGCCTACCTGGGCGAAGGCGCCAAGGGTTTCCCGGGCAACCGCGAAGAGCTGTACCTGCTGCTGCTGATGTCGGCACTGGGCGGGCTGGTGCTGGTCAGCGCCAACCACCTGGCGGGCCTGTTCATTGGCCTGGAGTTGCTGTCGGTACCGGTCTACGGCCTGGTGGCGTATGCGTTCTTCAACAAGCGCTCGCTTGAAGCCGGCATCAAGTACATGGTGCTGTCGGCAGCAGGTTCTGCCTTCCTGCTGTTCGGCATGGCGCTGCTGTACGCCGACGCCGGCAGCTTGACCTTCGACCAGTTGGGCAAGGCATTGGCTGCCACCAGCATGCCGAGCCTGCTGGCTCAACTGGGTCTGGGCATGATGTTGGTCGGCCTGGCGTTCAAACTGTCGCTGGTACCGTTCCACCTGTGGACGCCCGATGTGTACGAAGGTGCTCCGGCCCCGGTCGCCGCGTTCCTCGCCACGGCCAGCAAGGTTGCGGTGTTCGCGGTGGTCATCCGCCTGTTCATGCTCTCCCCTGCCGCCAGCAGCGGTGTGCTGAGCACGGTGCTTGCCATCATCGCCGTGGCGTCGATCCTGGTCGGTAACCTGCTGGCGCTGACCCAGAGCAACCTCAAGCGCCTGCTGGGTTACTCGTCCATCGCCCACTTCGGCTACCTGCTGATCGCGCTGGTGGCCAGCAAGGGCCTGGCGCTGGAGGCCATGGGCGTCTACCTGGTCACCTACGTGCTCACAAGCCTTGGGGCATTCGGTGTCATCACCTTGATGTCCTCGCCCTACGGTGGCCGCGATGCTGACGCGCTGTACGAGTACCGCGGTCTGTTCTGGCGTCGCCCCTACCTGACCGCCGTGCTGACCGTGATGATGCTGTCGCTCGCCGGTATCCCGCTCACCGCTGGTTTCATCGGCAAGTTCTACATCATTGCCACCGGTGTCGAGTCGCAGCTGTGGTGGTTGGTGGGCGCGCTGGTCATCGGTAGTGCCATCGGTGTGTACTACTACCTGCGTGTGATGGTCACCCTGTACCTGGTCGAGCCTAACCTGCGCCGTCACGACGCACCGTTGAAGTGGGAACAGCGCACCGGTGGCGTCATGCTGCTGGCTGTCGCCCTGCTCGTCTTCGTACTGGGTGTGTACCCGCAGCCGCTGCTGGACCTGGTGCAGCATGCAGGTTTGTACCTGATCGGCTAACCCGCCTGGCAATCCCAGACACCCCGCTTACGCGGGGTGTTTTTGTTTGTGCCTGGCAAATGCTGGACTCGCCCTCAGGCCTATCGGTCGCCCGATCTGGCGTGTGGGTGAAAGCGTTGGGGCAGTGTCAGCATTTTTACCCTGCTGTGGGTGATCTGAGCGCGGGTTCGTACGTCATACCGCTGTTGCCTCACTGCTGGTCGTCTGGAGCCCTACGATGCGTCGCGTTTTGTTGCTGTCCCCCCGCCTTGGCCTGCTTGGCGCCATCATTGCGAGCCCGCCTGCCTGGTCAGCAAGCCCGATCGAACTTGGCCAGGTGCTGATCACCGACCAGGCGCAAGGGGACCTGGAGGCCGCAGCGCAGCGCCTGCGCAGTGCCCCAGGTGGCACCAACCTGGTGGACATGCAAAAGGTGGGTCAAGGCCGTGTGGCCAGCAACCAGGATGTCCTTGCCTACCAGCCGGGGGTGTTCGCCCAGTCGGCGGGCAACGACGGCATCAAGTTGTCGATTCGCGGCTCCGGCCTCAACCGGGCCCCAGGCGCGCACGGCTCAGGGGTCTACACGCAGTTCGACGGCCTGCCGCTGACCGGCCCCGGGGGCACGCCCTACGAGCTGTTCGAGCCGTTGTGGCTCAACCGCGCCGAAGTGCTGCGCGGTGCCAACGGGTTTGATCAGGGATCGCTGGCGTTGGGCGGTGCCATCAATTACGTCACCCACACCGGCTACGATGCAGCGCCCCTGCACGTGCGCTATGAAGTCGGCAGCCGTGGCTATCAGCGCCGCCACATCAGCTCCGGCCAAGTACTCGGTAACCTTGACTACTACGTTACGCTGACCGATGCGCACTACGACGGATACCAGCAGCACAGCAGCGGCAGCGCCAAGGGCATCGCGGCCAACGTCGGCTATCGCTTCAACCCCAACCTTGAAACACGGCTCTACCTGCGCTACCGGGAAACGGAGAACGACCTGGCCGGACGTTTGACCAAAGACCAGATCAAGCATCACCCTACCTCGGCGAACCCTGCCTACCTGGCACGTGATGACAGCCGTCCGCAGCCGGGCAGTACCTGGGTTGGCAGCAAGACCACGTTCTACCTCGACGATGATGCCCGCGTCGAAGCCGGCCTGGTCTACCACGATTACCCCATGGACCTGCGCGAGGGCCCGATGCGCCTGAAGGTGGCTTACACCGACGTCAGTGGCACGCTGAACTATCAGCGGCGCGACACGGTGTTTGGCCGTGAGAGCAAGACGACCGTGGGCTGGCGCACCACCAAGCACCTGCCCAACAGCGGCGCCTCACAATTTGCGCGCAACGGCCAGGTGATCGGCACTCGGACACGTGACTTCACCTATCAAGGCTCCGATACCGTGTTGCATCTGGGTAATGACCTGGAGCTCATACCGAACCTGTGGCTGACAACCGGGCTGGCCGCTATCTATACGCGACGCGAGAGCGACGTGACCTACCCCGCCGAAGGCGGCAAGGTGTCGATGCATGATTGGGATTATGCGCCGCGCATCGGACTGCGCTACGACGCACGCCCGGACCTGCAGGTGTACGGCAACCTCAGCCGCTCGGTGGAACCGCCCCACCCATGGTCGCTGATCTGGAGCTCGCCAAGCGTGGGCGGCAAGCAGATTCAACCGATCGAAATGCAGAACCAGACAGCCACCACGCTGGAAGTAGGTGCGCGCGGCGAGTCGGCATTCGGGCGGTGGGACCTTGCCTGGTACTACGCCCAAGTACGCCACGAACTGCTCGCGGTCGAGGTGGTGCCGAACTTCACCTCGGAATTCAATGCCAGCGCCACGGTGCACCAGGGCGTGGAGGTCGGGCTGGACAGCACGCTCTGGGAGCAGTCAGGCCTGGGTCGCCTGAGCCTGCGTCAGGCCTACACCTTCAGTGACTTCCATTACCGCGACGACGAAAGATTCGGCGACAACCGCCTGCCGGGCATCCCCATGCACTACTATCAGGCCGAGTTGCGCTTCGACTGGCCCAGCGGCTTCTACGCCGGGATCAACACGCAGATGGCGTCCAAGGTGCAAGTGGACTATGCCAACAGCTACCATGCCGACGATTACGCCACCCTCGGCGCCCGTCTCGGTTGGGACTCGCCGCAGCGTGACTGGCAGGCCTGGCTGGATCTACGCAACCTGACCAACAAGCGCTACGCAGCGACCGTAACCCCAGGCTTCAATGACGCAGGGCGGGACATTGCCCGCTCCACTCCGGGCGAAGGCGCTGCGGTCTATGCGGGAGTGTCCTACACATTCCGCTGACTGCCACGATCGGGCAGCCCTTGGCTGACAAACATTGCGCGGGCCGACTGGCCCGCACAATGTGGTGCCGCTCAGGCCACGGTCATACAGAGCGATTCAGCTTCACCCAAGACGCGAACTTGTCGATGAAGCCTTGCAAAAACGGCCGGGTCTTGTCGTTGAGTTTGCCTGACTCGTCGAACAGGCTGGCAGCGCCGCCAATGTAGGCCTCCGGCATCTGCATGCATGGCATGTCCAGGAACACCAGGGACTGGCGCACTGAATGGTTGGCACCGAAGCCGCCGATCGCACCTGGCGACACACTCGCCACGGCTGCCGGCTTGCCGCCCCACGCGCTTTGCCCGTAAGGCCTTGAACCCACATCGATGGCATTCTTCAGGCAGCCTGGCATGGTCCGGTTGTACTCCGGCGTGACGAAGAGCACCGCATCGCTGCCCTTGATGTCGTTCCGAAAGCGTGTCCAGGCAGCTGGCGGGGCATCGGTTTCCAGGTCTTCGTTGTACAGGGGTAAGTCGCCGATCTCGACGATCTTCAGTGCCAGGCTCGACGGCGCCAGCTCAGACAGCGCGCGGGCCACCTTGCGGTTATAGGAATCCTTGCGCAGGCTACCGACGACGACGGCAACCGAATAGACCTGGGTCATGGCAATCTCCAACTTCATGTTTTCAGGGACGATGTAGTTATAGATGACCGTTTTGCGCTGCTTTGGTTTTTTTTCCCGGCCGCGAAAACTTCCCCTGCCCTTGGAAGGTCTACTGCTACAGACATTTCCTACGCAATTCAGAGGGTTCCACCCAAATGGCAGCAGTAATGGTCGGCCAATTCCATGCCCGCGACGCCGAAGGCCGTATCTATCCCGTGCACGAGTTTCAGGAATCTACCCTGCAACACGACGGCAGCACGACCGGCGCACCTATCACCACCTACCGCCTTGCCATCGGCGATCGCGTCAACTACCTGGGTGAAAATCGATTCGAGCTTGCCCGCACCGGTGTCGAAATCATCCGTATCCCATGACACGAAGAGGCACTGGCCTGTTACTGCTCGATGAGGGTGAGACCGCTTGCGGTCTTGATTGACCAGCAGCAGGCCGTCGCTTTTTCAGTCCGCTGACCGCTCAGCCAGTGCCTGCCAGAGCGATGGGCCGCCAGCGGACTTGGCAATCGCTGCAAGGCGTTCGGCATGAGCTTCGAGCTCATCCGGTGCGGCCAGAATGACCCGGCCGGGCGCGCGACCGCTGATGCGACGAATGTCAGCTCCTCCGCTACCCTGCCCGTTTTCGTCCGAATCGCTGCCATGCCCTGCCAACGAGAGGCTGGTCTGCCCCCCGGTCATTGCCAGGTAGACATCCGCCAGCAGCTCGGCGTCGAGCAACGCGCCGTGCAGTTCGCGCCCCGAGTTGTCGATATCGTAGCGTTTGCACAAGGCATCCAGGCTGTTGCGTTGCCCCGGATGACGCGCCCGCGCCAGCAACAAGGTGTCGAGAATGGTGCAGTGCTGGGACAGGTCAGCACGGTCCTGCTGGCCCAGCAGCGCGAACTCGTTGTTGATGAACCCGACGTCGAATGCCGCGTTGTGGATGACCAGCGTAGCGCCCTGGATGAACGCGAAGAACTCCTCGGCGACGTCGCCGAAGCGCGGCTTGCCAATCAGGAAGGCGTCAGTGATGCCGTGGACGTTGATCGCGCCCTCGTCACTTTCGCGGTCAGGCTGCAAGTAGACGTGGAAATGCCTGCCTGTCAGGCGCCTGCCGACCACCTCGACGCAGCCAATCTCAATGATGCGGTGCCCCTCGCTGACCGGCATACCCGTGGTTTCGGTATCGAGGATAACGAACCGCTTGTCTTGCTGTTGCTCCACTTGGGGGACTCCAACTTGCATCGTTTACAAAGGTGCGCAGTATAACAGCAGGGCGAGCGCTGAGCCCCCTTCGCACCTGGCATCGGGTTCAGCGCGTCATGCCCGGGCGCGCACTTCGTCCACGCCACGGTTGGCCAGCTGGTCCGCACGCTCGTTGCCGGGGTGGCCAATGTGGCCGCGGACCCATTTCCAGGTCACCTTGTGGCGGTTGACCTGTTCGTCGAGTAACTGCCACAGGTCGGCATTCTTCACAGGTTCCTTGGCCGCGGTTTTCCAGCCACGCTTTTTCCAGTTGACCATCCATTCGTTGATGCCTTTCATCACGTACTGCGAGTCAGTCGTCAGCACGACCTCGCATTCACGCTTGAGCGCCATCAGCCCCTGGATGGCGGCCATTAACTCCATGCGGTTGTTGGTGGTCTCGCGCTCGCCCCCCCACAACTCTTTTTCAACGCCTTTGAAAATCATCAGCACACCCCAGCCGCCGGGGCCAGGGTTGCCCTTGCAGGCACCATCGGTAAACATTTCGACGCTATCGCTCATGTACCACTCGTATTCACTGCTTATCGGGATCGGGGGTCGCCGAGGTGCGGTTGACCTTGGCCAATGGCAACGGCAGCAACTTGCCCATCGGCTCGCGACGCTGGGGCCGCAGCGGCCGCAGGCCCACGACCATCTTGCGCGCCACCAGCACATAGACACCGCCGCCAGCGCTTTGCCACCCGCCCGCCATGCGCTCCCACCCTTCCAGGCGCTGCTGCCAGGCAGGCGAAGCAAGCGGCGGACGATAGCACCCGAAGCGGCGTTTCTCCAAGGCAAAGCCCAGCAGGTTGAGCCAGTCACCCAGTCGCGAAGGCGAGATGCAGCGGGCCTTGCGCAAAGCGCCACGGCTAAACAGGTGACGCACCCCCCAACTGCTCCACGGATTGATTCCGACGATCAGCAGATGACCGCCTGGGCGCACGGCGCTGGCGGCCTCACGCAGCAGCCCGTGGGGCGACAGGCTGAAATCCAGCCCATGTTGCAACACCACCACATCGGCCGCGTGCTCGCTCAACGGCCAGGCCTGTTCCTCGCAGACGATCTCCACCCCCGGCAGCGGCGCGCCGAGGCGCACGTTGCGCTGGACCTTCGGCGCACTGGGTGGGGCGTCGGCGCAGGGGCCATAGTGCACCAGGTAGCCACCGAAGAAGCGACCCAGCTCTTCCTCCAGCAGCTTCTGTTCTTCTTGCAGCATCAATTGGCCGAGCGGGCCCTGAAACCACTCACGGGCCAGGCTGATCAGCTTGATCCAGTCCGGGTCGGCCTGGGCAAAGGCTTGGTCGGTCATTGTGCAATTCCTCGAAAGGTTCTCCCACCGCGCCATCGCGGCTAAGATGCCTTCATGTGCCAAGCAAGGCGAATCGGATTCCCACCATGATACAGATCGAAGCGTTGCCCGCTTTCTCGGACAATTACATCTGGTTGTTACAGGATACTGCCAAACGCCGCTGCGCGGTGGTCGACCCTGGCGATGCCGGCCCGGTGGAACGGTGGCTTGCCGCGCATCCTGGTTGGCAGCTTACCGACATGCTCATCACTCACCATCACAACGACCATGTAGGCGGTGTGGCGCGGCTCAAGGCGTTGACGGGCGCGCAAGTACACGGCCCAGCCAACGAGGATATCCCTTGCAGGGATGTGGCACTGGACGATGGCGACCAGGTCACAGTGCTGGGTGAGGTCTATGAGGTGCTTGCCGTGCCGGGCCATACACTGGGGCACATCGCGTTCTTCAACGCTGGCGCGGCCACGCCTGTACTGTTCAGTGGCGATACCCTGTTCGCAGCCGGATGCGGACGCATGTTCGAGGGCACTGCCGAGCAGATGCAACCGGCCCTGGCCCGCCTGGCAGCCCTGCCAGCCGAGACCCAGGTCTACTGCGCACATGAATACACCTTGAGCAATTTGCGTTTTGCCAAGGCCGTGGAACCTGACAATGAAGATGTAGTGAAGCGCTTCGAAACGGTCTCCCGGCTGCGTGCGCAAGACTGCATCACACTGCCCTCCACCATTGGTCTGGAACGGCTGACAAACCCCTTCCTGCGCACCGCTGAAACATCTGTTAAACAAAAAGCAGACGAATGGAAGGGACATTCCAACACCTCGCATGTCGCTGTTTTTGCTGCCTTGAGGTCTTGGAAAGACAGCTTCTGATAACCCCAAGATATATCGCAAGTGGCGGTCAAAGGTTGACCCGGTCCGGAGCGGTTCCTAGAATCGCCGAAATTTTTTGCCCGGATACCTGTGCCCGCCGATGTCTTCCCGAAGCCGCAGAACCTCTCATTCCGTCGCGCTGACGCGCCTGGCCCAGGTCAGTGCGCTCGCTCTGGCCGCCACCTTGGTGGGCTGCCAGAGCACCCATCAGCTCGACGAAGCCGATAGCGTCCGTGCGCACAGCCAGCAAGCGCGAATCAAACCAAGGCCGGCGCCATTGCTGGTCAAGCCGGTCGAGCAAGCGCCTCGGGATGTCTGGGAACGCATGCGCCAGGGCTTCGTGCTCCAGGAGTACCGCGACGTCAACCCGCGCATCGATCAACAGCGCCTGTGGTTTGCCAGCAACCCCACGTTCATCGAAAGCGCCGGGGAGCGCGGCAGTCTCTACCTGCACTACATCGTCGAACGCCTCGAGGAGCGCGGCATGCCGCTGGAGCTGGCCCTGCTGCCGGCGATCGAGAGCGCCTACAACCCCATGGCGTACTCCCGCGCCAGTGCAGCCGGCATGTGGCAGTTCATGCCAGCCACCGGTCGACACTTCAACCTGCGCCAGACCAACTTCTATGACGGCCGTCGGGATGTCACCGCCTCGACCAACGCCGCGCTCGACTACCTGACCCGCCTGCACGACATGTTCAACGGCGACTGGCTGCTGGCACTGGCGGCCTACAATGCTGGCGAAGGCACAGTCAGCCGCGCGATGGAGCGCAACGAGAAGCTGGGCTTGCCCACCGACTACTGGAACCTGCCACTGCCTCAGGAAACCCGCGACTACGTGCCCAAGCTGCTGGCCTTGTCACAGGTGGTCTCCACACCTGAAGCCTACGGCGTGAACCTGACGCCGATCGCCAATGAGCCCTACTTCGAGGCCGTCGCGATCAACGACCGGCTCGACCTGACGCGGGTGGCCGCTTTCGCCGACATCGACGAAGACGAACTCATCCAGCTGAACCCAGCCTTCAAGAAGCGCATGACGGTCGATGGCCCGAAGCAGTTGCTGGTGCCCACGGCCAAGGCGCAGTTGCTCTCTGCCAGCCTCTCCAACCTCAACCCCGAGCAGTTGGTCACCCTGCAGCCACCCAAGGCTGCTTTCGCTCGCGCCGTGGCCGAAGCCCAGGCGCCTGTGGCCGCGCGCAGCTACAAGGTCAGGCGTGGTGACAATCTGGGGACCATCGCCAAGGCCAACCGTGTATCCATTGCGGACATCAAGCGCTGGAACCGCCTGTCGGGCAGCAGCCTGCGCGCCGGCCAGGTGCTAGCCTTGCGCGGCGGCAAAGCCTCCAGTGGCGCCGCTAACCGGGTCGCCAGCTCGGCAAAACGCACAACCCAATACAAGGTGCGCAAGGGCGATTCGCTGTATCTGGTGGCCAAACGCTTCAATGTCGAGATGACCCACCTCAAGCGCTGGAATCCGCGCAGTGGCCATGCGCTCAAACCCGGCCAGACCCTGACCGTCTACGTCGGCCACTGACCCCAGGCGGCAAGCGGACACCTGTGCGTGCGCGTACCTGTGTCTTCTTGCCGTTTGGCGCTTGCTGCGCCAGTGCAAACTGTTACTGTAGCCCGATCAAAGCCCAATGCCTTTGGATCGGATGCCGACTTGATACGTCCCCTCCTTCTTACACTCAGCCTGGCCTTGAGCTTTCCCGCAGTCGCAACCGTGAGCGAAAGCCACGGTTACGCGCAGTTCGGCACGCTCAAGTACCCGGCCTCGTTCACCCATTTCGACTGGGTCAACCCGCAAGCCCCCAAAGGTGGCACGTTGCGGGCGATGGCCTTCGGTACGTTCGACACGCTCAACCCCTATACCTTCAAGGGTACGAGCCCGGTGAGCACGCCCAACTTTCAACAGTATGGGGTCAATGAACTCAACGAGACCCTCATGGTGGGTACCGGCCAGTACGACCCCTCGGGCGATGAGCCGACCTCCAGTTACGGGTTGATTGCCCGCTCGGTCGAATACAGCCAGGACCGCAGCTGGGTAGTGTTCAACCTGCGCCCGCAAGCCCGCTGGCACGATGGCAAGCCCATCACGTCGGCAGACGTGGCCTTCTCCTTCCGCACACTGCTCAAGGAAGGTCATCCGCTTTACCGGACCAACCTGCAGGAAGTGCAGCGGGTGGACATTCTCGGGCCGCTGCGTATTCGCTTCGTGTTCAAGCGAGCCGGCAACCCGTTGTTGATCCTGCGCCTTGGGGAAATGCCCGTCCTGCCCCAGCATTACTGGCGTACGCGCGACTTCAAGGCCACTACCTTCGAACCCCCGCTGGGCAGTGGGCCTTACCGGGTGACCCAGGTACAGCCAGGCCGGCGCCTGGTGTTCGAGCGCGTCAAAAACTACTGGGGCAAAGACCTGGCGGTGAATCGAGGCAAGTACAACTTCGACCGTGTCGAGTACGAGTTCTACCGCGACTCCACCGTTGCCTTCGAAGCCTTCAAGGCAGGTGAGTTCGACATCTACATCGAGCATCAGGCCAAGAACTGGGCCAACGGCTACACGTTCCCCGCCGTGCGACGCGGCGAGGTGATCAAGGCGCAGATCCCCCACCGCATCCCTACCCAGACCCAGGGCCTGTTCATGAACAGCCGTCGCGCCACCTTCAGCGATCCACGGGTGCGCCAAGCACTGGGCTTGATGTTCGATTTCGAGTGGACCAACCGTGCCCTGTTCAGCAGCGCCTACCGGCGCTCGACCAGTTATTACCCCAATAGCGAGTTCGCGGCCGCTGGCCTGCCCCAAGGCAAGGAATGGCTGTTGCTGGCCCCGTTTCGCGACCAGCTCGCGGCCAAGCTGTTCACTGAACCCTACCAGGTCAGCCGTACGGACGGGCGCGGGATTGACCGGCAGACGTTGCGCAAGGCCCTGGCTTTGCTGGCTGAGGCCGGGTGGACACTCAAGGGCCAGCGTCTGGTCGACAGCAAGGGCCAACCGCTGCGCATTGAAGTGCTACTGGTAAACCCCAACCTGGAACGCATCCTGCAGCCGTATGTCGAAAACCTCTCCAGCATCGGTGTAGACGCGCGCTTGCGAACCGTGGACCGCGCTCAGTACAAACAGCGACTGGACCAGTTTGACTTCGACATGATTCTGATGACCCTGAACCAGACCCTGAGCCCGGGCCTCGAGCAGTGGCTGTACTTCCATTCAAGCCAGGCGGCCATCAAGGGCAGCAAGAACTACGCCGGGGTCGACGACCCCGTGGTCGATCACCTGCTAGACACCTTGCTGGCGGCGCGCACTCGCGATGATCAGGTCGCAGCGGCGCGAGCGCTGGACCGCGTGCTCTCATGGCAGCACTACATGATTCCCAACTGGTACCTCGACAATCACCGCCTGGCCTACCGCAATCGGTTCGGCTTCGTCACCACGCCGCCCTACACCCTCGGGCTGAACAGCTGGTGGATCAAGACTTCGGAGAAAGCCCAATGACGCCCACGCATTCCTTGCGCCGGCTGGCTGGCAGCCTGTTGCTGGCCTGCCTGAGCCTTCCCGCGCTGGCAGCGCCGCAGCACGCACTCACGCTGTACGACGAGCCGCCCAAGTACCCGGCGGATTTCAAGCACTTCGACTACGTGAACCCGGACGCCCCCAAGGGCGGCACCTTCCGCCAGTCCAGCTTTGGCGGGTTCGACAGCCTCAACCCCTTCATCAACAAAGGGGTATCTGCCGAAAACATCAGCATCATCTACGACACCTTGATGCGCCAGAGCCTGGACGAGCCTTTCACCGAATACGGCCTGGTCGCTCGACAGATCGAGAAGGCGCCTGACAACAGCTGGGTGCGCTTCTACCTGCGCCCCGAGGCGCGGTTCCACGATGGCCATCCCATGCGTGCCGAAGACGTGGTGTTCACCTTCAATGCGCTGATGAAGGACGGTGCTCCCCTGTACCGCCAATACTATGCGGACGTGGCCGAGGTGGTCGCCGAAGACCCGCTCAAGGTCGTGTTCAAGTTCAAGCACAAGGGCAACCGTGAACTGCCGCTGATCCTCGGCCAGTTGCCCGTGCTGCCCAAGCACTGGTACGCCCAGCGCGACTTCAACCGCGGCAATCTGGAAATCCCACTGGGCAGCGGCCCGTACAAGGTGGCCGAGGTCAAGGCCGGGCGTTCGGTCCGTTATGAGCGGGTCAAGGACTACTGGGCCAAGGACTTGCCCATCAACCGTGGCTTCTACAATTTCGACGCCATGACCTTCGACGCCTACCGCGACACCACGGTCGCGTTGGAGGCACTGAAGGCGGGCGCCTTCGATTATGCGCTGGAAGTCAGCGCCAAGAACTGGGCCACGGCTTACAACGTGCCTGCTGTGCGCGACGGCCGCCTGATCAAGGAGGAGCTGCCCAATGGCAACCCTACTGGCATGCAGGGCTTCATCTTCAACATTCGCCGGCCGGTATTCCAGGATATCCGCGTGCGCAAGGCGCTGAGCCTGCTGCTGGACTATGAATGGACCAACAAGCAGCTGTTCAACGGCGCCTACACACGCACCGGCAGTTACTTCGAGAACTCCGAGATGGCGGCCCGCGGCCTACCCGGCCCTGGCGAACTTCAAATCCTCGAACCGGTGCGCAGCCAGGTGCCAGAACAGGTCTTCACCCAGGCCTTCCATAACCCGGTCAGCGACGGCAGCGGCATGATCCGGGAGCAGCAGCGCCAAGCCTACAAGTTGCTGCAGGAGGCGGGCTGGAAAATCGTCGACGACAAGATGGTCGACACCAACGGCCAGCCGGTCAGCATCGAGTTCCTGCTCGCCCAGACCGAGTTCGAACGCATTTTGCTGCCGTTCAAGCGCAACCTCGCGGACCTGGGTATCGAACTCAACATCCGCCGGGTCGATGTGTCCCAGTACATCACCCGCCTGCGCTCGCGCGATTACGACATGATCGTGGGCGGCTACCCCCAGTCCAACTCTCCTGGCAACGAACAGAGGGAATTCTGGTCCAGCGCGGCCGCCGACAACCCTGGGAGCCGCAATTTCATCGGCCTGCGTGACCCCGCCATCGACCAACTGGTCGATGGCCTGATCAACGCCGAGTCGCGTCAGAGCCTGATCGACCACTGCCGTGCCCTGGACCGGGTATTGCTGTGGGGCTACTACGTGATCCCGAACTGGCACATCAAGACCTGGCGCGTGGCCTATTGGAACCACATCGGTCATCCCAAGGTTTCGCCCAAGTACGACATCGGCATCGACACCTGGTGGATCAAGCCCGGCTCAACGCCCAAGGCAACCCAGGCCACTGCTGGCGAGGCCAACTGACATGCTGGCCTATATCCTGCGGCGACTGCTGCTGATCATCCCTACACTGCTCGGCATCCTGATCATCAACTTCATCATCGTCCAGGCCGCACCTGGCGGGCCGGTGGAACAGATGATCGCCAAGCTCGAAGGCTTCGAAGGCGCCACCAGCCGGATCGCAGGTGGCGGTGCCGAGGTGTCGGTGGCCGGCTCCAACTACCGGGGTGCACAGGGCCTGGACCCTGCGCTGGTGGCGGAGATCGAGCGCATGTACGGCTTCGACAAATCGCCGCCCGAACGCCTGTGGATCATGATCAAGAACTACGCCCAGCTGGATTTTGGCGACAGTTTCTTCCGTGACGCCAAGGTCATCGACCTGATTCTGGAGAAGATGCCCGTATCGATTTCACTGGGGCTGTGGAGCACGCTGATCATGTACCTGATCTCGATCCCCCTGGGGATCGCCAAGGCGGTTCGCCACGGCAGTCACTTCGATGTGTGGACCAGCTCGGCGATCATCGTGGGCTATGCCATCCCGGCGTTCCTGTTCGCCATCTTGCTGATCGTCCTGTTCGCCGGCGGCAGCTACTTCGACTGGTTCCCACTGCGCGGCCTGACCTCCAACAACTTCGATGAGCTGAGCACCACAGGCAAGGTCCTCGATTATTTCTGGCACCTGGTGTTGCCGATCACGGCCTTGGTGATCGGCAACTTCGCCACCATGACGCTGCTGACCAAGAACAGCTTTCTCGACGAGATCAACAAGCAGTACGTGGTCACCGCCAAGGCCAAGGGCCTGAGCCGGTCGCGGGTGCTGTATGGCCACGTGTTCCGTAATGCCATGCTGCTGGTGATCGCCGGCTTTCCTTCGGCCTTCATCGGTATCTTCTTCACAGGCTCGCTGCTGATCGAGGTGATCTTCAGCCTCGACGGGCTGGGCCTGATGAGTTTCGAAGCGGCCATCAACCGCGATTACCCGGTGGTCTTCGGCACCCTGTTCATCTTCACCCTCCTGGGGCTGGTGGTGAAACTGATCGGCGACCTGACCTACACCCTGGTCGATCCACGTATCGACTTTGCCAGCCGGGAGCACTGACATGGCCTTGTCCCCCCTGAACCGTCGTCGCTTCGAGCGTTTCAAGGCCAACCGCCGTGGCTGGTGGTCGCTGTGGCTGTTCCTGATCCTGTTCGGGTTGAGCCTGGGCGCCGAGCTCATCGCCAATGACAAGCCCATTGCCGTGCATTACGACGGCCAGTGGTACTTCCCTGCCTTCAAGCGCTACCCGGAAACCACCTTTGGCGGTGAGTTCCCGCTGGAAGCCAACTACAAAAGCCCCTACGTGCGTGACCTGCTGGCCAAGAAAGACAGCTTCGTGCTGTGGGCGCCCATACCCTTCAGCTACCAGAGCATCAACTACGACCTGCGCGTACCCGCCCCCGCCCCGCCCTCATCCGACAACTGGCTGGGCACCGATGATCAAGGGCGCGACGTGCTGGCACGGGTGATCTACGGGTTTCGCATTTCGGTACTGTTCGCCCTGACCCTGACCGTGCTCAGCTCGATCATCGGCGTGATCGCCGGTGCCTTGCAGGGTTTCTATGGTGGCTGGGTAGACCTGGCCGGGCAACGCTTCCTGGAAATCTGGTCCGGCCTGCCGGTGCTTTACCTGCTGATCATCCTGGCCAGCTTCGTGCAGCCCAATTTCTGGTGGTTGCTGGGCATCATGCTGTTGTTTTCCTGGATGAGCCTGGTGGACGTGGTCCGCGCCGAATTCCTGCGCGGACGCAACCTTGAGTACGTGCGCGCCGCGCGCGCACTGGGCATGCGCAACGGCGCGATCATGTACCGGCATATCCTGCCCAATGCCATGATCTCGACCATGACGTTCATGCCGTTCATTCTCACCGGCGCGATCGGCACGCTGACCGCGTTGGACTTCCTCGGCTTCGGCCTGCCTCCGGGCGCCCCGTCGCTCGGTGAGTTGGTTGCGCAGGGCAAATCCAACCTGCAGGCGCCGTGGCTTGGCATCAGCGCATTTGCCGTGCTGGCCGTGATGCTGAGCCTGCTGGTATTCATCGGCGAGTCCGCCCGCGACGCCTTCGACCCGAGGAAGTGACATGAGCGAAGAAAACCTGATCGAAGTGCGCGACCTGGCCGTCGAATTCGTGAGTGGCGAGCACACCAACCGGGTGGTCGACGGCATCAGCTTCGACATCCGCAAGGGTGAAACGCTGGCGCTCGTCGGAGAAAGCGGTTCGGGCAAGTCGGTGACTGCCCACTCGATCCTGCGCTTGCTGCCCTATCCCCTGGCGCGTCATCCCAGTGGCACCATCCGCTACCAAGGCAAGGACTTGCTGCAGCAGAACGAAAAGAGCATGCAGCGCATTCGCGGCGACCGCATCGCGATGATTTTCCAGGAGCCGATGACCTCGCTCAATCCGCTGCACTGCATCGAAAAGCAGATCAACGAGATCCTGCTCATCCACAAGGGGCTGACCGGCAAGCAGGCCACCGCTCGCACCCTTGAGTTGCTGGAGATGGTGGGTATCCCAGAGCCGCGCAAGCGCCTCAAGGCGCTGCCCCACGAACTCTCGGGCGGCCAACGCCAACGTGTGATGATCGCCATGGCGTTGGCCAACGAGCCAGAACTGCTGATTGCAGATGAACCGACCACCGCGCTGGACGTGACCGTACAGCTCAAGGTGCTCGACCTGCTTAAGGCGCTGCAGGCGCGCCTGGGCATGGCCCTGTTGTTGATCAGCCACGACCTGAATTTGGTACGGCGAATCGCGCACCGGGTGTGCGTGATGCAGCAGGGGCAGATCGTCGAACAAGCCGACTGCGCCACGCTGTTCGATGCCCCACAGCACCCGTATACGCAGATGCTGATCAACGCCGAGCCCAGCGGTTTGCCGGCTCACAACACACCCGGCTCGCCACTGCTGGCGGTGGACGACCTGAAAGTGTGGTTCCCGATCAAGAAAGGCTTGCTGCGCCGCACCGTCGACCACGTGAAAGCCGTGGACGGTATCAATTTCAGCCTGCCTCAGGGGCAGACCTTGGGCATTGTGGGCGAGTCGGGCTCAGGCAAGTCGACTCTGGGCCTGGCGATTCTGCGCTTGATTGGGAGCCAAGGCGGCATCCGCTTCCACGGCAAGGACCTGCAAGGGCTGAACCAGCAAGCCGTGCGTCCGCTGCGCCGGGAAATGCAGGTGGTATTCCAGGACCCGTTCGGCAGCCTCAGCCCCCGCATGAGCGTGGCCGAGATCGTGGGCGAAGGCCTGCGCATCCACCGTATCGGGACTGCCCAGGAACAGGAAGCAGCCATCATCGCAGCACTGCAGGAGGTCGGGCTGGACCCACAGACGCGCCATCGCTACCCCCATGAGTTCTCAGGCGGGCAGCGCCAGCGCATCGCGATCGCCAGGGCCCTGGTGCTCAAGCCGGCGCTGATCCTGCTGGACGAACCCACCTCCGCGCTGGACCGGACGGTGCAGCGCCAGGTGGTTGAGCTGCTGCGCAACCTGCAGCAAAAATACAACCTCACCTACTTGTTCATCAGTCACGACCTGGCGGTGGTCAAGGCCCTGAGCCATCAGCTGATGGTGATCAAGCAAGGTCATGTGGTCGAGCAAGGGGATGCTCAGGCCATCTTTCAGGACCCGCAGCACCCCTACACCCAGCAACTGCTGGAGGCGGCGTTCTTGCAGCCTGAGGGCCGCTGACACCCACGGCGCGTTAGTCATGTCCCGGCCCGACGCGCTCATCCACAGGGCGCGTCGGGTTGGCACGCTGTCAGGCGGCGGCGGGCGTTCTACACAGCGTCTGGCGGCGCCCGGTGACGGGCATCAGTTGCAGGATCGCCCACACTACCTCCATCACCAAGATGCCCCAGATCAGCGCCGAGCCGCCGTGCATCAGCGCATACAGCTGCCAGCTACTGAACAGCACGCGACCGGCCGCATCATAACGACCGAACCGCACATGAGGATGACGTATGCGCAGCCACGCCCACACGCAGACGATCGAGCCCATGAGGTTGGCCATCAACAGGTGCATCGGCTCGAACACCGGCAGTTCACCGTGAAGCCCCAGGGAGGCGTGCATATCACCCAGCCAGCCGTGCAACCAGACAAATGTCCATGGGGTCGCGAAACCAATGGTCATCAGCAAATCGTAATAACCACTGATACGCACCAGCTTGCGGTAGTGGGGCTTGCTCCACATCGTCGAACACCTTGCTCAAGTAAAGAAGGCCCCAGGCTAAAGCCTGGGGTATGCTCCAGGGTCAAGCACCCCAAGAAGGAGATTGCCGTGCGAATTGGTCGACTTGCCGCCTGCTGCGAGGTCAGCCGCGATACCCTGCGGTTCTATGAGGCCAAGGGTTTGATCAAGGCCCAGCGCTCGGCCAACGGTTACCGGGACTATGCCGATGACACCGTACAGCTGGTCGCCTTCATCCGTACGGCGCAGCACCTTGGGTTCAGCCTCAGCGAAATTGGCAGTAACGTGCAGCAGTTGTGGAGCGCAACCGAGCCGGCACAAGCCGTTGAAGCACTGTTGCGCGATAAACTGGCGCTCATCGAGCAGCGCATGGCCGACCTGCAGGCACTGCGTGCATCCCTGCTACACCGCCTGGACCTGGCCTGCCCCCTGCGCCCGAACCTACAGGATGCTAACGCAGGTCCTTGCTGACCCGCTCGACAGCGCCGACCACACGCTTGGCACCTTCCTGGATACTGCTGATCACATGCCCCGCATGGTCAGCGAGCTGCAGGCCGTTGGCTGCCTCGGCACGGCTGCTTTGCACTTCGCCCACGGCCTGGGTCACCAACGCCTGATTTCGTGCCACCACCGCGTCGATTTCCGCCGTGGCTGCGCTGGTGCGACCGGCCAGTTTGCGTACTTCGTCGGCGACCACGGCAAAGCCACGCCCCTGATCACCTGCTCGCGCCGCCTCGATGGCCGCATTGAGCGCCAGCAGATTGGTTTGCGATGCAATGGCGCCAATGGTCTGGACGATGGCGCTGATCACCGTCGATTGCTGGCCGAGCGCGCTGATGGTATCGCCAGCCGACTGCAGTTGACGCGCGACCCCCTGCATGGACTGCCCCACTTCCTGCATGACCACGACCCCTTCACTGGCGCTGCCATCGGTTTGCAGCGACACTTCAAGCGCCACCTGCGCTGCTTGCTTGACTGCCTCTTCACGCTGCACCTGGTCGGTCACCAAGGAAGCGAACTTGACCACCCTCACCAGCTTGCCGCTGGCATCGCTGACCGGGTTATAGCTGGCCTCGAGCCAGACCTCATGCCCGTGGCGGTCCAGGCGCTTGAAACGCCCGGTCACGTAGCGACCTGCGTTGAGCGTGCGCCAAAAATTGCTATAGGCCTCGCCTTTGACCTCATCAGGGCTGCAGAACATGCGGTGATGGTGTCCCACCACTTCGTCCAGGCGGTAACCCAACGCCGTCAGGAAATTGGAGTTGGCGGACACCACCTTGCCCTCAAGGTCGAACTGGATGATGGCGCTGGAGCGCAACAGGGCCTCCAGCAGCGCCTGGCTTTCCTGCGCCGGAGCGGCCAGCCAGTTTCCGAGTGGCTGCCCTACCACCTCTTCGGGCGAAACGCCCAAGGCAGTGGCGAACGCCGAGCTGCATTCGAGGGCGCGACGTTGTGCATCAAGGCGCAGGAATGCACCGCTTTCCAAGACGTCGAGGCGCTGGCGAAGCGCGGCCAGTTCGGTTTCGCGGGCGGCCAAGGTAGCTTTGAGTTGCCGATTGAACATAGGGGTCACCTGAGGGTGGGGTGCGTCAGCACCAGCGTCTTGTCACCGCTTACGTGTGACAGATCAGTCATTACTTGTACAGCCCCACGACACGGTCCAATGGAGTGCCTGGAGTCTGATCGTTACGTCCCTGATGCCGTTTCGACTAGAAGATACGGTGGTCGTTCCTATAGAAGGGCTTAATAAGTGTGATTGGCCGAAGCCAGTAGTCAGCCTGGGATGCCATCATTAAGGCATCGTATTTCTTGTACAGGAAATAATCGGTGTACATGATTGATACGCGGGCCGTCGCTCCACGCCGTAGCCGCACTGCTTATGGGGTTATCAGAAAAACTGAAGACAATCGTCTTTCTTCATCGCTCAGAACGGGCATTAATGGCGTCAGTCCCCTTCATGACCCGGTACGACCCCATGCCTGCACACCTTCATGATGCTGCCACCGCCCTTCGCCAAATCGCAGAACGTGTGAGCCTGCCTGCGCCCTCTCTGGAACCCTCCCAGGCCCTTGCAATGCTTTCGGAGCATTACGGCCTGCGGGGTGACATACAGCCGCTTGGCAGTCAGCAGGATCTGAATGTACTTATGGATACTGGCCAGACCCAGTTCGTGCTCAAGGCGTGTCACGCCAGCTATGCCGAGCCCGAGTTGCATGCCCAGCATGCTGCGCTGGGCGTGCTGCGGGACCGGGGCTTGCCGGTGCCTTCGGTGCTTGCCGCAAAGGATGGCGATACCCTGCTGACACTGCCTATCGATGGGCAGGTGCTGAGGGTCCGGGTTTTGGAGTACTTGCAAGGACAACCCCTGACCCGATGCGGATGGCTTCCCGCCCCCGTGATGAGGGCGATGGGCACGCTCTGCGCGCAGGTCGACAGGGCCCTGGCCGATTTTGACCACGAGGGTCTAGAGCGAACGCTGCAGTGGGACCCCAGGCATGCCCCGGCATTGATTGACCGCCTGCTGTCACAGGTAGACGACCCCAGGCAACGCGAACGGCTGAGCGAGGCAGCACGCGCCGCGGCCTTGCGCCTGTCCCCCTTGATGGAGCAATTGCCCATCCAGGCCGTGCACCTGGACATCACCGATGACAATACCGTCTGGGCTCGCGATGCGCAGCGCGAGTGGCAACTGCAGGGGCTCATCGATTTCGGCGACTTGGTTCGCACCTGGCGCGTTGCCGACCTGTCGGTGACCTGCGCAGCCCTGCTGCATCATGCCGAAGGCGACCCCTTCAGGGTGCTCGCCGCAGTCAGTGCCTATCAGGCGGTCAATCCGCTGACCGAGGCAGAACTACGCGCGTTGTGGCCCTTGGTGCTCAACCGTGCAATTGTGCTGGTGCTCAGTAGTGCTCAACAGCAGGCCATCGACCCTGGTAACCAGTACATCCGCGATAACGCCGCCCACGAATGGCAGATTTTCGAGACTGCGCAGGCGACACCGCTGGCACTGATGGAAGTCGCCATTTTACAGGCAGCTGGCTTGGCGTCTTGTGTACCCAGCTTCGATGATTGCGCACCGCTGCTCCCTACCGTGGCTGGCCGCCCTGTCGCCCGCCTGGACTTGGGTGTACTGAGCGTGCACTGCGACGCCGGCAACTGGGAAGTGTCAGGGTTTGACAAGCGTCTGCTGGCAGCCCAGTCAGCGCCAGCGTGCACGTTGCATGGGCAGTATCGCCTGTCTCAGACGCACATCGATCGCAGCGAAGAACCGGCAACCTGTGCGTTGGGCGTGGAGCTGAAACTGGAACCGGGCACGGTCGTGCAGGCGCCGCAGGACGGCACATGGCGGTCGGTGGGTGAACAGAGCGGATATCTGCGCACCCCCTCATGGAACCTGTGGATCGATGGCTTGGCCCACGCCCCCGTCGACGGCCAACGGTTGCAAAAAGGTGATGCATTGGGCAAAAGCGGCGAGAGGCTTAGCGTTCAGCTGTGCCTGGACAGCAGCCTGGAACCGCCATTCTTCGCGGTGCCCTCCCAGGCGCCAGCATGGCTGGCCCTGTGCCCTTCCCCTACGGGCTTACTGGGTGTGGACTGCAACGCCGACGCCCTGCCAGATCCCCACGCGTTGCTGGCTCGGCGCGAGGCCAGTTTTGCCCGGTCGCAAAAGCACTATTATGCCGACCCACCACAGATCGAGCGTGGCTGGCGCAACTACCTGATCGATCTGCACGGTCGCTCGTACCTGGACATGCTCAACAACGTGGCCGTCCTGGGGCACGGTCATCCGCGCATGGCGGCCGAGTCGGCGCGGCAGTGGTCGCTGCTCAACACCAATTCGCGTTTTCACTACGCCGCCGTCACCGAATTTTCCGAACGCCTGCTGGCCCTGGCGCCCGACGGTTTCGACCGCGTGTTCATGGTCAACAGCGGTACCGAAGCCAATGACCTGGCTATCCGCCTGGCATGGGCCTACAGCGGTGGCCGCGACATGCTCAGCGTGCTGGAGGCCTACCATGGCTGGTCGGTGGCGACGGATGCAATCTCCACGTCCATCGCCGACAACCCGCAGGCCCTGGAAACTCGCCCCGCCTGGGTGCACCCGGTAGAAGCCCCCAACACGTTCCGCGGCCGTTTCCGAGGCGCGGACAGCGCCGCTGACTACCTGCGCGACGTCGATGCTCGCCTGGCCGAACTCGATACGAACGGGCGCCAGCTGGCCGGGATCATCTGCGAGCCTGTGTATGGCAATGCCGGCGGCATCGCTTTACCGCCGGGCTATCTGCAAGCGGCCTATGCCAAGGTGCGTGCACGCGGCGGGGTGTGCATCGCCGACGAAGTGCAGGTGGGCTATGGCCGTCTAGGAGAGCATTTCTGGGGTTTCGAAGAGCAAGGCGTGGTGCCGGATATCATCACCATGGCCAAGGGTATGGGCAATGGCCAGCCGCTGGGGGTAGTGATCACTCGTCGCGACATCGCCGAGGCGCTGGAGGCTGAGGGGTACTTCTTCTCCTCTGCCGGCGGTAGCCCGGTCAGTTGCCGCATTGGCATGGCGGTGCTGGATGTGTTGCAGCAGGAGGGCCTGTGGGACAATGCCCGCGAAACCGGGCGCTATTTCAAGGCCCGGCTTCAAGCGCTGGTCGACAAGCACCCATTGGCAGGCGCGGCGCATGGTTCGGGCTTTTATCTGGGGCTGGAACTGGTGCGCGACCGGGATACGCTGGAACCTGCGACCGAGGAAACCCGGGTGCTGTGTGATCGCCTGCGCGAGCTGGGGATTTTCATGCAGCCGACGGGCGATTACCTGAACATCCTGAAGATCAAACCGCCGATGTGCACCACGCGGGCGAGTGTGGATTATTTTGTCGACTGCATTGATCGGGTGCTTTCGCAGGGGGTGTGAAGTTTCGGTGTTTGAGCAACCTCATGAGACGACTGGGGTCGCTACGCGACCCATCGCGGCCGGTCCGACGCCCCGGCGAGGCCGCTTCCACACGGGCTGTATATAGGGGCGAGAGCAATGCACGACGGGAAGTTCTTAGGCTCTGGTAACAAAACCAGTCATAGCAGACGCAAATACTTAAAATCAAACAATAGCAACCAACAGCACTGAGATTCATCCATCAGCCAAACTGCCATACTGCTGTTGCTGTTGCTGTTGCTGTTGCTGTTGCTGTTGCTGTTGCTGTTGCTGTTGCTGTTGCTCTTGCTCTTGCTCTTGCTCTTGCTCTTGATCTTGCTTTTGATCTTCGCGACTTCAGAAGGCCGAACGCAGGTCTTGCGGAGGGAGGTGACAGGCATGGATGCCTGTCAAGCGCTGGGCCCCAGGATGGGGCCTGCAGCGCGGTCCTCCCGGGAGCAAGACCGGAGTGAGGGAACCCCGAAGCGCAGCGTAGGGGCCGTATGAATGGAGCGCAGCCTTTTTTGGTTACTTTTTGTGGCGTTTGACAAAAAGTAACTCGCCGTAAGGGCGAAAAGGTGATTAAGCGTCCCCATCGCAAATGGACTATGCTCTCTTTCAATACCCACACCAACCCAATCAAACTTCAAACTTCAAACTTCAAAGCGTTGGCGCATATATCGAGTTGGTATTCATTGGCGCGGGTGGCGCACAGTCACCCTTCCGCCCTTACGGCGGCTCACTTTTTGTCTTGTCAAAAAGTAAGCAAAAACCGCCTGCTCCTATCATCCGGCCCCTACGCTACGCTCCGGGGTCCCCTCGCTCCGGGCTTGCTCCCGGGAGGACCGCGCTGCAGGCCCCATCCTGGGGCCCAGCGCTTGACGGGCATCCATGCCCGTCACCTCCCTCCGCAAGCCCTGCGCTCGGCCTCCTGAAGTCGCGATCTGTGTTGCCTGGACTACCGCGCGCTTAGAAGCAAAAGCTAAAGCCAAAGCAACGGCAACGGCAACGGCAACGGCAACGGCAACGGCAACGGCAACGGCAACGGCAACGGCATCTTGGGCTAAAACTCCAGCCCCATTTCAGGACGAATCTTATAGATGAACCCCGAAGACCCGTAAGGCGGTAGCAATCTCCCCGCCCCAGCATTACCCTCGACCCCCACCCCGCTCAGCATCAGGCACCCGCATGGCCTTCACCAGTGACTCCCTTACGATCTTCCTGGCCGTGCTGGAGGCCGGGTCCTTTTCCGCTGCAGCGCGCAAGCTAGGCCGGGTGCCATCCGCAATAAGCATGGCCATCGCGCAACTGGAGGCAGAACTGGACCTGCCGCTGTTCGACCGCACCACCCGCAAAGCCTTGCCCACCAGCGCAGCACTGGCGCTGGAGCCGCAAGCCAGGCAAGTGATCTGCCAGCTGAACCTGCTCGATGCCCAGGCCCTGCAACTGCACCAAGGCTTGGAAAAGCGCCTGACCCTCGCCATGGCACCCGAACTGCAAACCGGGCCCTGGAGCCAACCCCTACACGCCTTGGCGCAGGCCTTTCCCGGCCTGGAAGTGGAGGTGCGCTCGGCCAGCCAGCGCGAGGCCATCCGCTTGCTGCACGACGGCACCGTGCAACTGGCACTGGTCTTCGAACGCCCGGGTATCGATGAGCGAGAGTCGTTTCTCGAAGCCGGCAGTCAGCTACTGGTGGCCGTCGCCTCCCCGCGTCACCCTGCCGGCGTGCAGGGTGCCATGCCCCTGCCCGAAGAAGCCTTCGCCGAACAGCGGCAGATCATCGTCGCCTCCGGCAACCCCACCGGCTCTGACCCGCGCATGGTGCTGTCCCGACGCATCTGGCTGACCGACAGCTACCTGGCCACACTGGACCTGGTGCAATCAGGCCTTGGCTGGGCTTATTTGCCACAGCCCCTGGTAGAGCCGCTCATCGCGTCAGGCGCGCTGGCAGAGGTGCGCATGGACAATATGGCCAGCCGCCTGCGCCTGTGGGTGGACATCATCTGGATCAAATCCAGACCCTTGGGCCTGGGCGCACGGCACTACCTGGACAGCGTCCGCACGCTGTTCGAGAAGGACCCGCCCAGAGCCTGAGCCAGGCCGGTCACTGCACCGGGGCGAGCAACCGGTACCCTACCCCTGCCTCGGTGGCAATGAAGCGCGGCGCCATTGGGTCGTCGCCAAGCTTTTGCCGCAGGTGCCCGACCACGATGCGCAAATAATGCGTGTCACCCACATGGGTTGGCCCCCAGATGTCCTTGAGCAGTTGCTGCTGAGTGATGACGCGCCCCGGATGGCTTGCAAGTTGCGCCAACAGTGCATATTCCTTGCGGGTCAAGGTCACTTCGGCGTCATCCAGGGTCACGCGTCGCAAGGCAAGATCGACGGTCAGCGGCCCAATGCTGAGGCAGGCTGGGGCACCGCCCGTCTGCGGTATCTGCCTGAGCAGCGCGCGAATACGTGCAAGAAACTCCTGAATGCCAAACGGCTTGGTCACATAGTCGTTGGCGCCGCTGTCCAAGGCGTCGACCTTCTGCGCTTCGCTGGCGCGTACCGACAAGACCACCACCGGCACCGTGCTCCACTGGCGCAGTTCGCGCAGCACCTGCTGCCCGTCCATGTCCGGCAGGCCCAGGTCCAGGACCACCAGGTCAGGCTTACCCAAGGCCGCCTGCGCCAGCCCCTGGGTGCCGTTCTCCGCTTCTAGGACTTTATAACCCTGGGAAGCCAGGCTGATGCGCAGGAATTTGCGGATCTGGGGCTCATCATCGATGACCAGCAAAGTGGCGGTCTGGCTCATGGCAGGTCGCTTCCGGTATCCGGTTGGGTAGGCAGCGGCAAGCATAAAGTCATGCAGGTGCCAACGCCATCGATGCCCTCGCCAACCCTGACCTGACCGCCATGTGCCCCGATCATCCCCTGGCAGATCGCCAAGCCCAGGCCGGTGCCCTGACCACCGCGATCACCGCGGGCAGCGGTGTAGAACATGTCGAAGACCTTGTCCCGATCTGCCAGGGCAATGCCAGGGCCTTCATCGCTGACGGCGATGTGCAGTTGCTGGTCGCGCGCCGTCACCTCGACGCGCAGCCGCCCCTGAGCAGGCGAAAACCGCGCGGCATTCTCGAGCACGTTGACCAGGGCCTGCTCGATCAACGCGGCATGCACGAACAGCAGCGGCAAGTTGGCCGGCACCTGAGTTTCCAGGTTCAGGGGTGCCAGCACGGCGCGCAGTCGATGCAACGCGCTGCCCACGATGTCGGCAGGCGCTACCCAGTCCCGTGCCAGCTTGAGACTGCCGTGCCCCAGGCGGGTCATGTCCAGCAGGTTCTGAATATAGCGGTCCAGCCGCTCGGCTTCGTCGCGGGTGCCTTCGAGCAGCTCACGCCGGTCCGACTCGGCAAGGGCCTCGCCCAACGCCAGCAAACTGTCGATGCTGCCGCGCATGGACGTCAGCGGCGTGCGCAAGTCGTGGGATACGGAGGCCAGCAACGCACTGCGCAGTTGTTCGGTCTCACCGTGCAGACGCGCCGCCTCCAACTGCTCGGACAACTGCGCCCGCGCCAGGGCCTGGGCCACAGGCTGCGCCAAGCCACGAAGCAATCGCCGGTCGGGGCCACTGAGTGCCTGGCCTGGGCGCTCAGACACACCCATCAAGGCCAGAGGCTGGCTGTCCACGGTCAAGGGCCACCACCACCAACGCCCTTCGGGCAGGGTGTCGCTGCTGCGCCCGGCCGCCTGGTCGTGCTGCCAGGCCCACTGGGCCGCGGCGCGCTCGTTATCGGTGAAAGCAATGGGACCGCCGCTGGCTATGTGCAGTTGGCCATGCTCGTCGCGCTGCAGGATGCAGACCTGCCAGCCAAGCCGACCATCGAGGTGCTGGTGCGCAACCTCCAGCACCGCCTGACGGTCCGTGGCCCCGGTCAGGCGTCGAGACAGGTCCAACAACTGGATGGTTTGCGCCTGGGTTTCACGTAGGGCCTGCAACTGGCTGCGCTGGCGCGCGGCCAGGTTACCCGTGAGCGCGGCCATCAGCAGGAAGAACACCAGGGTCAGCACGTCCTCTTCGCGCTGGATACTCAGGGAAAAGTTGGGCGGAATGAACAGAAAATCGTACGCCAGGAATGAAAGCAGCGCACAGGCCAGGGCGGGGCCAAGGCTGGTGCGCACCGCCACCAGCAGGACCGCTGCCAGAAACACCAGGGAAATGTTGGGCAATGCCAGCACGCTGGCCACTGCCCAGGCCAGGCCCGCCGCCAGAGCGGTCGCTGCCAGCGCCAGCAAGTAATGTCGCCACACCCACCCATACCGGGCCGTTGGCTTGGGTGCCGAGCGCAGGACGTCGCGATCGAGCACATTGACCTCCAGACCCTGACTGGCCCGCAACAGCCGTGCAGCGACACCAGCGCCGAACAGGCGGCGGCGCCACCGGTCTCGGGACTGTCCGACCAGTACCACGCTGGCACGCCGCTCTCGGGCATGCTCGATCAGTGTACGGGCCACCTCCGCGGCGCGCAGCACGACCACGTCCCCACCCAGGCGCTCGGCCAGTTGCTGGGCGGCCTGTAACCGCTGGCGCCCGCTCTCGTCGCGCAGGCGACCGTTGTCCACGTGGACCAGGCTCCAGGGTAGGTGCCGGCGCTGCGCCACGCGGCTGGCATGACGCACCAAGCGCTCGGCCTGGTCATCGCCATCCACACCGACCAGCAAGCGCCCACGCAGCGCTGGCGCTGCAGCGCCGCCTTGGCGATAGCCCTGGGCCGCATCGGCATCGACCTGGGCGGCAGCGGCCTGCATGGCCAGTTCGCGCAGCGCGCTGAGGTTGCGCTGGGAAAAGAATGCGTCGATGGCCGCGCGCGCTTGCTCAGGCACATACACCTTGCCTTCGCGCAAGCGTTCGAGCAGGTCACGCGGCGGCAAGTCCACCAGCAACAGGTCGAACGCTTCGTGCACCACCCAGTCCGGCACCGTTTCACGCACCAGGACACCGGTGATATCACGCACCTTGTCGTTGAGGCTCTCCAGGTGCTGGACATTGACCGTGGTGTAGACGTCGATGCCGGCGGCCAGCAATTCCTGCACATCCTGCCAGCGCTTGGCGTGGCGGCTGCCCGGTGCGTTGCTGTGGGCCAACTCGTCCACCAGCACCAGGCTGCCCGGGGTACCGAGCACCCCATCCAGGTCCATTTCGTGCAAGGTCACGCCTCGGTAACGGGTGCGTAGCATCGGTTGCTGGCGCAAGCCTGCCAACAGGGCCTCGGTTTCGGCACGGCCATGGGTTTCGACCACGCCTACCAGTACCGGGCGGCCCATGCGCTGCTGGGCATGGGCGTGGGTGAGCATGGCAAAGGTCTTGCCGACACCGGGCGCGGCGCCAAGAAACACCTTCAGCCGGCCTCGCCCTGGCTGGGGGAAAGTCGCCAGCAGCGCATCGGCGCGGTCGGAGTCACTCATGGGGTTTCCTTCACAGCAAGGGTCACAGGCCCTGGCCCGAACGGCTCGTCTTTTCCAGCGCCTGGTTAAGGGCCAGGACGTTGACCACCGCAGGGCCCACCAATGGGCGCAGCGTGGCGGCTTCGAGCAGACTCTGCAAGCGTTCGACGGGTAGATGCCGGGCGGCAGCTACCCGTGGCAATTGATACGCCACGGCCTGCGGCGGCAGGTGGGGGTCCAGCCCACTGCCCGAGGTCGTGACCAAGGCCAAGGGGACCGGCCCCTGCCCTGGCCGGTACAACGCACCCGCCTGTGCCTGGACACGCTGCATCAACGCGGGATTGCCAGGGGCAAGGTTGCTCGCGCTGCTGGCCACGGTCGCGAAATCACCTGCCGAAGGACGGGAATGAAACCAACCGTCACCCTCGAAGCGCTGGGCGATCAAGGCAGAGCCGCGCACACGCCCCTGCTCGTCTTGCACCAGGCTGCCATTGGCCTGGTAGGGGAACGCCACCTGGGCAATACCCGTGACTGCCAAGGGGTACAGCGCACCTGTCAGAAAGGTCATCGACAGGAGCAGACTCAGGGCCGGGCGTAGGTATGCAGTCATGATGGCCTCCTCAGACCAGGTGCAAGGCGTTGAGCAACAGGTCGATGACCTTGATGCCGGCAAACGGTACGATGATGCCGCCCAGTCCGTAGATCAGCAGGTTGCGCCTGAGCAGCTGCGCAGCGCTGGCAGCCTTGATCTGCACCCCACGCAGGGCCAACGGAATGAGCACGACGATGATCAGTGCGTTGAACACGATGGCAGACAGGATGGCGCTCTGCGGGCTTGCCAGCTGCATGACGTTGAGCACGCCCAGCTGCGGGTAAATCACCGCAAACAAGGCTGGCAATATGGCGAAATACTTGGCCACGTCGTTGGCGATGGAAAAGGTGGTCAGCGCCCCACGGGTGACGAGCAGCGCCTTGCCAACGTGCACCACGTCCAGCAGCTTGGTCGGATCACTGTCCAGATCGACCATGTTGGCCGCCTCACGGGCAGCCTGGGTACCATCGTTCATGGCCATGCCCACATCCGCCTGGGCCAGGGCTGGCGCGTCGTTGGCACCATCGCCGCACATGGCCACCAGGCGCCCGTCTTGCTGCTCCTGGCGAATGCGCGCCAGTTTTTTCTCCGGTGTAGCCTCGGCCAGCACATCGTCCACGCCTGCTTCGGCCGCGATCGCGGCTGCCGTGAGCGGGTTGTCGCCAGTGACCATCACGGTCCTGATGCCCAGTTTGCGCAGTTCGGCAAAGCGTTCGCGAATGCCAGGTTTGACCACATCCTTGAGGTGAATCACGCCCAACAGGCGCTTGTCGACGCAGACCAGCAGCGGCGTACCGCCTGACTGGGCGATGCGCTCTACCTCACGGGCAAGGGCTGGCGGCATATCCGCGCGCGGCATATCGATGAAGGCAAGGAGCGCATCGACGGCGCCTTTTCGATAACGATGTGCCCCCAGGTCGATACCAGACAGGCGTGTCTGGGCAGTGAAGGCCACCGGTTGGTAGTGCCCGGCCGGCGGTTCGACGAAATCATGAAGCTGATGCAGGTACTCGACGATCGACTTGCCCTCTGCCGTGTCGTCGGCCAGCGAAGCCAGCAAAGCCCCCTCCCCCAGCTCACGGGCCGTCACCCCGGGCGCAGCGTACAGTGCGCTGCAGCGGCGGTTACCGAAAGTGATGGTACCGGTCTTGTCCAGCATCAAGGTGTGCACATCGCCTGCGGCTTCCACGGCGCGCCCTGAACGGGCGATGACATTGAGGCGCACAAGGCGGTCCATGCCGGCGATGCCGATGGCCGAGAGCAGGCCGCCGATGGTGGTGGGAATGAGTGTGACGAGCAACGCGGCCAGGAAGATCAGCGGCAAGCTGCCCCCAGCGAAGTGAGCAAAGGGTTGCAGGGTCACCACCACGATCAGAAACACCAGGGTCAGGCCGATCAACAGCATGTCCAGGGCGATCTCGTTGGGCGTTTTTTGCCGGCGCGCGCCCTCGACCAGGGCGATCATGCGGTCCAGGGTAGAGTCACCGGGGTTGCTGGCGATGCGGATCAGCAGCCAGTCCGACACCAGACGGGTGTTGCCGGTCACCGCCGAACGATCGCCGCCTGACTCGCGAATGACGGGCGCGGATTCCCCGGTGATGGCTGCCTCGTTGACGGCAGCGATGCCTTCTATCACCTCGGCGTCGGCGGGGATCATCTCCCCAGCCTCCACCCGGACGACATCACCCTTGCGCAGGGACGCGGCCGGGACGTTGTCGAAGCTGCCATCCGGGTTGCGCCGCCTGGCCGAGAGCCCCTGGCTGCCGGCTTTGAGGCTGTCGGCACGGGCTTTACCCCGGCCTTCGGCCAGGGCCTCGGCGAAGTTGGCAAACAGCACGGTGAACCACAGCCAGGCGGCGATCTGCACCGCAACGCCTGGGGTGACGCCATTGGCTGGGGTCAGGCACAGCACGGTGGTCAGTACGGCCGTGATGGCCACCACCAGCATGACAGGTGAGCGCTTGAGCTGACGCGGATCGAGCTTGAGGAACGCCTGCAGCAATGCCGGCCGCCACAGCGCGGCCAGCCGCGTCTGGGCTGCTGCGTCTGGTTGGGCCTTGATCTCTGGAATGGGCATGTTCATGGTCATCTCTCAATAGGCCTGGCTCAAATGGTCGGCAATCGGCCCCAAGGCCAAGGTCGGCAGGAAGGTCAGCCCGCCTACCAGCAGGAGGGTCAGCAGCAGCAGGAAGGTGAACAGTGGCCCATGGGTGGGGAAGCTGTTGGGGCCTTGAGGTGCCTGTGGCTTGGCTGCCAGGCTCCCTGCCAGCGCCAGGATTGGCAGGATGTAACCAAAACGGCCGATCAGCATCGCCAGACCGATCATGAGGTTGTGAAACACCGTGTTGGCGCCAAAGCCTGCGAAGGCTGACCCGTTGTTGGCGGCCCCGGAGGTATAGGCATACAGCAACTGGCTGAAGCCATGGGCACCGGGGTTGCTGACCGCTGTGGCCGGCCCTGGCAGGCTGGCAGCGACGGCGGCCAGTACCAGCACGCCGACCGGCATCACCAACAAGGTCGCCACCAACAGCTGCACCTCACGGGCTTGAAGCTTCTTGCCCAGGTATTCCGGCGTGCGGCCGATCATCAGCCCGCAGAGAAACACCGCGATCAGCACGAACAGCAACATGCCGTACAGGCCCGCCCCGACGCCGCCGAAGATGACTTCGCCGACCATCATGTTGACCATGGCCACCATGCCGGTCAGTGGGTTGAGGCTGTCGTGCATGGCATTGACCGAACCGTTGGAAGCGGCCGTGGTGGTGACCGTCCACAACACCGATCCGGTGGTGCCAAAGCGACTTTCCTTGCCTTCCAGAGGGGCTGCCTGCTCTACCTCGCTGGCGTGCAGCGCTGGGTTGGGCTGATGTTCGGCCCACAAGGCCGAGGCGCCGCCGACCAGAAACAGTGCAAGCATGCAGGCCACAATGGCGCGGCTCTGGCGCAGGTCTTTCACGTAATGGCCGAACATGAACACCAGAGCCACGGGAATCAGGATGATCGCCGATACCTCGAACAGGTTGCTCCACGCTGTCGGGTTTTCAAACGGATGCGCCGAATTGACGCCGAAGAAGCCGCCGCCGTTGGTACCCAGCTGCTTGATCGCAATCTGGCTGGCTGCCGGGCCGAGCGGGATCAACTGCTCGGCCCCTTGCAACGTCAGGGCATGGGCATAGTCGCTGAAGGTCTGTGGCACGCCCTGCCAGACCAACAGCAGCGCCAGCAGCCAGGACATGGGCAAAAGCCCATAAAGCGTGGCCCGGGTCATGTCCACCCAGAAATTGCCCAGGGCCGCACTGCTGCGACGGGCGATACCACGGCACAGGGCTACCAGCACGGCCAGGCCCGTGGCAGCACTGACAAAGTTCTGCACGGTCAGGCCGAGCATCTGGTTCAGGTAGCTGATGGAGGCCTCGCCACTGTAGGCCTGCCAGTTGGTGTTGGTCACGAAACTGACCGCGGTGTTGAAGGCCAGCGACCACTCAAGACCGGGTAAGCGCTGCGGATTCAACGGCAGAAGGCCTTGGCCCAACAGCGCGCCGAACAGCAGGAGGAACCCAACCAAATTGAAGATCAGCAGCGCCAGGGCATAGTGGCGCCAGCCCTGTTGCTGCGATGGGCAAATCCCAGCCAGCCGGTAGCAGGCATTTTCGATCGGTCCCAGTAATGGCGTAAGCCACGTGCGCCGGCCCTCCATGACATTGAAGTAGAACCTTCCCAGCCAAGGGGCCGGTAGCAGGACTATGGCGAAGAAGGCCAGCAGCAAGGCGATATCGTAGGCATGCATGGGCGACCCCTTAACTGCGATCGGCGCGCAATAGCGCCGTCAGCAGGTACACCGCCATGGCCACCGCGATCAGCAGTGACATCCCTTCGAGCACGTTCATGAATGATTCCCCGTTGATGCGGCAGTGGCCGCTTTACGGGGATTTTCGGTCAGGCCAGCGTAAAGGCTCGAGATCGAAGCGGCAGGCCTGGCATAAAGAACACGTAAAGAAAGGTGTTCGGCCAGGCAGCAGGGCTAGGCAGTCGGGGTGGGCTGCACGTTGCGACTCCAGTCCAGCAGCAGGCTGTAGCCTATGGCCAATAACGTCGGGCCAATGAACAGGCCGATGAAGCCGAAGGCAATCAGGCCGCCGAACACGCCGAGCAACACGATCACCAGCGGTAGGTCTCCGCCACGGCTGATCAGGTAGGGCTTGAGCACGTTGTCCACGCCACTGATGACGAAGGTGCCCCAGATGCCCATGAAGATCGCCATGCCGTACTCACCCTTCCATACCAGCCAGCCGGTCACCGGCAGCCAGGCCAGCGGCGGGCCCATGGGGATCAGGCTGAGCATGAAGGTGACCAACCCAAGCACGATGGCACCCGGCACGCCTGCGATGAGAAAGCCGATCAAGGCGAGCAGGGCTTGCGCCGCCGCCGTACCGATCACACCGTTGACCACCCGTTGCACCGTGCCGGCTACCAGGTTCAGGTAATACTCGGCACGCTCGCCGGTCAGCCGGTGCAGCAGCCGCAGCACGAACGCCGAGAGCCGCGGCCCGTCGCGATAGAAGAAGAACACGAAGACCAGGCTCAGGGTGAGCTCCAGCACGCCACTGCCAATCTGCGCGCTGCGGGCCAGCAACCAGTTACCCACTTGCCCCAGGTAGGGTTTGACCGACGCCAGTAGCGCAGCACCCTGCTGGTCCAGCGACGACCACCAGCTGGCCATGCGTTCGCCTACCAACGGGATGTCGACCAGCCACACGGGCGCATCCGGCAGGCCATCGACCTGCACATCACGCACGAACAAGGTTGCATCACGAATGTGGTCGGCCAGGTTGAAGCCCAGCCAGACCAAGGGCAGCGCCACGATGAGGATCCAGGCGCTGGTCAGCAGCCCGGCGGCGAGGGTTTCGCGTCCACCCAGCACGCGGGTGAGAAAACGCATCAGGGGCCAGCTGGCGAATGCGAGGATGGCACCCCACAGCAGCGCCGAAATGAAGGGGGCCATGACCCACAGGCCGGCGCCCAGCAATGCCAGCAACAGGATCTGGATCAGCAAGCGGTCATTTTCAACCATGGTCTTGCCCGTCAACGAATCAGTTCGAGGTGCAGGCCATCGGTGGGCGAGTCGCCGACTTCCAGGCGAGCGCTGCGTACACCGGCCTTTATCAGCGCTTCACGCCAGGCCTCGGCCTGGGCGCCGCTGAGGGTGGCGCGCAAGGTGCTGTCCAGGTTGAGGCTGCGTGCAAGCAGGGTTGCCCAGGCCGGCTGCGGGTCGCTCAAATCAGGATAATCAAGCTTGCCGGTGTCACGCATCTCACGCAGCACGGTTGCAGCCGTGGGCAGCAGCTCACCCAACGGGTGGGCTGCGACGAACTCCTCCACATGCAGGTAGGCCCGCCGGTTGCCACGGGTCACGCTGTAGAGTGCGACCAACGTATCAGCCTGGTCGGCAGAGCGGCGTAGCAGGATGAACGCCTGGCGCTCATCGCCACCATTGAGCCGAGCATTGGCAAAGACTTCGTTGGCCCACAGGCTGGCCTCGCCACAATCGCGGCCTTGGCACCAGAACAACGGGTACCCGCCTTCTTGCTGCAAGCTCTCGCGCGCGCGCGTGAACGCCTCCCGCGCAGAGCGCTCAACCGGCAGTTCATAGGTCGTGGAGCTGACCTGGCCACGGCTCTCGACTTTATCCTCCACCCGCAGGCGGCCGCTGATCTTGCGCAGTGGCCCCAATGGGTAGACGCGCTCCTGCTCCACGGCCGGGCGCTGGTCGACAATCTTGGCGTCCACTGGCACGGGCAGGCCGCCGGCCCAGAGCGTAGAGCTGGCGAGCAGCGTACCGGCGGCCAGCAGGCAACGCCAGGCGACAGGCGCAGTCATAGGCAAACCACGCGGCGCCCGGCGTCAAGGTGAAGCATGTACATGTCTGGCAATTGCATGGTTGTCTCCCTGATCAACCCGCCAAGCCTCGACACTTGTCCGGTGCAAGTCAAGCAAAGCCAAAGAAGCGATTGAAACAGTCTGCTACAAGCGTTGCGCCCTGCTCATCGTTCAGGTGCAGGTGATGGCCACCGGGCAAGGTCACCTGTTCAAAGGGTAGCTGCTCAAGCAGCCCTTCGCGACGTGCCAGCATGCCCTGCGCTGCCACCACCAGGCAGCCGGGGCACTTGACGTGTCGCACGTAGGCCATTGCCTGGCCTTGCGTCAGGCGCACTGGCGAGGGCAAAGTCAAGCGGCTGTCGCTGCGCCAGCTGTACCCCCCGGCCACGGGCATCAGCCCACGCTGGGCCAGCAGCTCGGCCGCTTCGCGGCTCACCGCCACCATGCCCTTCATGCGTGCCTCCACGCCTTGGTCCTGCGTGCTGTACACCGACTTGCGCTTGGTATCGAGGCGCATCTGTGCACGCAGCGCCATCCCCAGGCGCTCGGGGGCGTCCTGCTCTTCGCCGGTGGGCGGGATGAGGCCATCGATAAGTGCCAGGTGGCTGACGCGCTCGGGCAGTGCGGCGGCCAGTTGCACGCTGATGATGGCGCCAAGCGAATGGCCCAGCAGCGCGAACTGCTCCCAGCCCAGTTGCTCGGCTGCGCGCACGATGTCGTAGGCGTAGTCGGCCAGCGCGTAGCCGGCACCCGGCGGGCGATGCTGCGAATGGCCATGACCGGCCATGTCCAAGGCCACTATGCGCAGGCCCTGAAGGCGAGGCGCGAGACGCGCGAAGCTGTTGGCGTTGTCCAGCCAGCCGTGCAACGCAATGACCGGCAGGCCGTCCTCGGGGCCGAACACGTGGCCGGCCAGTTCGATATGGCCAAGATTCAAGCGTATGTCTTCGACCTGCACGTTCATGCCTGCCCCCACCTATCGAACAGGCCCTTGATCAGGCTGGCGGTATCTTCCGGGTGCTCCAGCGGGAACATGTGGCCACCCGGAACGCTGTGGTATTCCCCCTTCGGTATGCCCCGCACCGCCAAGGCATGATGGCGGCGCACTACGGTACTGGCCTGGCCACGGACCATGGCCAGCGGCAGGCGCAACTGCCGGACAGGCGCAGGGTTCAGGTGGGGTACGTTGCGATAGATGCTGATTTCGGTAGCAGGATCGAAGCGCAGGGACAGCGTGTGCTGCTGCTCGTGCAAGCCATGTTCGACGTAGGCATCCAGGCAGTCGGGGTCGAAGTGGCGGAACAGTGATCGGCTGGCGAAATACGCGCGGGCACTGAGCCGATCTTCGAATTCGGCGCGCCGCCCTAGCGTCCGACCGGCTGGGGTAATGCGGTCGATCAAGCCCAGGTGCTTGGCGGCGCGCAGCAGCAACTGGTCTGCGCGGGTCAGCACGGGCGAGTCGAGCATGACCACGCCCCGGTAAAGTTCTGGTCGGCGCAGGGCGGCATGCAAATGCAGAACACCCCCCAGCGAATGCCCCACGCCCCAAACGGGGTCGGGCTGCTGCTCAAGATGGTACAACAGCTCGTCCACCAGGCTCTGCCAGTTGGCGTCCACCGGAAACCGCGGGTCATGGCCGTGCTGGGGCAGGCTCTGCACGTGGTAGTCCGGCGCCAGGGCGGCGAACAGCTTGCCGTAGGTGGCCGACGGAAACCCATTGGCATGGGCAAAGAATATCGGTTGCGGCATGGCGGGCTTCCGGGCGCAGAGAATGGCCCATTGTGGGTGTCCACCAGGGCTCAGGCAACGTTCGGAAAGGTCATCGGCAAGGGCGATCAGGTCATGCCGATCGATCAAAGCTGCCCAGCGAGCGTCGCAGGCACGCCTTGATGAAGACTTGATGGCTTTCCAGCGCCTCACGGGCCAGACGCTGGTCATCAGCGTCCAGCTCCAGCCTGCGCAATGCCAGGCAGCTGGTTTGCATCAGATGGGCCACGCGGGTGCAGGCTTGCTGCAAGGCGAGCAGCTCCTGCTCGGCCTGCTGACGTCGATTTTCCTCAAGCGCCGTGTCCGTCTGGATCTTGCGCATCAGATGGTAGAACTTGGCGTCGGCGACCTCCCGCAGCAAGCTGTGCTGGGCGTGATCCAGGGCGATGCCTTGCTCGACCTTCTCAGTGGTGGTTTGCAGGTCCAGCGAGCACAACAATTTCCACATTTCGCCCGTCATCGACCCAACCTTGTACATGTCCTTTGTGGCAAAGCTAGCAAACCGCAATCGATTGAAACAACTGACAAAAATGCCAGTTGCCTCCCTTGCAAACCCGCTTGGCAAAGCCACGGCAGGCAATCAGCGGGACGTGTGCAAGGCCCGTAGCGTCATCAGGCCTGCCAGGGGCCAATCACCCTCAAGTTCCGCCAGGCTGGCAGTGCCCATGGCGGCTGGCCGCTGCAGGTGACCGTGTTCGAGCAGCCCGACCAGGTGCCCGACCAGTGGCTGGTGGCTGACCAACAGCACGTGATCAAGGCCAAGGCGCTCGATCTGGCCGATCGCATATTGCACATCGCTCTCGGGGGTCAGCCACGGCACCGTGCTTACCGGCTCGCTCAACCCCAATGCCTCATGAACCAAGGCAGCGGTCTGCTGCGCCCGGACATAAGGGCTGGCAATGATCGCCTGCAAGGGCTTGCCTGCCAGGTGTGCGGCGCTGTGCAGCACCTGCTCGCGACCATGCGCGGTCAAGCGCCGCTCGGCATCGCGGGTGGCTCGCGGCTCGGCTTCGCCGTGGCGCAACACCCACAGGTTCACAGCTTGGGCTCTTGGTCAGGTTGGGCAGGCTCAGGCGCGCGCGCCACGTGGGGCGCCTCGCCGTCGGCCGGGCGTGGTGCTGGCCAATCGGCAAACGGCCAGGGTTTCTGATCCGTGTGGAAGGTGCCGAAACGTCCGATCTGTGCCAAGTACTGGCTCAGGCTATCGCCAAGGTCCATCACGCTGGCGCTGGGGGCGCCGTAGATCAGCCGATAGATCAACTGGATCACCACCAGGCCTGCGAGCACCAACTCGGCCAATTGCCAGACCACCAGGAAAACCAGCATCCAGACCACACGCAGGATGAGGGACTCGCGCTGGGCGTGTTCAGGGGTATCGTTCATGTGTCGCTCCTTGCCGTTTTGCCAGGGTTATCCGGGCTCAGTTGAAGCCGCTGGTGGAAATGAAATCGACATCGGTCTTCGGCTCGGCGCTCATCAGGTGCTCGATCACCTGGTTCAACGTGCGGCCCTCGAACAGGATGGCATGCAGGCCAGCGACCAGGGGCATGTACACCTGCGCCTGCTGGGCCTTGGCCTTGAGCACCTTGAGGGTATTGACGCCCTCTGCCACTTCCCCCAGCCGACTCACGGCCTCATCCAGGCTCAGCCCCTGGCCGAGCGCGTAGCCCACCTGGTAGTTGCGGCTCTTGGGCGAGGAACAGGTGACGATCAGGTCGCCCACGCCGGCCAGGCCCAGGAAAGTCATGGGGTTGGCACCCTGGCTGACCGCAAAGCGGGTCATCTCGGCCAGTGCCCGGGTGATCAGCATGCTCTTGGTGTTCTCGCCCATGCCCAGCGCCACGGCCATGCCAGCGATGATGGCGTAGACGTTCTTCAAGGCGCCGCCGAGTTCCACGCCAAAACGGTCACTGCTGGCATACACGCGGAAAGTCTTGCCATGCAGCACAGCCTGCACCTGCTGGCACAAAAGCTCGTCTTCACTGGCCACCACGGTGGCAGTCAGGGCGTGCTCGGCAATTTCCCGGGCAAGGTTGGGCCCGGAAAGCACACCTATGCGCGCCTGCGGGGCGATCTCCTCGACGATCTGGCTCATCAGTTTGAACGTCTGGGCCTCGATCCCTTTGGTGAGGCTGACCAGCCCCTTGCCACGCAACAGGTCGGCATGTGGCGCCAATACGCTGCGCAAGGCGCTGGAGGGCAAGGCCACGAAAATCAGGTCGCAGGCCTTAAGCGTGGCCAGCAGGTCACTGACCGGCTCCACCCCTTCGTGCAGCCCGATGCCCTTGAGGTAACGCGGGTTCTCGCGATGCTCGCGCATCGCCTGGGCCTGTGCCGGGTCGCGCATCCATTGGCGCACTGGCACACCGTTCTGTGCCAGCAGGTTGGCCACGGCCGTGCCGAAGCTGCCGCCGCCCAGAACTGCAACAGGTTGCTGATCAGTCATATCCAATCCGTTAACACCTAAAATAAATGGCGACCGGCGCATTATACGGGTCGCCTGCCCCGCGCCAAGGCCGGTCGGGCATCGCTCATCCAGGCCAGGTATGTACCCACCGGTCGGCGAGCATCAATACCGCCGCAGATCACTGGCAAAACGGCAAAGTTCATTTACCATGCCGGTTTACCCACGATACAAGGCCGCTCCGTGCTCCCTGGCTCGCCTCCCTACCCGCGGCTGTTGCTGTTGACCGCCCTGCTCGGTGCACCTGCCCTGGCAGATGACTTGTTCATCGACAACAGTGACCTGCCACAGGTTTTGACTGCAACACGCCTCAAACAATCCCCGGCTGCGGTGCCAGGGAGCATGACCGTGCTCGACAGCGCGTTGATCCGGGCCAGCGGCGCGCGTGACATTCCCGAACTGCTGAGGCTCGTGCCGGGCATGATGGTGGGCTACGGGGCGGGCAATCAACCGACCGTCAATTACCACGGCAGCAACGTCAACGAAGCACGTCGCATGCAGGTGCTGATCGACGGCCGCTCGGTGTACCGGGCAGGGCTGGCGACGGTGGACTGGAGCGATATCCCGCTGGCGCTGGAGGACATCGACCGGATCGAGGTGTTCAGGGGGCCGAACACGGTCAGCTATGGCGCCAATGCCCTGATGGCCGTGGTGAACATTCTCACTCGCAATCCTGCCGACAGCCACGGCACGCGTCTGAAAGTCACACGCGGGCAGAACGGCATCGACGACTTCTATGCCAGCCAGGGCTTTGGCTGGGACAACGGCGATATGCGTCTATCGCTGTCGGGCCAGCAGGATGACGGGTTCGACCATGACCAGTTCGGCCAGGACTACCGTGACAGCCGCCGCGCCACACGTTTGAACCTGAGCGCCAGCCATACCCTGACGGTGGACCAGACACTGGAATGGCAACTGGCCGCCAAGGAAGGCACCAACCAGCGGCCTTATACCTACCAGCCGGTATTCCCGTTCGTGACCCAGCGCGGCAAGGATGCCGACGTCAAGGCCATGGACTATGCAGGCTCGGTGCGTTGGAACATCGACTTTGCCGCTGAACACAGCCTGTATGTCCAGGGCTCGGCGCAGCATTTCGACCGCCAGCAGGTGTGGCGAGCCTGCGACGCGGCGCTGTCCTTCAGCCCCGAACTCACCCGCCTCTGGCAGATGAACCCCAATTACGCCGAGCGGGTAGCCCGTGGCGCGAACAACCCGCCACCTAGCAGCAACCCCCAGGAGCAGGCCCTGGTCGATGCGATCAAGGCACAGTGGAACAGTCAGGGCGGCAGTGACGTGGTGTGCGGCGATGTCGACCAGAGCACGCGCGAAACCCGCTATGACCTGGAAATACAGGACACCTACAGCCTGACCGACAGCCTGCGCCTGCTCAGCGGCATGAACTATCGCTATGATCGTGCCGACTCGCAGACCTACTTCAATGGCAGCGTCGACGACCAGACCTGGCGGCTTTTCGGGCAACTGGAATGGCGAGCCGACGAGCACTGGATCGTGCAGGGCGGCGCCATGTTCGAGGATTCGCGGCTCTCTGGCAGCTCGCTTACCCCACGGTTGGCGGTCAATTACCTGATCACCCCGCGCCATGGCCTGCGCGCCGTCTATTCCGAGGCGGTACGGTCGCCTGACATGTTCGAAAACAACGTCAACTGGAGCTACACCGTCAAGAACCTGATGCCCTACGCCTTTGGCCAGCAGCATGGCGAATACTTCGTCAAGACCCGCGGCCCTGGTGACCTGGAGCAGGAGCACATGCGCTCGCGTGAGCTGGGCTACAACGGTTATTTCAGCGACCTGGACCTGAGCATGGACCTGAAGGTGTTCTACGACGAAATCACTGGCATGATCAGCGAGCCGCTCAAGAACAACCAGTACATTGCCAGCAATGCGAACCGGGCGCGCTTCAGCGGCAGCGAGGCCCAGTTCGATTGGCGCCCTACCCTGCGCGACCGGCTGCGCTTGACCTTCGCCCATGTCGACGCCTGGGCCAGCAATCCTGCCGACCGCAACCTCAGCGCCAGCAACAGCGGCTCTGCCGGCTGGATGAGGGACTGGGGCCACGGCTGGTCCAGTGGCGCTTTCTACTACGGTGACGATGCCCTCAATCAGTACCGCTACGAGCGCCTGGACCTGCGCGTGGCCAAGCGCTGGCGCGTGTACGGGAGCAATCTGGAACTGGCAGCCCTGTGGCAGCAACGCCTGGATGATGAGCCCACCACCGCCGTGCAGAACCGCTATGACAGCCGGCAGCGGCTGAGCCTGAGCGCGGAGCTGGAGTTCTGATGGTTCGCTTGCTGCGCCTGTTGGTGCTATGGCTGTGGCCATTGGGGCAGTTGTCCGCCAGCGAGATCCTGCTGGTCGGCGCCCAGGACCAGCCCGGCATCCGCAGCTTCATCGCTGCCCTGGAAAGTCGACGCCCCAACGACCACGTGCATTTTCAGGCTGCCAGCGAGCTGCCTGCGCCGAGCCGGCTCGACCTGGACCTGCGCCTGGTGTTGCTGGACGACGAGGCATTACAGTGGCGCCTGTCGCAAACCGCCGGCCCACCGGCACTGGCCATGAGGGTCAGCCGGGTGCAGGTGGAACAGCGCCTGGGAAAGTCACGCCCCGGGTTTCTCACCTTGTTGTGGAGCGACCCGCCACTGGATCGGCAATTGCGCCTGACCCGCTACCTGTTGCCGCAAGCCAGGCGCATCGGGGTGCTCTACGGTGAACACAGTGGGTTTTTGCTTGATGATCTGCGCCGTGCCGCGCAACCGCTTGGCCTCGAGATCGTGGCACAGGCTTGGCCCGACCCACGTGACAGCCGCCCCCTGCAACACCTGCTGGGCAGCAGTGACGTGCTGCTCGGGCTTGATGATCCGGACCTGTACAATTCCAAGACAGCGAAAAACCTGTTGCTCAGCAGTTACGGCCGTCAAATGGCCCTGATTGGCCCCAATGCCGGATTCGTCCGTGCCGGCGCGCTGGCCAGCACCTACAGCGATCAGCAAGATTGGTTAAGCGTGCTCGACAGCCTGCTCGGGCAATCACCTGCGCGCTGGCCCCGCAGCCTCTACCCAGCCCATTTCGGGGTCAGCGGCAATCAGCAGGTGGCACGGGCGCTGGGCCTGGAGCCCATTGATCCCGACACCGCCGCCCAAGCCTTGGCTGATGGAGAGCGCACCCCATGACCAAGGGCCTGAACTGGGACATTCATACGCGCACGCAGATCATCAGCCTAGGCCCGGCGCTGCTGCTGACGCTGCTATTGATCAGCTTCTTCACGTTCGTGCGCATCCAGGATTTGCGTCAGGAGCTCAACCACACCGGCCAATTGATCGCCAACCAGCTCGCGCCCGCGTCCGAATACGGGGTCATCTCAGGCAACAACGAAGTGCTTGAAGGCCTGATGCGCGCCACGCTGAGCATTCCCCACGTGCGGTTCCTGGAGGTACAGGACAGTCGCAATCACATTCTGGTGTACGTCGAGCAGTCTGACGAAAGCACCAACCGTGCCCAGCAGGTGGAAGTGTTTCAAGCGCCGATTCGTCTGCAGCAGATACGACTCGAAAGCGACTTTTTGCAGGAAGGCCTGGCGGCTGCCCCGGCCATCGGCGATGACTACCTGGGCCGGGTCATCGTCGGCATGTCGGACGATGCGTTCAGCCAGCGTCAGCAGGAGATCGTGATCAAGGCCGCAGTGCTGGCGTTGTTCGCACTGCTGTTCACATTTTTGCTGGCTCGCCGTCTGGCCATGAGCCTGGCCAAGCCCATCAGCGACATGGGCCATGCCGTCAAGGCCATCCAGCAGGGTCACTACGACACGCCGGTTCCGGTGGTGGACGACAGCGAGCTAGGGCATCTGGCCCGGCACATCAATAACCTGGCGCATGCGCTCGAGCAGGCCAGCACCGAGCAGAAAAAAGCCATCGCCGAGCTGATCCAGGCACGTGAGGAAGCCGAGCAGGCCAACCGCGCCAAGTCTGATTTCCTGGCCATGATGAGCCACGAGCTGCGCACACCGCTAAACGGCGTATTGGGCATGCTGCAATTGCTCGAAACCACCTCGATGAGCAGCGAGCAGGCCGACTACACCGCGGTGGCGAGCGAGTCGACGGGGCATCTGCTGCGGGTCATCAATGACATCCTCGATTTTTCGCGGATCGAACGGGCGGCCTTGCAGCTCGAACACATCGATTTCAACCTCGGCGAGCTCATCACCCACTGCGTCCAGTCGTTCCAGCATGCTGCACAGCAACAAGGTCTGGCGCTCGACTTGAGCCTGGCCGAGGACACCGCCCAGTTGCAGGTGAACGGCGATCCTACCCGGATCCGGCAGATTCTCCTGAACCTGATCGGTAATGCCCTGAAGTTCACCGAGCAGGGGCAGGTGCGGGTCGAAGCCCGTTGGCAGTTGATGGATGAGCAGCGCATCTGGCTGACATGCAGCGTGCAGGACACGGGCATCGGCATTGACAATGATCGTCTGGAGATGATGTTCGTCGCTTTCCAGCAGGCCGACAGCTCGATTTCTCGCCGCTACGGCGGCACCGGCCTGGGCCTGTCCATCGCGCGCACCCTGGCCGAGCGCATGGGCGGGCACCTGCACGGTCAGAGCCTTGAAGGCCATGGCTCGACCTTCACGCTGGAGATGCCACTGGCACTGCCAGCATCGGCGCGCCAGATCCGCCGCGCTGCGCCGCCCGGCCAGCTTGCCTGGACCGAACCCACCAGGGTACTGCTGGTCGAAGACAATGCTGTCAACCAGAGCGTCACCGAGGCCATGTTGTGCAGCCTGGGCGTTGAGGTGAGCACGGCCGACGACGGCCAGCAGGCCGTGGAGCTGGTCAGGCTGCAACGTTTCGCCGCCGTTTTCATGGACTGTGGCCTGCCCTACATGGATGGTTACGAGGCCACGCGCCAGATGCGCCTGCTGACCCACGGTGCACACGTACCGATCATCGCCCTGACTGCCAATGCATTGCAGGGTGATCGCGAACGATGCCTTGCCGCAGGAATGGATGACTATCTGAGCAAACCCCTGCGCCGCAGTGAATTGCAGCAGGTGCTGGTGCGCTGGCTGCCAGGACAGGCAACCGCGACTGGCGATAAATGCTAAAGTGCGGCAGTCTTAAACACTGGACAGGACTCCTTTCGGACCTGAAAATAGACGTTTCAGTGCACACCTGTACTTCTTTCGACAGGTGCGCTGTGACTTTCACTACAACGCAATAGTCTACCTGTAGGCTGCCGCCCCGTTCGCGATGCGTGACGGGCTGGCCGGGAAGATTCATCCCCTGCCGCAGGGGGTTATTGAGGAGCTCGCATGACCAAACAACACGCCTTTACTCGGGAAGACCTGCTGCGCTGCAGTCGCGGTGAGCTGTTCGGCCCAGGTAATGCGCAACTGCCCGCGCCGAACATGCTGATGGTCGATCGCATCACCCACATCAGTGAAGAAGGCGGCAAGTACGGCAAAGGTGAATTGGTCGCCGAGCTGGACATCAATCCTGATCTTTGGTTTTTTGCCTGCCATTTCGAAGGCGACCCAGTGATGCCAGGCTGCCTGGGCCTCGATGCCATGTGGCAGCTGGTCGGCTTTTTCCTGGGCTGGCAAGGCCTGCCGGGCCGCGGTCGTGCACTGGGCTCCGGTGAAGTGAAGTTCTTCGGCCAGGTGCTGCCTACCGCCAAGAACGTCACCTACAACATTCACATCAAGCGCGTGCTCAAAGGCAAGCTGAACATGGCCATCGCCGATGGTTCGGTCAGCGTCGACGGCCGCGAGATCTACACCGCCGAAGGCCTGCGGGTCGGCGTGTTCACCTCCACTGACAACTTCTAAGGGTTATTCGCATGCGCCGCGTCGTTATCACTGGTCTGGGCATCGTGTCGTGCCTGGGCAATGACAAAGCTACCGTCACCGAAAACCTGCGCAACAGCCGTCCGGGTATCCGTTACAACCCGGAATACAAGGAAATGGGGCTGCGTAGCCAGGTTTCCGGCTCCATCGACCTCAACCTCGAAGAGCTGATCGACCGCAAGGTCTTCCGTTTCGTCGGGCATGCGGCTGCCTACGCCTACCTGGCGATGCAGGACGCCATCAAGGACTCGGGCCTGACCGATGAGCAGGTCTCCAGCCCACGTACCGGCCTGGTGGCCGGCTCCGGCGGTGCATCGACCCTGAACCAGATGGAAGCGCTGGATACTCTGCGCGAAAAAGGCGTCAAGCGTGTAGGCCCTTACCGGGTCACTCGCACCATGGGCAGCACCGTTTCGGCGTGCCTGGCGACGCCGTTCAAGATCAAGGGCATCAACTACTCGATCTCTTCCGCCTGCGCTACATCGGCTCACTGCATCGGCACCGCACTGGAGCAGATCCAGTGGGGCAAGCAGGACATCGTGTTCGCCGGCGGCGGTGAAGAAGAGCACTGGAGCCAGTCGTTCCTGTTCGATGCCATGGGCGCCCTGTCGACCAAGCGCAACGAAACCCCGGAACTGGCCTCGCGTGCCTATGACGCGGACCGTGATGGCTTCGTCATCGCCGGCGGCGGTGGCATGGTGGTGGTCGAAGAGCTGGAACACGCTCTGGCCCGTGGCGCCAAGATCTACGCCGAGATCATCGGCTATGGCGCCACCTCCGACGGCTACGACATGGTCGCCCCAAGCGGCGAAGGCGCCATCCGCTGCATGCAGCAGGCGCTGTCGACCGTCGACACGCCGATCGACTACCTGAACACCCACGGCACCTCTACCCCAGTGGGCGACGTTGCCGAAATGAAGGGTGTGCGCGAAGTGTTCGGCGAAAATGCACCGAAGATCAGCTCAACCAAGAGCCTGTCCGGCCACTCGCTGGGGGCTGCCGGTGTACACGAGGCGATCTACTGCTTGCTGATGATGGAAAACAACTTCATCGCTGGCTCGGCCAACATCGACGAACTGGACCCGGCGGTCGCTGACCTGCCGATCCTGCGCAAGACCGAAGAAAATGCCAAGATCGATACGGTCATGAGCAACAGCTTCGGTTTCGGCGGCACCAATGCCACCCTGGTGCTCAAGCGCTGGGAAGGCAAGTGATTCGCTGACGCGCCAATAGAGAACGCCCCGACTGGTTCGGGGCGTTTTCATTTACGCTGGAAAACAGATCCGTTGGGCCCGACGCGACCTACGCTGTCATTTACCCTTGGGCAGCACAGCCAGAAAGTTGTCCTTGGCCACGCGTCTGGCTACATCCTCGGGCAAGGCATCCAGAAATGGCCTGAAACTGTCCATCTCCTCTCCCAGGCTATCGAAGCGGCCGACCACATCCGAGCCCAGCATGAACCGCGTTGGGTAGCGTTCAACGAGCGCCAGCCAGGCTTTGCGTGGGACGTCCTGTTCATCGAGCAGGTAGGGCTTGAGCACACTCCACGACAGGTCCACGTACAGGTTCGGGTAGTCCTCGAGTAATCGCGTCAGCACCGGCAGTAGAAAATCCATCTGTGTCTGATGCCGGTGAATTTCCATGCTGCTGCCGGCGTGTGCCCAGATGAAACGCGTATGCGGATGATTGCGCAGGGGCTCTTCGATCTCGGCCAGGTACAACGGGTTACGCTCGCGCTTGGAAGTGATGTTGGAATGCAACAGCACCGGCAGGTCGCGCTCGGCGGCCAGGTGATAGACCCGTGTCATGGCTTCGTTGTTGGCACGCGGAGTTTCGCCGCTGGTCAACGCCGTCAGGTCATCGTGACGGGTGAATACCTCGCCAATACCCTGCCAGAGGTCTGGGTAAAGGTCGAGCATGCGTTCGATATGGCTCACGGCATTCTTGTCGACTGGATTGAAGCCGGTCAGGAAGGGATGGAATCGCTTGCGTTGTTCGTCCGACAATGGCTGCAGTGCCGCTGCTACATAGGTATCGGTGGCGCTGTACCAATAGGCGTCCGCATCGTCGCCGGCGTAATAGCGGGGACGCTTGGGCTCGTCTTCATGCCATTTCTTGGCAACGGGAATGCCCGAAATCATCGACTGATCGATGCCTGCAGCGTCCATGGCCTTGAGCAGCGCCGGCATACCTTCGGATTCCTGGAAGAAATCCACGTAATGCAGGTGAGCATCGCTGTAACGGTATTCACGGGCCTCGGCCCCTGGCCCCAGCCAGGCGGTCAACGCTACGCAGGCCAGTGCTCTGGCGATCATGGTGGGCTTCCTTGTAAGGGGGCAAACCTACTAGACCTGCACGCGCAGCGTGCGGTTCGCCAGCCTTGCCATCAAAGCAGGGCTGGCAATCGCTGCGGCCACCTGCGCGCTAGCGCTGGAATACCTCGGCCAGCAGGTTGTGCATCGCGCGGAAGGCGCGCTCGGACGTGCGCCGGTCATACTGCGTCTTGCCGGGCACGTTGGCATCCGGGTCGGTGAACGAATGCACCGCCCCACCATAGCTCACCAGTTGCCAATCGACCTTGGCGGCGTTCATTTCGTCTTCGAATGCCGGTAGCTGCTCTTTGGGCACCAAGGGATCGGATGCGCCATGCAGCACCAGGACCGAGCCCTTGATGCGTTTGGCATCCTCGGGGTCAGGCGTGTCCAGCGTGCCATGGAAGGAGATCGCTGCACGAAGATCAGCCCCCGCACGCGCCAATTCGAGCGCGCAGCAGCCCCCAAAGCAGAACCCGAAGGTAGCCACCTTGCCTGGGCTCAGTGGCGCCTTGGACTGACCGAGCAACTGGGCAAGGGCACCTTCCATGCGCCTGCGCAACTCGCCGCGGTCGTTTTTGAGCGGCATCATTGCTGCGCCCGCTTCATCGGCATTCGCCGGGCGAACGGTCTGCCCATAGAGATCGACGAGCAGCACCACATAACCTTGCGCTGCCACCTCCTTGGCGATGCGCTCGGCCCCTTCGGTCACGCCCATCCAGTTGGGCGCCATCACCAGGCCAGGTCGACCCAGGGCGCCGGGCTCATAGGCCAAACGGCTTTCGAAGGTCTTGCCGGACAGGTGGTGGATCAAAGATTCGACGACTACCTTACTCATGCTGTACTCCTCAGGCTGCACCATGAAAAAAGCCCGCCGAAGCGGGCTTTAGCCATACGTCAATTCAAGCAGACAACTCGACCAACAGCTTGTTCAGGCGCCGCACATAGGCTGCGGGATCCTTCAGGCTATCACCGGCTGCCAGCGCGGCCTGGTCGAACAGGATGTGCGACAGCTCGGCGAAGCGGTCCTCACTCTGTTCGTGATCGAGCTTCTCGATCAGCGGGTGGGTTGGGTTGAACTCGAAGATAGGCTTGGAATCGGGCACTTTCTGACCGCTGGCTTCCAGAATCTGGCGCATCTGCAACCCCAGGTCCTGCTCGCCGATGGCCAGGATGGCTGGCGAATCAGTCAGGCGATGGGAGACACGCACTTCGGCGACGTTTTCGCCCAGTGCGGTTTTCAGGCGCTCGACCAAGCCTTCCTTATCCTTGGCGACTTCTTCCTGGGCCTTCTTGTCCTCTTCGGTATCAAGTTTGCCCAGGTCCAGATCGCCACGGGCCACATCCACGAACGCCTTGCCGTCAAATTCGTTCAGGTAGCTCATCAGCCACTCGTCGATGCGGTCGGTCAGCAGCAACACTTCGATGCCTTTCTTGCGGAAGACTTCGAGGTGCGGGCTGTTCTTGACCTGCGCGTAGGACTCGCCGGTGAGGTAGTAGATCTTGTCCTGCCCTTCCTTGGCGCGGGCCAGGTAGTCAGCCAGCGACACACTCTGCTCGCCGCTTTCGTCCTGGGTGGACGCGAAGCGCAACAGGCTAGCGATCTTTTCCTTGTTGGCAAAGTCTTCGGCCGGGCCCTCTTTCAATACCTGACCGAAGTTTTTCCAGAAACTCTTGTACTGCTCGGGTTCGTTCTTGGACAGTTTTTCGAGCATGTCCAGCACGCGCTTGGTCAACGCGGTCTTCATCGAATCGATGATCGGGTCTTTCTGCAGGATTTCCCGCGACACGTTCAGCGACAGGTCGTTGGAGTCCACGACACCCTTGATGAAGCGCAGGTAAAGCGGCAGGAACGACTCGGCCTGATCCATGATGAACACGCGCTGCACGTACAGCTTCAAGCCGCGCGGGGCTTCGCGCTGGTACAGGTCGAACGGTGCACGGGCAGGCACGTACAGCAGCGAGTTGTATTCGAGCTTGCCTTCGACCTTGTTATGGCTCCAGGCCAGCGGGTTTTCGAAGTCATGGCCGATGTGCTTGTAGAACTCCTGGTATTCCTCGTCCTTGATCTCGGTACGCGGACGGGTCCACAGGGCGCTTGCACGGTTGACGGTTTCCCACTCTTCGGCTGGCTGCTCTTCGCCTTCGGCGGCTGCCTGCTCCTTGGGCAACTGGATTGGCAGGGCAATGTGATCGGAATACTTTTTGACCACGTTGCGCAGGCGCCAGCCATCGGCGAATTCCAGCTCGTCTTTTTTCAGGTGCAGGACAATGCGGGTACCGCGCTCAGGCTTGTCGACGGTCGCAACTTCGAACTCGCCCTCGCCCTTGGACGACCAGTGCACGCCTTCGCTGGCAGGCTGGCCTGCACGACGGCTGTAGACATCGACCTGATCGGCCACGATGAATGCCGAGTAGAAGCCCACGCCGAACTGACCGATCAGGTGCGAGTCTTTCTTCTGATCGCCGGTGAGGTTCTTCATGAAGTCGGCAGTGCCGGATTTGGCAATGGTGCCCAAGTGAGCGATGACGTCATCGCGGGTCATACCGATGCCGTTATCCTCGAGGGTGACCGTACCGGCCTCCTTGTCGAAGCTCAGGCGAATCTTCAGGTCGGCATCGCCTTCGAGCAGTTCAGGCTTAGCCAGCGCCTCGAAGCGCAGCTTATCGGAGGCGTCGGAGGCGTTGGAGATCAGTTCGCGCAGGAAGATCTCCTTGTTCGAGTACAAGGAATGGATCATGAGGTGCAGCAGTTGCTTTACCTCGGTCTGGAAGCCCAGCGTTTCTTTTTGAGTCTCCACGCTCATGTTCTTCAAACTCCGATCAGATGACAGTGGTCGCCAAGCGGCGCAATGGCTGCGTTGGCGGCGGATGTCATGCAGATGGGGGCTGCCAAATCGATTTCAAGGGCCTGCATGGTTCGATCTTCAAATCCGAGCGGGTCATGGCGAGCCGCTGTGCCGCCCTGCTTGCCGCGGGCGGTGTAACGTTTCCGGGTTAGGACGGGCGTCGATACAGACCAGCAAAGAGCCATGCATGTTCGTACCTCGCGTACATTGTGATACCGGCTAAGTGGCAGTTGCCCGCAACGGATAACCCACATTAGTGCGAAACACTCGCCAGGGCCGGAAGTTCAGTTTCAAGATATTTAATATCTGTGTACTGACGGTGGAACTAATCCAGCAGGCCCCGACTCGAAGCATCAAGTCAACTTATTCCACCAAGGAGAGACACCCTCATGCGTAAACCATTTGCTTTTGCTCTGATGCTGGCTGCTGCCATGGGCCTGGCTGCTTGCGATAAAGCGAGCGAAGACAAAGCCCAGGACGCACAAGAACACCGTGAAGAAGCCCAGGAGAAGATGGGTGACGCACAGGACAAGATGAACGACGCTGCCAAGGAAAACGCCGAAGCTGCCCAAGACCAGGCCGAAGCCAATCGTAAGGCTGCCGAAGAGGCTTCCCCAGCCACTCCAGCAACCACCACGACTCCGGCCGATCCTGCCAAGCAGTAATCGAACCGATCAAAAAACCCGACAATGTCGGGTTTTTTTATGCCTGTCATTCATGGACTAATCGTTTCAGTTAGGCACAGTGGACTGGGAGGCATGCACCTCACCTGTCGAACTTTCGGTGGGGGTGAATACCATGACGTCAAGCACGTCCGAGTGGAACTCGCGGCGATAAAGAATCAGCACAACCCCTACACTTACCGCCATGAACAACCAAGGGTTGATAAACCAGCTCAACATGGCCATGCCGAAGTAATAGGCGCGCAGCCCGAAGTTGAATTGGTTGGCAGCCAACGACAACACCCTGGCCGCCCTCAAGGCAAAGGCCTTGCGTTCTAGTTCGCTGACCTGGCGCTCGCCGATCATGGGCGCCGAGCCCACCAAGACAGCAGCGAAGTTGTATTGACGCATGCACCAGCTGAACGTGAAGAAGGCATACACGAACACCGTGGCCAGGCACAGCAACTTGATCTCCGATATCCCTTGGGAGGCCTGCTGTACCAACGGCAGGTCGGCCAGCAACGACAACGCGCGGTCGGAAGCTCCCAGCACCGTCAGGATACCGGCGAGAATGATCAGGGTGCTGGAGGCAAAAAACGAGGCGTTGCGTTCCAGGTTGCCGATCACGCTGGCATCGGCAATGCGGTTGTCACGCAGCAGCATCCTGCGCATCCAGTCCTCGCGATACAAATGCAGCACGCTGGCCAGGCATGCAGTGTCCCGCCCCTTCCAGATGGCATAGCGCGTATAACCGCCCCAGCACAGCACGAACCAGCATGCCGCTATGAGGTTATTGAGATTACTCAGGATGAAGTTCATGCAGAGATCCGTAGGTGCCATGTGCCGAAAGCATAAAGACCGTCTTTCGACGCTGGCAAGCCGCAAAAGGCACGCAAACTCCGAAGAATAATTTCCAGGGCGGTTCGCTTGCGGCGTTTGGCAGGGTGCATGCGAACAAAAGCCCCGCATCCTTGCGAATGCGGGGCTTGCGCTGCCAAGCGGTGGGTCCAGCATCCCATGGCTTGTGGCCAATGCCGGACCTTGTGCTTAGCGACTCATGCCATGGCCTGACGGGGCTTGCCGAGCATGCGATCGCATACCACTGCACCCACCAAGGTCACCACCGACGGCACCAGCCAGGCAAGGCCCTGATCGCTCAACGGCAAGTGCGCCATGAAGTCCGGGAGCACGTGGGCAATGCTGCTGCCTTTAACGGCATCGACCATGCCGAACAGCAACGAGACCAGCATTACCGGGCCAAGGATGCGCGTTGGCGAGTTCCACAGGTCGTTCACGAAGCTCAACCCCACCACGACGATGCACGGCGGGTAGATGGCGGTAAGCACAGGGATCGAGAACATGATCAGCTTGGTAAGCCCCAGGTTGGACACCAGAAGCGAGAAGCCCGCCAGGATCACGACCAGTGCGCGGTAGGACAACGGCAGGATCTGGCTGAAGTACTCGGCACACGCGCAGGTCAGGCCCACGGCAGTCACCAGGCAGGCCAGCGCGATCAACACGGCCAGGAAGCCGCTGCCTAGCGAGCCGAAGGTATGTTGCACATAGGCGTGCAGCACGGCCGCACCGTTGCTGGCCCCTGCCGCGATTTCGTGACTACCGGCGCCCAGGCGGAACAGGCTGATGTACACCAGCGCCAGACCAACACCGGCAATCAGCCCGGCAATGATGGCATAGCGGGTGATCAACTTGGGCGACTCAACGCCGCGCGAGCGGATGGCGTTGACGATGACGATGCCAAATACCAGCGCCCCGAGCGTATCCATGGTCAGGTAGCCGTCGGAGAAGCCCTTGGAGAACGCAGCAGCAGCATAGGCAGGCTGCGCCTCGCCAATGGTGCCCGCTGGCAATGCGAATGCCGCGATGCCAAGCACGGCCAGCGCGATGATTTTGAGCGGTGCCAGGAACCGACCCACGGTGTCCAGCAGCTTGCCAGGGTACATCGACACCGCCAGCACCACGATGAAGTAGACCAGGCTGTAGATGAACAACGCCAGCGGGCTTTCACCCGTCAACGGCGCCACACCCACTTCGAACGATACCGTCGCGGTACGCGGTGTTGCGAACAAGGGGCCGACCGACAGGTAGCAAACGGCTGCCAGCAGGCCACCGAAGAACTTGCCAATCGGGCTGCTCAGCGCATCCATGCCGCCGCCTACCTTGGCCAGGGCGACCACGGTGATCACAGGCAGCCCTACCGCCGTGACCAAAAAGCCCAGCGCAGCCATCCATACATGCGGGCCGGATTGCAGGCCGACGATGGGCGGGAAGATGATGTTGCCAGCGCCTACGAAAAGCGCGAACGTCATAAAGCCAAGCGCCAGGATATCCTGGCCTTTAAGAACTTTCATTTGAGGTAGTACCACACTGCTGAAATCGGGATTCGTGAGGGGATTTCCCCATGGGTGAGGGAAATGCTGCCCGGCTTGGTAGGCCAGACCCGTTTAGCGTGTCGTTCCCTTTTGGGGCACGGGCACAAAATAGTCGCGTAGATTAACCGGTTTACCCTTCAAACGCACTGGCACAGTGCGTGTTGTCCGATGTGCGTACGCCATTGTCGTCTGCGTGAACGGAACGATCGGTATTATCCGCTGGCTGAACACGGCGTATGTACGAAAATTCCTATCACAGCCATCGAAAAAACCTAATCGCTTTACCCCTACCCTGCCGCGCAAAGCTTCGTCAGATGAAGCAGCCCCCTGATACGACAAAGGCCACCCGAAGGTGGCCTTTGTGCGCGTGGGGGGTGCAGCGGTATTACTTCTTCACTTCCCAACCGGTCAGCTCGGCCAAGGCCTTGCCGATGTCGGCCAGCGAACGCACGGTTTTGACACCTGCGTCCTGCAGGGCTGCGAACTTCTCGTCTGCAGTGCCCTTGCCGCCGGAAATGATGGCGCCAGCGTGGCCCATGCGCTTGCCCGCAGGTGCGGTAACACCGGCGATGTAGGAAACGACAGGCTTGGTGACGTTGGCCTTGATGTAGGCTGCGGCCTCTTCTTCAGCCGAACCGCCGATCTCACCGATCATGACGATCGCTTCGGTCTTCGGGTCTTCCTGGAACAGCTTCAGGATGTCGATGAAGTTGGAGCCCGGGATCGGGTCACCGCCGATGCCGACACAGGTCGACTGACCGAAGCCGGCGTCGGTGGTCTGCTTGACAGCTTCGTAGGTCAGGGTGCCGGAGCGCGACACGATACCGACCTTGCCTGGCAAGTGAATGTGGCCAGGCATGATGCCGATCTTGCATTCGCCTGGCGTGATGACGCCTGGGCAGTTAGGGCCGATCAGGGTCACGCCCAGCTCGTCGCACTTGACCTTGGCGTCCAGCATGTCCAGGGTCGGGATGCCTTCGGTGATGCACACGATCAGCTTGATGCCGCCGAACGCCGCTTCAAGGATGGAGTCCTTGCAGAATGGCGCTGGTACGTAGATGACCGAAGCATCGGCGCCGGTCGCCTCGACGGCTTCCTTGACGGTGTTGAACACCGGCAGGCCCAGGTGGGTGGTGCCACCCTTGCCTGGGGTGACGCCACCGACCATCTTGGTGCCGTAGGCGATGGCTTGTTCGGAGTGGAAAGTACCTTGCGAGCCGGTGAAGCCCTGGCAGATGACTTTGGTGTCTTTATTGATCAGGACGCTCATTACTTGCCCTCCGCAGCTTTGACAACTTGTTGAGCAGCGTCGGTCAGGCTGGTTGCAGCAATGATGTTCAAACCGCTTTCTGCCAGTACTTTAGCGCCCAGTTCGGCATTGTTGCCTTCAAGGCGAACGACGACCGGAACCTTGACGCCGACTTCCTTCACCGCACCGATGATGCCTTCGGCAATCATGTCGCAGCGAACGATGCCGCCGAAGATGTTGACCAGAACGGCCGCGACATTGCTGTCGGACAGAATGATCTTGAACGCTTCGGTAACGCGCTCCTTGGTAGCACCGCCGCCCACGTCGAGGAAGTTGGCTGGCTTGCCGCCATGCAGGTTGACGATGTCCATGGTACCCATGGCCAGGCCAGCACCGTTGACCATGCAGCCGATGTTGCCTTCCAGGGCAACGTAGTTCAGTTCGAACTTGGCAGCGTGGGCTTCACGGGCATCGTCCTGGGACGGGTCGTGGAAGGTTTTCAGCTTCGGCTGACGGTACATGGCGTTGGCATCGATGTTGATCTTGGCATCGAGGCAGTGCAGGTCGCCGTCGGCCTTGATCACCAGCGGGTTCACTTCCAGCAGGGCCAGGTCGTGATCCTTGAACAGCTTGGCCAAGCCCACGAAGATCTTGGCGAACTGTTGAACTTGCTTGCCTTCCAGACCCAGCTGGAACGCCAGCTCACGACCTTGGAACGGCTGAGCGCCGACCAGTGGATCGATAGTGGCCTTGAGGATTTTTTCAGGCGTGTCGTGCGCGACTTTCTCGATGTCCACACCACCTTCGGTGGAGGCCATGAACACGATGCGGCGGCTCGAACGATCGACCACAGCGCCCAGGTACAGCTCTTTGGCGATGTCGGTGCAGGATTCGACCAGAATCTTGGAGACGGGCTGACCGTTGGCATCGGTCTGGTAGGTGACCAGATTCTTGCCCAACCACTGTGCAGCGAACGCCTTGGCGTCTTCCTTGCTGCGAACCAGCTTGACGCCGCCCGCTTTACCGCGACCGCCAGCGTGAACCTGGGCTTTGACGACCCACTCGTTCCCGCCGATCTTGTCGCAGGCTTCTGCCGCTTCTTCAGGGGTGTCGACCGCGAAACCCTTGGAAACTGGCAGGCCGTACTCAGCGAACAGCTGCTTACCCTGATACTCGTGAAGATTCATGCTTTTTACCGTCTTCGTTAGGTACTGCGCTTCGGCGCTGCGCCATCACTGGCGCCGCACCACCTGTGACCGTTGACCCCGGGTTATCCCATGTGATCCGGTCCGGCGGACTTTCCGCGGTGAGTCATGCACGCAAGACTCACGACGGGCAGCCCGCCGTGGTTTCTTATGATTAACGCTTCTTACGGTTGGCGACGTGAATGGCACCGCCATTCACCGCCAGCGCTGCTTCATGCAACGCTTCGGACAGGGTTGGATGGCTGAAGACCATCATGCCCAGGTCCTCGGCACTGGTGCCGAATTCCATTGCGATTGCGCCTTGCTGTACCAGTTCGGCAGCCGATGGGCCAATCACGTGCACACCCAGTACGCGGTCGGTCTTGGCATCGGCGATGACCTTGACGAAACCACCGGTGTCGTTGGCTGCCATCGCACGGCCGCTGGCCGCGAACGGGAAGGTGCCCACGTTAACCTCAACACCCTCGGCCTTCAAGGACTGTTCGGTCTTGCCAACCCACGCGATTTCCGGGTGGGTGTAGATGACCGATGGGATCAGATCGTAGTTCATCTGGGCCTTGTGACCCTTGATGCGCTCGACGACCATGATGCCCTCTTCCGAGGCCTTGTGCGCCAGCATCAGGCCACGCACCACGTCACCGATGGCGTAGACGCCCGGCACGCTGGTTGCGCACTGGTCATCGACGTAGATGTAGCCACGCTCGTCAATGTTCACACCGCTGTCGGCAGCCAGCAGGTCGGTGGTCACTGGACGACGGCCCACGGCAACGATCAGCTTGTCGAAGGTGATCTTCTGCTCGCCTTCGGCGTTGGTGTAGGTCACCTCGACTTCGTCGCCGTTCACCTTGGAACCGGTGACGCGCGCACCCAGCTTGATGTCCAGGCCCTGCTTGGTCAGGACCTTCTGGGCTTCCTTGGAGACGGCGCTGTCGGCAGCCATCAGGAAGGTGTCCAGGGCTTCGAGCACGGTCACTTCCGCGCCCAGACGCGCCCATACCGAACCCAGTTCCAGGCCGATCACGCCAGCGCCGATCACGCCAAGGCGCTTGGGCACGGCTTGGAATTCCAGGGCGCCGGTGGAGTCGACGATCACGTTCTGGTCGACCGGAGCCGGCGGAATGTCGATCGGGCGCGAGCCGGAAGCCAGGATGACGTTATCCGCTTCGATGACTTCGCTGGTGCCGTCGGCCTTGGTCACTTCGACCTTCTTGCCCGCCAGCAGCTTGCCGTGGCCCTGGATGGAGGTCACGCCGTTGGCCTTGAACAGGGTAGCGACACCGCCGGTCAGGTTCTTGACGATGCCTGCCTTGCGGCCAACCATCGCCGGTACGTCCATCTTCACTTCGCCAGTGGAGATACCGTGGACATTGAAGCTCTCTTTGGCTTCCTTGTATTTCCAGGAGCTGTCCAGCAGCGCCTTGGAAGGAATGCAGCCTACGTTGAGGCAAGTGCCGCCCAGGGCCAGCTTGCCCTCGGCGTCGGTGTACTTCTCGATACAGGCAGTCTTCAGACCGAGTTGGGCGGCCTTGATAGCAGCTACATAGCCGCCAGGACCGGCACCAATCACTACCACGTCGAATTTCTGGGTCATAAAAGATTCCTTGTTAGCTCAAGCGGCCGCTGCAAGCCGCAAGACAGACAGGCTTCGATCTGAAGCCTGTCGCTCGCAGCTTACAGCCGCGCGATTAGATGTCCAGCAGCAGGCGGGACGGATCTTCCAGCAGGTTCTTGATGGTCACCAGGAAGGTTACCGCTTCCTTGCCGTCGATCAGGCGGTGATCGTAGGACAGTGCCAGGTACATCATCGGGCGAATCACCACTTGGCCATTGATGGCCATTGGGCGCTGGATGATGTTGTGCATGCCCAGGATCGCGGCTTGCGGTGGGTTGACGATCGGCGTCGACATCATCGAACCGAAGGTACCACCGTTGGTGATGGTGAAGGTGCCGCCGGTCATTTCTTCGATGGCCAGCTTGCCGTCACGGGCTTTCTTGCCGAAGGTGGCGATGCCGTTCTCGATTTCGGCCAGGCTCATGGACTCGGCGTTGCGCAGTACCGGAACCACCAGACCACGGTCGCTGGAGACAGCCACACCGACGTCCGCGTAACCATGGTAGACGATGTCGTTGCCGTCGATCGAGGCATTGACTGCAGGGAAGCGCTTGAGCGCTTCGGTCGCAGCCTTGACGAAGAACGACATGAAGCCCAGGCGCACGCCGTTGTGGGTCTTCTCGAACAGGTCCTTGTACTTCGAACGCAGGGCCATGACTTCGGTCATGTCGACTTCGTTGAAGGTGGTCAGCATGGCCATGTTGGACTGGGCTTCGACCAGGCGCTCGGCGATCTTGGCGCGCAGACGGGTCATCGGCACACGTTTCTCGGTACGATCGCCAGCGGCGGTCACGACCGGTGCCGCTGCAGCTGCGGCAGGCTTGGCCGCCGGGGCAGGCGCCGACTTCTTGTTGGCAACGGCAGCGACCACATCTTCCTTGGTCACGCGACCGCCTTTACCGGTACCCGAGACGCTGGCCAGGTCAATGCCATTTTCTTCTGCCAGCTTGCGGGCAGCAGGGGCAGCGACCGGGTCGTCTTCACCGGCGTCGGCAGCAGCGGCAGCCGGTGCGGCGGCCTGGGCAGGCGCAGCAGCCGGTGCAGCGGCAGCAGCGCCGCCTTCCACGATCGAACCCAGCACTTCGTCGGACAGGACGGTGTCGCCCTCGCCCTTGACGATGTCACCCAACACGCCGTCGGCAGTGGCCAGCACTTCCAGGACGACCTTGTCGGTCTCGATGTCGACGATCAGCTCGTCCCGCTTGACGGCGTCGCCTGGCTGCTTGTGCCAGGTGGCAACGGTGCCGTCGGCAACCGATTCCGGGAAGGTTGGGGCTTTGATCTCGATAGCCATTATCAGTGTTTCCTTAAATTCGGTTTCAGATGCGCGAAGGCGTTAAACGGTGAACGCGTCTTGCAGCAGTCGTTCCTGCTGCTCGGCGTGCTTGGAAGCGTAACCACAGGCTGGCGCGGCAGAAGCCTCGCGACCGGCGTATTCCAGGTTCAGCGCCTTGTTGTGGCGGCCCAGGATACGGCGCATGTGGTGCTGGCTGCTGTACCAGGCACCCTGGTTCATTGGCTCTTCCTGACACCAGACCGCATGCTTGAGGTTGGTGTACGGTGCCAGGATTTCGACCAGGTCGTCTTCCGGGAACGGATACAACTGCTCGATACGCACGATCGCAATGTCTTCGCGGCCTTCGGCACGACGTTTTTCCAGCAGGTCGTAGTAGACCTTGCCACCGCACAGCACCAGGCGCTCGACCTTGGCTGGATCGAGGGTGTCGATCTCCGGAATGACGGTCTGGAACGAACCTTCCGCCAGATCTTCCAGCGTCGAGACGGCCAGCTTGTGACGCAGCAGCGACTTGGGCGTGAGCACGATCAGCGGCTTGCGCAGCGGGCGAATGACCTGACGACGCAGCAGGTGGTAGATCTGCGCCGGCGTGGTCGGCACGCACACCTGAATGTTCTGCTCTGCACACAGCTGCAGGTAACGCTCCAGGCGTGCCGAGGAGTGCTCGGGGCCCTGCCCTTCATAACCGTGAGGCAACAGCATGGTCAGGCCGCACAAACGGCCCCACTTGTGCTCGCCACTGGTGATGAACTGGTCGATGACCACTTGCGCACCGTTGGCGAAGTCGCCGAACTGGGCTTCCCAGATCACCAACGCGTTGGGCGTGGTGGTGGAGTAGCCGTACTCGAATGCCAGTACCGCTTCTTCGGACAGGAAGGAGTCGTACAGTTCGAAGCGTGGCTGGCCCGGGTACAGGTTCATCAGCGGTACGTAGGTGCTGGCGTCCTTCTGGTTGTGCAGCACCGCGTGACGGTGGGAGAAGGTACCGCGGCCGATGTCCTGGCCGGTCATGCGGATCGGGTGCCCTTCGAACTGCAGCGTGGCGTAAGCCATGGTCTCGGCGTAGCCCCAGTTGATCGGCAGGCCACCGGCTTGCATCTTCTGGCGATCTTCGTAGATCTTGGCGACCTGACGCTGGACCACGAAACCTTCGGGCAGCTCCAGCAGTTTGGCCGACAGCTCCTGCAGGGTCTTGAGGTCGAAGCGGGTGTCGTGGCGAGCCGTCCAGGCGTGACCCAGGTAGGGGCGCCAGTCCACGAACAGCTCGCGGTTCGGCTCCTTGACCAGGCTCTTGACCACATGCAGACCGTTGTCCAGCGCGCTGCGATAGTCGTCGATCTTGGACTGGGCGCGCTCGGCATCGATGCGGCCTGCCTGGATCAAGGCTTCTGCGTACAGCTCGCGGGTGGTGCGCTGCTTGGTGATCTGCTGGTACATCAGCGGCTGGGTGCCGTTGGGCTCGTCGGCCTCGTTGTGACCGCGGCGACGGTAGCAGACCAGGTCGATGACCACGTCACGCTTGAACTGCATGCGGTAGTCGACGGCCAGCTGGGTGACGAACAACACGGCTTCCGGGTCGTCGCCATTGACGTGCAGGATCGGCGCCTGAATCATCTTGGCCACGTCGGTGGCGTACTCGGTCGAGCGCGCATCGAGCGGGTTACTGATGGTGAAGCCGACCTGGTTGTTGATCACGATGTGCACGGTACCGCCGGTCTTGAAACCGCGAGTCTGCGACATCTGGAAGGTTTCCATCACCACGCCCTGGCCTGCGAAGGCCGCATCGCCGTGGATGGAGATAGGCAGCACCTTGTCGCCGACGCTGTCGTTGCGGCGGTCCTGACGGGCGCGCACCGAGCCTTCGACCACAGGCGACACGATTTCAAGGTGGGACGGGTTGAACGCCATGGCCAGGTGGACTTCGCCACCCGGGGTCATCACGTTCGAAGAGAAGCCCTGGTGATACTTCACGTCACCGGAGCCCAGCTCGTTCATCTTCTTGCCTTCGAACTCGTCGAACAGCTCGCGCGGGTTCTTGCCGAAGGTATTGACCAGCACGTTCAGGCGACCACGGTGGGCCATCCCGATGACGACTTCCTTGGTGCCGTAGGAGCCGGAGCGCTGAATCATCTCGTCCAGCATCGGGATCAGGCTTTCGCCACCTTCAAGGCCGAAACGCTTGGTGCCTGGGTACTTGGTGCCCAGGTATTTCTCCAGACCTTCGCCTGCGGTGACGCGCTCGAGCAGGTGGGACTGCACGTCGGCGGAGAATTCAGGACGGCCACGCACGCTTTCCAGGCGCTGCTGAAACCAGCTGCGCTGCTCGGAATCGACGATGTGGGTGAACTCGGCGCCAATGGTGCGACAATATGTCTTCTGGAGCGCATCGAGGATGTCGCGTAGGCTCGCCTCCTCTTTGCCGATGAACAGGTCGCCGGCACGGAAGGTCGTATCAAGATCGGCATTGGTCAAGCCGTAGTGATTGATCGACAGGTCTACGGGCGCAGGGCGCTGCCACAACCCCAAGGGGTCAAGCTTGGCAGCCTGATGGCCGCGCATACGATAGGCCTGGATCAGTCGCAGCACTTCAACCTGCTTCTTCTCGTGTTCACTGCTCACGCTCCCGGCAGATACCGGCTGGGCGCGGCGCTGGTTCTTTGCCAGCAGTACGAAATGATCGCGGATCGTGGAGTGCGATACGTCGGTAGCGGTGCTGCCGTCGGCGGGCAACTTCTGGAAGTAGGTGCGCCACTCTTCTGGCACAGCGTTAGGGTCGTGCAGGTAGAGTTCGTAGAGCTCTTCCACATATGCAGCGTTACCACCTGAAAGGTGGGCGCTTTCCCACATGCGCTGCATCACGCTTTCTTGCATGCTTGGTCACCCTCGATTAGGGGACTGATCGGCGAGAGCCATGAAACCTGGAACGGTCCGAAAACAGCGACTGAACCACGCCACCTGGATCCTGCTGATTTTCCGGGTACCAGCCCGGAAAGCCCCTGCTGGTCTCATCTTCATAGGTAATGAACAGGGGCTTTGTGAGCCCCGTTCGGGTTTTACCTCGGCGCGGGTGTTACACCCGCGCGTCGGCGTACTGCAGGTACAACGTCTATCAGGTGCCGCTTTGCAGCAGCATGTTACGTACGTGGCCGATTGCCTTGGTCGGATTGAGACCTTTAGGGCAAACGTTGACGCAGTTCATGATCCCGCGGCAGCGGAATACGCTGAACGGGTCATCCAGGGACGCCAGGCGCTCCTGGGTCTTGGTGTCACGGCTGTCGGCCAGGAAGCGGTAGGCTTGCAACAGCGCGGCGGGGCCCAGGAACTTGTCCGGGTTCCACCAGAACGACGGGCAGGACGTGGAGCAGCACGCGCACAGGATGCACTCGTACAGGCCGTCCAGCTTGTCACGGTCTTCCGGCGACTGCAGACGTTCGATGGCCGGAGGCGGCGTATCGTTCTGCAGGAACGGCTTCACCTTCTCGTACTGCTTGTAGAAGATGCTCATGTCCACGACCAGGTCACGAATGACCGGCAGACCAGGCAACGGACGCAGTACCAGCTTGTTGCCCTTGACCACGCCCGACAACGGAGTGATGCAGGCCAGGCCGTTCTTGCCGTTCATGTTCATGCCATCGGAGCCGCACACGCCTTCACGGCAGGAGCGACGGTACGAGAAGCCCTCGTCCTTTTCCTTGATCAGCGCCAATACATCCAGAACCATCAGGTCCTTGCCGCCGGTATCGACGTCGAACGACTCCATCTTGGGGGCCGCGTCGGTGTCGGGGTTGTAGCGATAAACTTCGACTTTCAACATAGCAGCCACCCTTAGTAGGTCCGGATTTTTGGTTCGAAGGCCGGCACGGTCTTCGGCGCAAAGTTGACGCCACGCTTGGCAACGCGCTTGACACCCGGGTAGTACAGGGTGTGGCACAGCCAGTTCTCGTCGTCACGGTCTTCGAAGTCTTCACGGGCGTGAGCGCCGCGCGACTCTTTACGGGCTTCGGCCGCGATGGCGGTAGCTTCGGCAACTTCCAGCAGGTTCTGCAGCTCCAGCGCTTCGATACGCGCGGTGTTGAAGGCCTGGGACTTGTCGTTGATCTTGACGTTGGCGATACGCTCACGCAGGCCAGCCAGCTGCTCGATACCCTTGAGCATGTACTCGCCGGTACGGAATACGCCGAAGTAGTTCTGCATGCAGCTCTGCAATTCGCGCTTGAGGCTGGCAACGTCTTCGCCGGTGGAGCGCTCGTTGAGCTTGTTCAGGCGATTGAGGGCAACGTCGATGTCGGTGTCGCTGGCGTCGAGGTGCTCGATGCCGTCGCTCAGTGCCTTCTCCAGGTGCAGGCCGGCAGCACGGCCGAACACCACCAGGTCGAGCAGGGAGTTGCCACCCAGGCGGTTGGCACCGTGAACCGATACGCACGCCACTTCACCTACGGCGAACAGGCCAGGGATGATGTGATCCTTGCCTTCTTCGTCCATGGTGATGGCTTGGCCATGAATGTTGGTGGCAACGCCGCCCATCATGTAGTGGCAGGTTGGAACGACCGGCACTGGCGCGACGACCGGATCGACATGGGCGAAGGTCTTGGACAGTTCGCAGATGCCTGGCAGGCGACTGTGCAGCACCTCCTCGCCCAGGTGGTCCAGCTTCAGCAGCACGTGGTCCTTGTTCGGGCCCACGCCGTTGCCGGCGATGATTTCCTTGACCATGGAACGGGCAACCACGTCGCGGCCGGCCAAGTCTTTGGCGTTCGGCGCGTAGCGCTCCATGAAGCGCTCGCCATGGGCGTTGATCAGGTAACCACCCTCACCGCGGCAACCCTCGGTAACCAGTACGCCGGCACCGGCGATACCGGTCGGGTGGAACTGCCACATCTCGATGTCCTGTACCGGAACACCAGCGCGCAGCGCCATGCCGATGCCGTCACCGGTATTGATCAGGGCGTTGGTGGTGGAGGCGTAGATTCGGCCAGCACCGCCAGTGGCCAGAACGGTGGCCTTGGACTTGATGTACATGGTTTCGCCGGTTTCGATGCAGATCGCGATCACGCCGACGAAGGCGCCTTCCTGGTTCTTCACCAGGTCAACAGCATAGTACTCGTTGAGGAAGGTGGTACCGGCTTTCAGGTTGCCCTGGTACAGGGTGTGCAGCAGCGCGTGACCGGTACGGTCGGAAGCGGCACAGGTACGGGCAGCCTGGCCACCCTTGCCGAAGTCCTTGGACTGGCCACCGAACGGACGCTGGTAGATACGGCCGGTTTCGGTGCGCGAGAACGGCAGGCCCATGTGGTCCAGCTCGAAGACCGCAGCCGGGCCTTCCTGGCACATGTATTCGATAGCGTCCTGGTCACCGATGTAGTCCGAGCCCTTGACGGTATCGTACATGTGCCAGCGCCAGTCGTCGTTCGGGTCGGCCGAAGCGATGGCGCAGGTGATGCCGCCCTGGGCGGACACGGTGTGCGAACGGGTCGGGAAGACCTTGGTGACCACGGCAGTCTTGTGACCGCCCTGGGCCAGTTGCAGCGCTGCGCGCATGCCGGCGCCGCCGCCACCGATGATGATGGCGTCGAAGGAAATGGTTGGAATGCTAGCCATGGATCAGATACCCCAGAGAATCTGCACACCCCAGACGAAGTAAGCGAACATCGCAACGCCGCATACCGCCTGGAACAGGAAACGAATCGCAGTTGCCGACTTGCCGAACGACATAGGCGTCAGGTAGTCGGTAGCAATGGTCCACATGCCGACCCAGGCGTGAGCGCCGAGGGCAACGAGGGCCAGCAGACTGAAGATCCGCATCGCGTTGTTGGAGAACAGGGCATGCCACTGGGCATAGTCGATGCCTGGGTGGGCGACCACGTAGCCGATCAGGAAGATGAAGTAAGCCGCGAGAACGACCGCCGAGACGCGCTGCGCCATCCAGTCATAGAGGCCCGAACGCGACAGGTTCGTGACGTTGGTTACCATACCCAAACTCCCACCAGAACGATCAGCACCACGGAGATGACGATCACGATTTTCGAGCCCAGCTTGCCGCCTTCCAGCGTCTCGCCGACACCCATGTCCATGATCAGGTGACGAACACCTGCCACGAGGTGATAAAGCAGGGCGGACAACAGGCCCCAGGTCACGAACTTGGCCAGCGGGCTGGTCAGACACGCCTTCACTTCACCGAAACCTTCCTCGGAACCCAGCGACTTGCCCAGTGCATACAGCATGATGGCAAGGCCGATGAACAGGATGACGCCGGAGATACGGTGCAGGATGGACGTGTACGCAGTGACAGGAAGCTTGATGGTCCTTAGGTCTAGGTTTACAGGTCGTTGGCTTTTCACGGCTTTTTTCACACTGAAGAGCCCCTAGCGAATCAGGGCAAAGTTGTTGGTAAGTGTACTGGTCAGGTACCCACCACCCAGGGAACGGCGACCCCCAGCAGGTCGGGCTTGCAAGCCCCTGGCGGTCGGGTGCCGAGTATAGACAGTTAGGCTGCTCATGACAACGTGAGGGGGTAGCCCGAATAGCGCATTGCCTTTAACGAGCAAAAGGCGTAAACGGGCGAGAATTTCGGGAAAAATCAGGCTTGAACAGCTGATTCAACAAGCCTTTAGGCAAATTGACATCTGAATTTATCCCTCTATAGTGGTGCGGGCCCTGCGTGGGGGGTCTGTCTGATGATTTCAAGCATTAATAGGAGGCCACATGGCTGACAAAAAAGCGCAGTTGGTCATCGAGGGCACTGCCCCCGTCGAGCTGCCCATTTTAACCGGCACGGTTGGTCCTGATGTAATCGACGTCCGCGGGTTGGGGGCCACTGGTCACTTCACCTTCGACCCTGGTTTCATGGCAACGGCCTCGTGCGAGTCGAAGATCACCTACATCGACGGCGACAAGGGTATCTTGCTGCACCGCGGCTACCCCATCGAGCAACTGGCCGAGCAGTCCGACTACCTCGAGACCTGCTACCTGCTGCTCAACGGCGAACTGCCCAATGCCGAGCAGAAAGCCCAGTTCGTCAGCACCGTCAAGAACCACACGATGGTTCACGAACAGCTCAAGACGTTCTTCAACGGCTTCCGCCGCGACGCTCACCCGATGGCGGTGATGTGCGGTGTGGTCGGCGCCCTGTCGGCCTTCTACCACGACTCCCTGGACATCAATAACCCGCAACACCGCGAAATCTCCGCGGTGCGCCTGGTCGCCAAGATGCCGACCCTGGCCGCGATGGTGTACAAGTACTCCATGGGCCAGCCCATGATGTACCCGCGCAACGACCTGTCATATGCGGAAAACTTCCTGCACATGATGTTCAACACCCCGTGCGAGATCAAACCGATCAGCCCGGTGCTGGCAAAGGCGATGGACCGGATCTTCATCCTCCACGCCGACCACGAGCAGAACGCCTCCACCTCCACCGTGCGCCTGGCAGGCTCGTCGGGTGCCAACCCGTTCGCCTGCATCGCTGCCGGCATCGCGGCACTCTGGGGCCCGGCCCACGGCGGCGCCAACGAAGCGGTACTGACCATGCTCGATGAGATTGGCGATGTGTCCAACATCGACACCTTCATCGCCAAGGCCAAGGACAAGAACGATCCGTTCAAGCTCATGGGCTTCGGTCATCGCGTCTACAAGAACCGCGACCCGCGCGCCACTGTGATGAAGCAGACCTGCGACGAAGTTCTGCGCGAACTGGGCATCAAGAACGATCCACAGCTCGAGCTGGCCATGCGCCTGGAAGAGATCGCCCTCACCGATCCTTACTTCATCGAGCGCTCGCTGTACCCGAACGTCGACTTCTACTCGGGCATCATCCTGAAGGCCATCGGCATTCCAACCAGCATGTTCACCGTGATCTTTGCCCTGGCGCGCACCGTCGGCTGGATCTCGCACTGGAAGGAAATGCTCTCCAGCCCGTACAAGATCGGCCGCCCGCGCCAGCTGTACACCGGCGAGGCGAAGCGCGATATCGTGGCACTGACCGACCGCAAGTAAGCGTTCACCGTCAAATGCCAAAAGGCTGCCCTAGGGCAGCCTTTTTCGTAGGTCCTGTGCTGACCGCCTCTCAAGTCAGGCGGCCTTCACCAATGCAGCAGAAAAAACCTCAGTTTTTCTCGGCGCGCGCGCGAAGCGCCTTGAGCGTATTGAACGGGGCTTCCACGACGAACTTGTTGGCAATCATCGCCGGCACACTCCCGCCTGGCTCGGTATGCACCTGGTACGTCACCTCCGTGCTGTCACCCTTGGGCACCAGCTTCCAGAACCCGTCTACCATAGCCACTCGAACAAAGCCCTTCTCTTCGGGCACGTAGGCAGGCTCTTCGACGAGGTTACGTGTAAGGCTGCCATCGGCACCCTTGACCGTGGTAACACGCAGCACGGAGTCGCGCGGCGTTACAGGCCAGGGCGTATTGAACTGGGTATAAGTCCAGCTCTGATCACCCTCATGCTTGAGCAGTTTCTGCAACTTGCACTCGTGAATCCAGGCACAAGCCCCGGCCACATCCTCCTGCAACGCCTGGACTTTGGCCAACGGCGCCTTGATGACGGTCACGCCTCGGTACGCCTTGTATTTGGAGCCCGGCACTTCACTGAGGGACACCTTGATGCCCTCCTCGTCCTTGGCCACCTGCCAGTTTTCAGCCAAGGCAACAGGTGCAAACAGAACACTGACGCTACACAGCAGCGCTATACGCTTGAACGATCTCATCATGTTTATCCTTGTTGTCGAAGATCCAGCCTGTCACGCCGCCGTTACCCGCTCCCACCAGCCAAGAATCCTGATCGCCTCTTCATTGTCAGCACCGCACACCTCGGGATCGGCCTTGAACCCACCACAGACCGCCGGCCGCTCGGGTTTGCCGAACAGGTCGCACAGATTCGCAGGCGTCAGGTGCAGGCACCTCACACCTGCCGGCTTGCCCTCGGGCATCAGCGGCATGGCTGAAGTAATGGATGGCGCGATGCAACAGGCGCCGCAGCCTTCGCGGCATTTCATGGCATTCAAGTGAATCAGGACTCCAGAGTACGGGATAGGGCGGCACACACGGATAGTAACCGCTCAAACAGACGTTTGAAATTGCCGCCCTGATGAAAATCCACTGACCGGCCGGTCAGCTCCCATCTACTGACGGTACTCGAAATCGATGGCGGCGCCTTCGACATCCCGGCGGCTGTCATTGCGAAGCTGCAGTTGCATTTCGTTGCTGATCAAGCGGCCATTGAGTTGAAACGGGCTGTCGGCTTCGGACTTTTCGACGAACAGCGGCGGTAGCAACGGTTTGCGCTTCCTGATGGGCGAGGGTTCACCAACGTTCGGCTGCAGGTTATCGACCAGCTCGGTGGGCAAGCTCAGGTCGAGGTTGGTTTTCGGCAACGGCTTGGCCACTTGCTTGCTGACCTTTTTGTGCGTCGACTTGGCACGCTTGCTGGCTGCTTTGCGAGCACTTTGCTGTGCCTTCGGCTTGACTTGCGCTTTACCTGAAGCGGACTGTGCCTGGCTTGCTGGCTGGGCAGCCTGAGCTGGGCTGCCCGGCAAAGCCACAGGCAGCAGACACAAGACCAACAGATACCGGCGCAGTGCGTTCATGGCAAATGGACAGAACCCCATGGAAAATGCGTATGCTCCCTGTTCCGCAGCCGCCTGGCAAGCCTCACAAAAGTGGGATGGCAGGCTCCCTGCACAATTGTTGTGCCAGTAGTCCCAAGGTGATGACTGCGCGCTCGGCCTCCTTGTTCCATGGAATCCCGCAGTTCAGGCGGATACAGTGGTTGAACTGTTCGGTATTGCTGAAAATCAGCCCCGGCGCGATGCTGATCCCCTGTTCGAGCGCTCGCACGTGCAGCTCCTGGGTATTGACCCGGCCAGGCAAGCTCACCCAGAGAATGAAGCCGCCCGTTGGGCGAGTCATCTGAGTGCCCTCTGGAAAGTGCTGCTGCACGGCCAACTGATAAGCGCTGAGGTTCTTGCGGTATTCCTGGCGAATGAAGCGAAGGTGGCGATCATAACCCCCGTTTTCCAGGTATGCCGCCACCGCCATCTGGGTCACGCTGCACGCCGAGTGGGTGGTGAAGGTCTGCAAGCGCTGGATCTCGTCCTGGTAACGGCCAGCAATCATCCAACCCACACGCACGCCTGGCGACAGCGTCTTGGAGAAGCTTGAGCAGTAGATGACCCTGTCCAGCCGGTCGAAGGCCTTCAAGGCCTTGGTCTTGCCCTGCTCGAACATCAACTCGCCATAGATGTCATCTTCGACGATCTGGATGTCGTAGTCCGATGCCAGGCGCAGCAACTGCTTTTGCCGCTCTTCGGGAATGGTACCCCCTAGCGGGTTGCTCAACCGTGCGGTCAACACCAATGCCTTGATGGACCATTGATTGGCGGCCAGTTGCAAGGCCTCGAGGCTGATGCCGGTCGAGGGGTCGCTGGGGATCTCGATCACTTTCAATCCGAGCAAGTCCGCCAGCTGCAACAGACCGTAGTAGGTCGGCGACTCGGCCGCAATCAGGTCGCCGGGCTTGGTGAGCACGCGCAGCGACATTTGCAAGGCATCGACACAGCCATGGGTGACGATTACCTCCTGCGGGTCGACCAGCACACCAGCGTCGCGCATGCGAATGGCGATCTGCCGACGCAGAGGTTCGAAGCCTGGGCTGAACATGTAGCTGAAAGCACGCGGGCTGTGAAAGCGCGTCACTTTGGCCAGTTGCTGGTGCAGGGCACGCACCGGCAGATAGTCGACGTGCGGTACGGCCGCGCCGAAGGCGAATACGCCATCGCGGCGCGCTTCGGTCAGTACCTGCTGGATGATGCTGGCCCGGGTCACCAGACCGGGACGCTCCACGCGCGCGATGTCCGGCGTGGGCGCCGTGAGCGCCGGAGTCTGGTGCACATAGTAGCCAGACTGGGGACGCGCGCGAATCAACCCCTGGTCTTCCAGGTTGGCATACGCTTGCAGGACGGTGGCATGGCTGACATTGAGCTGGGCACTCATCTTGCGCACCGAAGGCACCCGCTCCCCGGGCTGGTAGACACCGCGCCGGATGTCTTCGGCCAGTTGCTGGGCGATACGCTGGTACAACAGCAGATTGGTCATGGCTGGATCTCGACGCGCGGACAGGCTCATTATTCTCGTGTCGCTCACTGCGGCTCAGGATACCGGAACAGTTGCAAAGTGTACTGGGACAGATGACAGGATAGTCAACGGTACACTTGCTTGGAAGCGATTTGCAGCGCCCGCGTGCGTGCGGTGCACAGGTAGGCTGATCTTGAACCTACCCAACAGGTGGCGAGTGCCCATGAGTCACTCAGGCGCAGAGGCAGCAGCTGCCATGCACCGCCCGTTTCGACGGCCAGCATGGGCCACTGCCCGAGCCTGCTATCAGCCGTCAGCGTGCCGGCGCAAGCTTGCCCTTGTCGTCGGAAAACACGATCTCGACCCGTCGATTTTGCGCCCTGCCCCGCTCCGAGGCGTTGACTTCAACCGGGTACTGGTCACCGTAGCCCTCCACCTGCATTCGCTTTTCATCGATGCCCAAGTCGGCCAGCATATCGGCCACGGCCTGCGCCCGGTCGCGGGACAGCTTGAGATTCTCTTCGGGCGTCCCCGTGCTGTCGGTATAGCCTTCGATGCGCACTATCCGGCGGGGGTTGAGCTGGAGGAACTGCACGAGCTTGAGCACCGTCCGGCTGGCCGAGTTCTTGAGATCGGCGCTGCCGGTATCGAACAATACATCACCCAGCGTCATGACCAGACCACGGTCGGGCTGCTCAGACGCCAGGGCGACGATCTGCGACTCGACCCATTTGCCCTGCTGCTGCACGCTGGCCAGCTTGGCCTCGCGCAGCGCCAGTTGCAGCCGTTGGCGTTCCAGGTCGAGCTTGGCCTGGCGCTCCTGATTCAGCGCAAGCTTGGCGTGCTCACTGGCGATTTCGCTGTAGCGTTGACTGAGGTAGGCGTAATGGCGTACATCGGCACCGGTACCCATGTAGCTGGACAAACGCTCTGCACGGGACAGCGACTCGCCGGCGCGAATCACATCACGCGGCGCGCTGCGCAGCACATCCGAGTCATCCTTGACCTTCTGGAAGCTGGCAGCGGCTTGATCCAGCGCGGCCGTGCTGCGCTGGCTGGCGCAACCGGTCAGGCCTGCTGCAAGGGCCAGCACTGTCAGTGCCGTGATAGAACCACGCGCCATCATGGCTGCACCTCCAGCTGCTTGCGCAAGCGCTTGATCCTCGATTGCAGCAATTGCAACTGCTCATCACTCTTTTGGTTCAACACCTGGGCCTCGGCCAGCCGAGCATCGAGCTCAGCCTGTTCGGCGCGCATGCGAGCGTCGCGAAAGTCTTGTGTGAGCATGTTTGTACGAGCACGTCCCAGTTTGTCTTCGGCCAGCTTGAACGCTTCGACCTGGTCGGTAGCACCAACCGCTTTCGCTTGTTCCAGGGCCTGCTCAGAAAGGCGCATCTGCTCATCCGGGGCAGGGTCATTGGCGCAGCCAGCCAGGGCAAACATGGCCATGGCAAGGATCAAAGGTTGGGTTTTCACGCGATCTTCCTAGTGTTTGGGGGCGTCGCCCTGCACCTGCAATTGGGCCTTCCAGCGCTCGAGATTGGCCTGCAGCACAGCATCGGACGTACCGGAGATGGGCAATTCTGTCAGCTTTTTCGCCAAATGCCCACGCAGCCAACTGTCATTGCACGCCGAGTCATGGGACAGCGCCAAGTACAGCCCAGGTCGGTCCACGGGTAGGCCGCGGGCAATCAGGGCATCGTTCATGCCCAGGCTCTGGACCATGGCCATGCCCGAATAGCGACCGGCCAGCACATAGTCCACCTGGCCGAGTACCAACTTTTGAAAGGCCTGGGTCAGGTTCTGCGCCATCACCGGTTTCAACTGGTCTTTGGCGAACGCGGTAAAGGCAGGGGTCAAGCGCGCCCGTTCCGACAGACTGCCCCGATAACGCGCAAGGTCAGCTGGGCCATCGAAGGTCAACTCGGCATCGTGCCGCGTCCATACCAGGTACTCGTTGAGCTGCAGCGGCGGGTGGATGTAGTCCAGTGACGTCAATTGCTCCACTTGCAGCGGCGCATCGAGCAGCAGGTCCATGCGACCGCTGCGCACTTCCTCAAGGGCCTGGTCGCGCCTACCCGCGTTGAGCACTTCCACCTTGATTCCCAGCTCGCTCGCCACGTGGCGCAGCAGGTCGACGTTGGCGCCAATCAAGTGCTTGGGGTCTTTGGGGTCCTGCCACGAGTAAGGCGGCGCGTCGGGGCTGCCGGTGGCCACCAGGCGTTCGCACTTGCCTGCCGCCATCGCCAGCGGCGATACCAGAACTGTCATGCAGGCCAGCACCCTGCCCATTGCACGCAACCTCATCCCACACTCCTCGACCATAAAAAAACCCGGCCCTCAACGAGAGGGCCGGGTTCTTTATAAGTGAAGCCAGCGGATCAGACCAGCTTTTCCAGCTCCGGCACGGCTTCGAACAGGTCGGCAACCAGGCCGTAGTCGGCCACCTGGAAAATCGGTGCCTCTTCGTCCTTGTTGATCGCCACGATCACCTTGGAATCCTTCATCCCGGCCAGGTGCTGGATGGCGCCCGAGATACCCACGGCGATGTACAACTGCGGGGCGACGATCTTGCCGGTCTGGCCGACCTGCATGTCGTTGGGCACAAAGCCCGCATCGACGGCCGCACGGGATGCGCCAACAGCGGCGCCAAGCTTGTCGGCCAAGCTATACAGGTGGCTGAAGTTATCGCCGTTACCCATGCCGCGACCGCCGGAAACGACGATTTTGGCAGCGGTCAGCTCAGGACGATCGGACTTGGCCAGCTCTTCAGAAACGAACGCCGAAATGCCAGCATCGTGGGCAGCACCCACCGCCTCGACAGCGGCAGTGCCACCTTCGGCGGCCACGGCATCGAAACCGGTGGTGCGCACGGTGATGACCTTCACGCTGGCGCTCGATTGCACGGTAGCGATGGCGTTACCCGCGTAGATCGGGCGCTTGAAGGTGTCGGCAGATTCGACCGAGATGATTTCGGAGATCTGATCGACGTCCAGCAGCGCTGCAACGCGCGGCAGGGTGTTCTTGCCATTGGTAGTGGCCGGGGCCAGCACGTGGCTGTAGCCCTGGGCAAGCTCGACGATCAACGGCGCAACGTTTTCGGGCAGCGCATGGGCGTAGGCGGCATTATCGGCGACCAGCACCTTGGCCACGCCAGCGATCTGGGCGGCGGATTCGCCAATGGCACCTACGTTCTGACCGGCGACCAGTACGTGCACGTCACCACCGATCTTGGCGGCGGCAGCAACGGTATTGAGGGTGGACGGTGCTACGGCACCGTTCTCGTATTCAGCGACAACCAGGATAGTCATTTAGATTACCTTCGCTTCGTTCTTCAGCTTCTCGACCAGTTCGGCCACCGATTTGACCTTGATACCAGCGCCACGGGCAGCGGGTGCTTCGACTTTCAGGGTCTTGTTGGTAGAGACCAGGGAAACGCCCAGCGCATCTGGCGTCAGGGTCTCGAGCGGCTTCTTCTTGGCCTTCATGATGTTGGGCAACGACGCGTAGCGCGGCTCGTTCAGGCGCAAGTCGGTGGTGACGATGGCCGGCAGGTTGAGCGCGACGGTTTGCAGGCCGCCGTCGATTTCACGGGTGACGTTGAGCTTGTCGCCAGCGACTTCGACCTTGGACGCGAAGGTGCCCTGGGCGTAACCGGTCAGTGCGGCGAGCATCTGGCCGGTCTGGTTGTTGTCACTGTCGATGGCCTGCTTGCCGAGAATGACCAGCTGCGGCTGCTCCTTGTCGACCACGGCCTTGAGCGCCTTGGCCACTGCCAGGGAGTTCAGCTCGTCGGCTGCTTCGACCAGGATGGCGCGGTCGGCACCCAGCGCCAGGGCGGTACGCAACTGCTCCTGGGCGGTAGTCGGGCCGACGGATACGACCACGATCTCGGTCGCAACGCCTTTTTCCTTCAGGCGAACGGCCTCTTCCACGGCAATTTCGCAGAAGGGGTTCATGGACATCTTGACGTTAGCAAGGTCGACGCCGGAGTTGTCCGCCTTGACGCGAACCTTGACGTTGTAGTCGACCACTCGTTTGACAGCTACAAGAACCTTCATGGATTCCTCGTTACTCTCCGGTGAATAGATAGTCGCCTGGGACTAGGCCCTGCGATACGCGTGGGTACAAGGGCACCTCTGGAAACGAGCCGCAGACGAAGTTTTCATGGTGACCGCAACCAAGCGCGCCCCGACCCATCAGTCCTGTGCACATGCCTGGGGCAAAAATGCACGCGGGCCATTTGCTGTCGTGGCGTGTAGACTTCACTACAAACCGCTTGATCGCTTGAAAACCCTGCTCCACACCTGGTCTTTAGAGGTGTACCTGCGCCCGGCTGCATGCCTACGGCGAACGTAAAACCGCTCGTATCTTGACCGTATCACCCCATCCGGTCAATACGGCAAATCGGTCACCTTCCAGCCGCGTACCTTTGATTTTACTGGGCTGCGGCAAATTCAAACAAACGTTTGTATTGGACCGGTCAAGTGGTGTAGATATAATGCGCGTCCAAGACAAAACGGTGTAGTTCGTCATTTGCCCAGCTACAACCTGGTGGCCTCGCCACCGCTGCGAATGCCCGCGCACCCATAAGACAAAGCAACAGCTATGAGCCTTGATGAGTAGGAGAGAACCTGTGGAACGCGAATACATGGAATTCGACGTGGTCATCGTCGGCGCCGGCCCGGCGGGTCTGTCCGCCGCCTGCCGCCTGAAGCAGAAGGCCGCCGAAGCCGGTAGCGAAATCAGCGTCTGCGTGGTGGAAAAAGGCTCCGAAGTCGGTGCCCATATTCTCTCCGGCGCCGTGTTCGAGCCACGCGCCCTGAACGAGCTGTTCCCGGACTGGAAGGCGCTGGGCGCGCCGCTGAACACCGAGGTCAAGCGTGACGACATCTACGTGCTCAAGGATGCCGGAAGCGCCACCAAGGTGCCTGACCTGTTCGTGCCCAAGACCATGCACAACCAGGGCAACTACATCATCTCGCTGGGCAACCTGTGCCGCTGGCTGGCCCAGCAGGCCGAGAACCTGGGTGTCGAGATCTACCCAGGCTTCGCAGCCCAGGAAGCGCTGTTCGACGAGGACGGCGTCGTACGCGGCATCGTCACAGGCGACTTGGGTGTCGATCGCGAAGGCCAGCCCAAAGACGGTTTGTACACGCCGGGCATGGAACTGCGCGCCAAATACACCTTGTTCGCCGAAGGCTGCCGTGGCCATATCGGCAAGCAACTGATCAAGCGCTTCAAGCTTGATAGCGATTCGGACGTACAGCACTACGGCATCGGGCTCAAGGAGCTGTGGGAAATCGACCCAGCCAAGCACCAGCAAGGCTTGGTGGTGCACACCGCCGGCTGGCCGCTGGACGTCATGGCCAAAGACAACACCGGTGGCTCGTTCCTTTACCACCTGGAGAACAACCAGGTGGTGGTCGGGCTGATCGTCGACCTGTCCTACGCCAACCCCTACCTGTCGCCCTTCGACGAGTTCCAGCGCCTGAAACACCACCCGGTGATCAGCCAGTACCTCGAAGGCGGCAAACGCATCAGCTACGGTGCCCGCGCCCTGGCCAAGGGCGGCATCAACTCGCTGCCCAAGATGGTGTTCAAGGGTGGCGCCCTGATCGGTTGCGACCTGGGTACCATGAACGTGGCCAAGATCAAGGGCAGCCATACGGCCATGAAGTCGGGCATGCTCGCCGCAGAGGCCGTCGCTGACGCCCTGATCGCCGGCAGTGAGGGCGGTGACCAGCTCGACAGCTATGTCAGTGCCTTCAAGGCCAGCTGGCTGCATGAGGAGCTGTTCGCCAGCCGCAACTTCGGCCCGGCCATGCACAAGTTCGGCCCGTTGCTCGGTGCTGCGTTCAACTACATCGACCAGAACTGGTTCGCCGGCAAGCTGCCCTTCACGCTGCGCGACACCAAGCCCGACTATGCCTGCCTGAAGCTGGCCGCGGACTCGCAAAAGATCGAGTACCCCAAGCCCGACGGCAAGCTCAGCTTCGACAAGCTCAGCTCGGTCTTCCTGTCCAGCACCAACCATGAAGAAGAGCAACCCTGCCACCTGAAGCTGGCCGACCCGAGCATTCCGATCGCCAGCAACCTGCCGCTTTATGACGAACCTGCCCAGCGCTATTGCCCGGCAGGCGTCTACGAAGTGGTCACCCAGGAAGATGGCAGCAAGCGCTTCCAGATCAACGCGCAGAACTGCGTGCACTGCAAGACGTGCGACATCAAGGACCCGGCCCAGAACATCACTTGGGTCACGCCTGAAGGCGCTGGCGGGCCCAACTACCCGAACATGTAGTCACCTCGCTCTGCACGATACAAAAAGCCCCCGGTTCGAAAGAACCGGGGGCTTTTTTGCAGGGTGTGCTCCGAAACGGTGTGATTGTGAGTGTCAGGCCGTGCGCGGGAGCTCAAGCCCCGCTTCACCCGCCGCCATGGGCTCTCGTCGCCCGAAGTACACCGAGGTCATTACCCCTACCCCGCCCATCACCAGACAGAACCCGACACACACCCAAGGGCTCCATGGCATCAGTGCGATAAGCGCCAAGGGCGTGATACTGGCCCACAGCGCATAGGCCACGTTGTAGGTGAACGAAATGCCCGATACGCGAATCTGCGCAGGGAACAGCCCGACCATGACCGATGGCACCACGCCCACCACACCGCACGACAAGCCCGCCAGGGCATAGGCCACCCAGGTCATGCCCCAGTGCCCGATCAGGCTGGCATAGAGCACGCCGACCCCGAGCGGTAGCAGCACGCTGTACAACAGCAGCGCCCGCCACGCGCCCACGCGGTCGACCAGCAACCCGGCAAGCACACAGCCCAGGTTCAGAAACACGATGCCCACGCTGCTCAGGGCAAAGGTATCTCCCGCGCTCATGCCAAAGCGCTGCTGCATGACCGTCGGGGTGATCACCACCAGCACCACCACCGCCGAGGTCAGCACGCAGGTCAGCAGCGCCGCGGGTGCCAAGGCGCGTTTATGTTCGCCAAGCACCTGTCGCAAAGGAAACTTCACCGGCGCCTGTTGACTACGCAACGCCAGGAAGACCGGTGTTTCACTCAGCCAGCGGCGCAACCACACGCCGATGACCCCGAACACGCCCCCCAGCAGGAACGGATAACGCCAGGCGTAGCTGAGTATTTCCTCGGGCGAGAACACATGGGCCAGCAAGGTTGCCGTCAGTGCGCCCAGCAGATAGCCGAACGTGAGCCCGGCCTGCAGAAAGCCCAAGGCATAGCCGCGTCGCCCGGGCGGCGCATGTTCGGCAACGAAGGTCCAGGCACTGGGCACTTCACCACCGACCGCGGCCCCTTGCAGGATGCGTAGCGCCAGCAACAACAACGGCGCCGCGTACCCAATGTCGGCATACGTCGGCATGACGCCGATGAGCAGGCACGGCAGCGCCATCATCAAAATGCTCAGGCTGAACACGCGCTTGCGGCCCAGGTGATCAGCGAAATGCGCCATCAGGATGCCACCCAGTGGTCGGGCCAGGTAACCGGTGACGAAGATGCCGAAGCTTTGCAGCAGCCGTAGCCATTGAGGCATCTCAGGCGGGAAGAACAGCTGGCTGAGGGTCAGGGCGAAGAAGACGAAGATGATGAAATCGTAGATTTCCAGCGCGCCGCCCAGCGCAGCCAGGCCCAGCGTCCGGTGGTCACGGCGGGTGAACCGGGGTGGACGAGCGGTATCGGTGGCAGTCATGGCAGGTTTCGCAGCAATGGTCAAAGGCCGGAGGATAGCAAATAGCGACCCGATTGCCCCTACCCTGCCTGGATCAGCGATGAAAGACCGTCTGGGCCAAGTTGCCGGGTGCTCTGGGGCCTACCCTGCGCAACCCGTCCGGCATCCGTAGGGTGCCCACCACCAGGGGTGCGTCGACGATCGACATGAAGGACGCCAGGGCGGCATCGTCAGGCACGTGCGGCAGGCTCAGGCTGACCGCCTGGCGCTCGGCCTGGGGTACCGCAGGCACCTTCAGTTGGGCGCAATGGTAAAGCAGGGCATGCTGGATCTGCGTGCTGACCCGGCAAAACCGGGCCAGGTCCACGCCTGCATGGCTGGCCAACTCGATATTGCCCAACAGCAGGTGGAAGGGCTGGAGGGCACCCAGCACCAGCCGCTGTAGCTCCTCGAAACTGTCGACGGGGGCAATACGGTAATACCCCAGGCCATTGAGCATACGCTCCAGTTGCAGGCGTTGGTGCGGGTGAGCATCGGCAATCAGGATACGCAAGGACTTGTTGGCCATGGTCGAACCTGGACAGTGGAGGGGCCGCCAAGACTTGGTCGAGCCCGTCAAGCCCTGGCCAAGTCCAGCATTGATACCCCTAGATACAAGCCGGGAAACCCTCGAAAAGCAAGCGGTGGCCCGACAGAATGTGCAGTTTGCGCGGCGTGCCGTCAGGACTCCCACTGGCGCATGCGTTGCCGGCAGTGCTTCATGGCATTGACGATGTGCTTTTCCACCAGGCTGCGCGACAAGCCCAGCCGTTCGGCAATCTGCGGATGGGACAAGCCTTCGAGCTTGCGCAGCAGAAAGCTGTCACGGCATGGCTTGGGCAGTTCGTCCAAGGCACGCTTGAGCAGGTCCAGGCGCTGGGCGTGGTGCATGTCCTGGGACCAGAGCGTGTGCTGCCACTGAACGCCCTCATCGAGCACTTCCAGCGGTTCGGTCTGGCGAATCAAGTGACGCCGGTGTCGATCCACCACCAGGTTGAGCGCAGTGCGATAAAGAAACGCGCGGGGGTGCTCGATCACTTGCGCATCGACACGCTCCAGCACCCGAACGTAGGCGTCATGGGCCACATCTTCAGCAGCCTGGCGGCTACCGAGGCGTGCGCTCAGGAAATTGACCAACTCGCGATAATAGTGTTCCACGGCGGCACCCTGAATCGCCCGATGACGGCCCCGCGCAGCCCAGACGGGCGCAGGTGATATCAAATTGGAATCTTACAAATTATCATTACCCGCAGCAACCGACGTCGGTCGCCTGGCAAACCTAAATTAGCCGCCATGACCTTCGTTTAACGGGGACCTGCCTGCGCACAGGCACCGCCTGCGTTCAGGCCCAATTCGGCTGGAAGTCCCCATGAGACGTGCACCCGCTATTCGCCACCGCCTGCTTCTGGGCGGCTTAGCCCTGCTGAGCCTGGGCAGTCTTCTGGCCTGGCGTACCCTACCCTTGGGCGCGGTACCGACCAACACCGTCAGCGTGACGCGTGCAGACATCGAAAGCAGCGTCACCGCGCTGGGCACGCTGCAACCCAGGCGCTATGTGGATGTTGGCGCACAAGCGTCCGGGCAGATTCGCACGCTCCATGTCGAAGCCGGCGATACCGTGCGCAAGGGACAACTGCTGGTGGAGATTGACCCGTCCACACAGCAGGCGCGCGTGGATGCCGGGCGCTTCTCCATCGACAACCTCAAGGCGCAGCTCGCCGAGCAGCGCGCCCAGTTCAAACTGGCCAGGCAGCAGCTCGCCCGCCAGCGCAGCCTGGCCGATGCCGGCGCCACCCGCGAAGAGGATGTGCAGGCGGCCGATGCGCAGCTCAGCGTCACCCAGGCGCGTATCGACATGTACCAAGCGCAAATCCGCCAGGCCCAGGCGAGCCTGCGCAGTGACGAAGCCGAGTTGGGCTATACCCGTATCTACGCCCCGATGGATGGCACCGTGGTGGCGGTGGATGCCCGTGAAGGCCAGACCCTCAATGCCCAGCAACAAACCCCATTGATTCTGCGCATCGCCAAGCTCTCGCCGATGACGGTGTGGGCGCAGGTGTCGGAGGCCGATATCGGCAAGGTCAAACCCGGCATGACGGCCTATTTCACGACACTGGCCGGCGGCAAGCGCCGCTGGAGCAGCCGCGTCAGGCAGATCCTGCCGATTCCACCCAAACCGCTGGAGCAGACCAGCAGCGGTGGCGGCAGCCCGGCGAGCGCGACCAATGGCGCCACCGGTACTCAGGTGGTGCAGTACACCGTCTTGCTGGATGTGGAGAACCCTGACGGTGCGCTGATGGCCGAAATGACCACGCAAGTGTTCTTCGTCGCCGGGCAGGCCAGCGGTGTACTGACCGTACCCCTGGCTGCGCTGGACGAACAGGATGGCGTGCACATGGCACAGGTGCTCGCCCCCGATGGCCAGGTGCGACCGCGTCAGGTACGAACAGGGCTGAGCGATCGCCTGCGTGTGCAGGTGCTCGATGGCCTGGGCGAAGGTGAGCGGTTGCTGATCGGCCAAGGCAGTGGAGGCTGAATGACCACGCCCCTGATCGAACTGCGCGACATCTGCAAGGCTTACGGCGGCTTCGGCTCCCCCAAGGTGGACGTGCTGCGAGGTATCAGCCTGCGCATTCATCCCGGTGAGTTCGTTGCGATCGTTGGCGCTTCGGGCTCCGGAAAATCCACCCTGATGAACATCCTCGGTTGCCTGGACCGCCCCACCAGCGGCAGCTATCACTTCGCGGGGATGGACGTGGCCGAGCTGGGCAACGATGAGCTGGCTTGGCTGCGCCGTGAGGCGTTCGGATTCGTCTTTCAAGGCTATCACCTGATCCCCTCCGGCTCTGCGCTGGAAAACGTAGAGATGCCGGCCATCTATGCCGGCATCCCGGCCCAGGAGCGCCACGCCCGCGCCGCGGCCCTGCTGGAGCGGCTAGGCTTGGCAAGCCGCACCGCCAACCGCCCGCATCAACTGTCGGGCGGTCAGCAGCAGCGGGTGTCGATTGCCCGCGCCTTGATGAACGGTGGCCACATCATCCTCGCCGACGAGCCTACCGGCGCCCTGGACAGCCACAGCGGCAAGGAAGTCATGGCGTTGCTGGACGAATTGGCCAGCCAAGGTCATGTGATCATCCTGATCACCCACGACCGAGATGTCGCGGCCCGCGCGCACCGGGTCATCGAGATCCGCGACGGCCTCATGATCAGCGACTCGGCCGATGAGCGCGACGGCACAGCCCGCCACCCAGGCCTGCAGGCCGATGATCTGCGTCAGCGCCTGGACCAGGGGGCGCAGTTGCGCGGCGCCTGGAAAGGCGAGCTGGTCGAAGCACTCCAGGCAGCCTGGCGCATCATGTGGATCAATCGCTTTCGCACGGCGCTCACCTTGCTGGGTATCGTCATCGGGGTAGCCTCGGTTGTGGTCATGCTGGCCGTGGGCGAAGGCAGCAAGCGCCAGGTGATGGCGCAGATGGCCGCGTTCGGCTCGAACATCCTTTATCTCAACGGCAAGCCGGCGACACTCGGCGAGCCGGCAGGCACCGTCACCCTGGACGATGTCGCGGCCATCGGCGAATTGCCGCAGGTCAAGCACGTCATGCCCGTGATCGGGGAAAAGCTCATGGTGCGCCAGAACAACACCAGCCAGGTGTTCTACGTGGGCGGCAACAACACTTGGTTCGAGGACATTTTCAACTGGCCCGTGGTGGAAGGCTCATTCTTCAGCCAGGCCGACGAAGCCGCCGCGGCGGCGGTCGCCGTGATTGGCCAGAAAGTGCGGGAAAAGATGCTGGGCGACCATGCCAACCCGATCGGTCAATACCTGCTGATCGGCAACGTGCCATTCCAGGTGATCGGCATACTGGCGGGAAAAGGCGCCAGCTCCGGCGACCAGGACAGCGACGGGCGTATCGTGGTGCCGTACTCGGCCGCCGCCATCCGCCTGTTCGGTCATCGCGACCCCGACTACATCACCATTGCGGCGCGCGATTCGACCCAGGTCAACGCGACCGAGGCGGCCATCGATCACCTGTTGCGCCAACGCCACCAGGGCCGCCACGATTTCGAACTGACCAACGATGCGGCGTTGATCCAGGCCGAGGCACGCACCCAGAGCAGCCTATCGCTGATGCTAGGCGCCATCGCGGCCATCTCGCTACTGGTGGGCGGCATTGGGGTGATGAACATCATGCTGATGACCGTGCGCGAGCGTACCCGCGAAATTGGTATCCGCATGGCCACCGGAGCCCGCCAGCGCGACATCATGCGCCAGTTCCTCAGTGAGGCGGTCATGCTCTCGATGGTGGGCGGGCTCAGTGGCATCGTCCTGGCCTTGGTCGTCGGCGCCGGCTTGATGCTGGCCGATATCGCGGTGGCCTTCGCGCTGCCAGCCATGCTTGGCGCTTTTACCTGCGCTGTGATCACCGGCATCGTGTTCGGCTTCATGCCCGCACGCAAAGCCGCCCGACTCGACCCGGTCAAAGCCCTTACCAGCGAATAAGCCATGCCCTTGCCAAGCCGCATCAGCCTGTTGACCCTTTGCCTGGCGTTCGCCGGGTGCAGCCCACCCACCCTGCCCCAGGCAGCGGTCGATATGCCGCGTACCTGGCAGGGCCCGACACACGCTTTCGGTGAGGCCGACCGACCGGCGCGTCAGTGGTGGCAGTCCTTCAACAGCCCCGAGCTGGACAGCCTGGTGCAACGCGCCCTGCTTAACAGCCACGACCTGGCGGCCGCCACCGCACGCATCCGGCAGGCCAGAGCGCGAGCCGCCATCGCCAACGCACCCCTGCTGCCAGCGGTCGAGCTGGGCGTGGATGCCAGCCGCCAGCGGCTGCTCAAGGGTGAGGGTTATAACGACCTCGATGCCACCCGTAGCGAGCGCACCAGTACCGCGTTCGATACCCACCTCAGTGCCAGCTATGAAATCGATTTCTGGGGCGGCCTGCGGGCTAGCCGCGACAACGCCCTGCGCACATTGCAAGCCAGCCGCTTCGACCGGCAGACGGTGCAGTTGACCCTGCTCAGCGACATCGCCGACACGTATCTGCAGGGCCTGGCCTTAGCCGAACAACTGCGCATCGCCCAACTGAACCTGGACAATGCACGGGGCATTTTGCGCCTGGTCCAGGCACGCCAGCGCGCAGGCTCGGCAACACGCCTGGAGCTTGCCCAGCAGCGCAGCCTGGTCGCGGCCCAGGAGCGTCAGGTCCCCCTGATGGCGCAACGCGTGCAAGACACCCGCATCACCCTTGCAACATTGCTCGGCGACCCAGTACAGCAACTGCCGACCAGCCGCCAGCCGTTCGCCAGCGTGGCCTGGCCGACGGTTGACAGCGGCCTGCCCAGCGACCTGCTGACCCGTCGCCCCGATATCGCCGCCGCCGAGGCCCGCCTGGCAGCGGCCAACGCCAACGTGCAAGTGGCCCGGGCGGCCATGCTGCCCAAGGTAACCCTTGGCGCCACCCTGGGCAGCGGCGCGCGCACCTTCGCCCAGACGCTGGAAAGCCCCTATTACACCCTGACCTCTGGTCTGCTTGCGCCGATTTTCGACAACGGCAGGCTCAGGGCTTCCCGCGATCTGGCCGAGGCCGAGCAGGCCGAACTGCTGGAGCAGTATCGCAGCAGCATTCTCGCTGGCCTGAGCGATGTGGAGAAGGCGCTCAATGCCCTGGACGGTGTCGACCGCCAACGCCACTGGCAGGACGAAGAAGTGCGACAAGCTCAACTGGCCTTTGACCTGGCCGAACAGCGCTATGGGGCAGGCGCCGAGACCGTACTGACCGTGCTGGAAACCCAGCGCACGCTGTATGTAGCCCAGGATCAGCAGGCAACGCTTCGCCTGGCCCGCTTGCAAGCGAGCGTGGCGCTTTACAAGGCGCTCGGTGGTGGGTGGCAGGTGGGCGGTGATGCCCCTTAGGCGCAACGCTGGGCTGGAAAAACGCCAGGGTCGCCGAGGCCGCTGCGCGGCCTATCGCGGCATGAATCTCCATGAACCCTCACCGCAATGGCCGCGTCACCTTGATATGCCGGGCATACCATGGCCGCTGCGGCACCTTGGGCCGTAACGCGGCGAAACGATCATCCTCGGCATAGATGATGCGCAGGGCCAGCTTCATGGTCTCCGGGTCCATCTCCACACTCCGCCCTGGGCGCAGCCCAGGCACTGTGGAGCATCCATGGGTATCAGGCCCCAGCCAGGGGTCGGCAACTTCCACCCATCGCCCCGGCGCGAACCAGGGCACGCCGTTGACGTCCAGGCGCCGCACTTCACCAGGATGAAGCCGTTCATGGGCCTGGAACCAGTCCTCGATGCGGTCGTCGATCCAGCCATGAAAGCGCCAGAACACCGGGTTCACATGGGATGAAAAAGGGTCGCCGAGAAAATCGTTCTCGGCGCCATACCAGCGTTGGGCATAGTCGTCGGGCGTGCGCGCCATCGGCACCGGCATGCCGTTGGCCGGATCGCGCGGCACCGAGGCCCAGCGCATGTGCAGCCAGTCATGCAAGCCCAGCTCCAGCTCTGAGCCAAACTGCCCCAAGGTCAAGGTACTGAGGTAATGCGGATCGCTGTAGCGCGACTCCCAGACCTGGAAGTTGCCGTAGAACGTGTCCGGGCTCTTGATGTCACGCACCCACTGGGTGTACTCCTCGTCATCATCGGCCAGCCATGTCGGCGGCAAGGCGTTGCCGTCATGGTTGTCGAAGTAGGCTGCGAACCCTACGCGGTCGCGCTCGAGCGCTGGCTGGGGCAAAGGAAAACGCGGCCACGACGGTAACGGCTCAATGGCCCTGGCGTTGCCCAGCATGTGCCGATGCATGAACAGAAAGTCCTCGCCGGAGCCGTTGCGGTCCTTGTGCCGGCCCCGTGCATCACGCTCGCGCGCCCTCGGCCCTGGCTGCCAGCCAAGCCCGCGCAACGCACCGCGCTTTTCGTCATCGAGCTTGTGCCACTTGTCCCGCGACGCATGCCAGAGCTGGTGAAACAGCCGGTGTTCCGGCGCGATCAGCTTCGCCAGCAACGGCGCCGACAATGGCGTGCGCTCCCGCGCTTCGGGGAACGTTCTTTTCAGCGCCAGGAAACGGTTGTCCTGCACGGGCAGCGCCAGTGGCCGCTCAAGCGCCGCCACGTGCCCGCTCAAGGTCGCAGGCCCTGCGTTGCCGTACGCCCCCCAGACCTCGTCAAGCACAACCTGGCACTCGTAGCGTGCCCCCAGGGGGTTGGCGTCTGTGGCCAACAGCCGCCAGCGCAGTGTCCCTGGTCGGTCGAGCAACAAGTCAGCCACCACCCGATAGCGTGGCTCCAGGGTGCTGCGCAAACGTTCAGAGGTGTCGAGATAGCCGCGCAACCCCCGCCCGCTCGAGGCCACATCCAGGAATAGCTCAAGCTCCCCTGACGGCATACCGGCGAGCCCGGCCTCGCGGCCTTGTGGTGTCCAGCGCCAGATACCGCGCAAGGTGTCGCCCAGCTGCCTGACAGGCGTATCGGCAAGTTCCACCACCGCCTCGCCGGGGGTCTCAGGGTATTGCTCTTCACTGGCTCGCCGCCGCTGCAGGTACCGCGCGCCTGGCACTGCCATACCCGTCAATGCCACACCGGCGATGAACCCGCGTCGAGAAATCGTCATTGCCCTACCTGTGCTTTCACTTCGGCCATGGAGCACGGCCCATCCAAGGCTAGGACGTGGCTCGGCGGGCGAAATTTAGCGCTGCAGTGCGCCCTGGCACCTGTCTTCAGCAACGGGCGGGCGCTTAAATTTCCGCTATCGCAGCTCGTTCCCTCCAGGTAGCGGCGGCATCCAAGCCCATCCCTCGACGGTGAACCTACTGAGACCAAGATGACGACACCACGCTGGAAAAAAGCCTTGTATATCAGCCTGGCCGCGGCCGTGACCGCCGGTGCCGGGTGGGCGGCCTGGGACTATCTCGACACGCCGTCAGGCTACCCCAGGGACGTCATGCGCCAGGCCAATGACCTGCAGGAACGCCTGCTTTCGTTCGACAGCCACATCACACTGCCGCTGACCTTCGGCACCGAAGGCAGCGAAGCCGACCAAGACGGTGCTGGTCGCTTCGACCTGAACAAAGCGGCGCGCGGGCGCCTGTCTGCCGCTGCCCTGACCATTTTCGCCTGGCCCGAATCCTGGACCGGCGACGATGGCCCACACCGCCCTACCCCCGGCTTCGTCGAGGCCGCCCGCCACACGCAAGAGGTGCGCTACAACGCCATCATGGGCATGGTCCGCGACTTCCCCGAACGGGTGGGCGTTGCCTATACCCCGCAGGACATGCGCAGGTTGCACGGCGAAGGCAAGTTTGCGGTGTTGCTCAGCATGCTCAATGCCTACGCACTGGGCGACGACCTGGACCAGCTGGACCGTTGGGCTGCGCGCGGCGTGCGCCTGTTCGGCTTCAGCTACGTGGGCAACAACAGCTGGGCCGACTCCTCGCGCCCGCTGCCCTTTTTCAATGACACCGTCGATGCACTCGAAGGCCTGTCATCCATCGGCAAGCAGGCAGTACAGCGCTTGAACGATCTGGGGGTGATCATCGACGTGTCGCAGATGTCCAGCCAGGCCCTGGCCCAGGTCGTGGCGCTCAGCCGGGCACCGGTGGTGGCGTCGCATTCGGCGCCCCGGGCGATGGTCGACATCCGCCGCAACCTGTCGGACAAGGAAATGCAACTGATCAAGGACAGCGGCGGTGTCATCCAGATCGTCGCCTTCTCCACCTACCTCAAGCCCTTGAGCAACAAAACCCAGGAGCGCCTCAACGCGCTGCGCAGCGACTATGCCCTGCCGCCCCTGGCTGACCTGAACTACGCCCTCATGCCGGGCGACCCCGTTATCGCGGGCTGGCCGGAACAGAAAGTGGGCCAGTACGCCAATGCGTTGTACGCCATTCTCGACGAAGAACCGCCAGCCACGCTCAAGGACTACGGCGACGCCATCGACTACGCGGTGCGCAAGGTCGGCATCGACCATGTAGGCCTGAGTTCGGACTTCAACGAAGGCGGTGGCATTGACGGCTGGCAGGACGCCAGCGAGGCCCGCAACGTCACGGCCGAACTGATTACACGAGGTTACTCCGAAGCTGACATCAGCAAGCTGTGGGGCGGCAATTTCCTGCGTGTCTGGCAGCAGGTGCAGGCGGCAGCGGCCCCTGGCGCCACCCCCTCACGATGATGATGCGAGCCCTCAGATGAACGACCGTCGCGCCTTTCTCAAGCAGGCCAGCCTGCTCGCTGCCAGCCTGCCACTGGCAAGCCATTTGATACCCGCCGCCCAGGCAGCGCCCACACGGGCCGCAGGCTCTGACGCCTGGGCGGGCTTTCGCAGCTTGTTCGACCTCGACCCAGCCTACGCCCACTTCGCCAACTTTCTGATCACCTCGCACCCAAAACCGGTACGCGACGCCATCGAGGCTCTGCGCGCGCAATTCGATCGGCACCCGGCCCGGCTGGTGGACTGGGATAGCCAGTCGGAATGGAAGCACGAAGCGCAGGTCCGCGAAGCGGCGGCCCGTTACCTGCAAGTCGCCCCACGGCAAATTGCCCTTACCGGCAGCACGACAGAGGGGTTGGGCCTAATCTACGGCGGGCTCAAGATAGCACCCGGGCAAGAGATCCTGACGACGGTGCACGAGCACTCGGCAGCGCGCCACACGTTGGACTTTCGCACCGCCCGCGATGGCACCCCGGTACGCCGGCTGCGCCTGTTCGACGAGCCGTGGAACCTGTCCAGCGACCAAGTGCTGAGCACCATCAAGGCGGCCATCAACCCCAAGACCCGCGTGCTGAGCATGACCTGGGTGCACTCGGGCAGTGGCGTGAAGCTGCCGGTGGGCGCCATCGGCGAACTGGTGCGCGAGGCCAACCGGGACCGCGCCGAGCATGAGCGCATCCTGTACGTCGTCGACGGCGTGCATGGCTTTGGTGTAGAGGACATGCACTTTGCCGAGCTCAACTGCGACTACTTCATTGCCGGCACGCACAAGTGGATGTTCGGCCCGCGCGGCACAGGGATCATCTGCGCGGCCAGCACCGCACTCGACAACCTGAACCCCCTCATCGCGACTTTTTCCGAAGATGAGGATTTCGCCACCACCTTCACCCCAGGCGGCTATCACGCCTTCGAGCACCGATGGGCGCTGGGCGCAGCCTTCGACTTGCACCTGCAGCACGGCAAGGCCGCCATACAGGCACGCATTCACGGCCTCAACGACTACCTCAAACAGCGGCTCGAAACGATGCCGGGCGTGCAACTGGTCACGCCGCGCAGCACTCGCCAATCGGCAGGTTTCACCTTCTTTCGGGTAGCCGACCAGGATGCCGACGAGGTCGCCGCCTACCTCAACAGCCAGCGCATCGTCGTCGATGCGGTGTCGCGCGACGTGGGCCCGGTGGTACGCACTGCACCGGGCCTGCTCAACACCGAAGCCGAAATCGACCGGCTGATCGCTGTGCTCACTCCACGCTTGCGCCGCTGAACCCCTCATGCAGACCATCGATCACGGACTTTTCACCATGCCCAACCTGCCTTGCGTTTCATTCAAGCCATTGTCCAGCACCCTGTACAGGCTCGGCACTGCCGCGCTGCTCGGCCTGCTGGCCAGCCCTGCCGTACACGCGGGCGAAGCGATCAAACCCGGTAGCGTTTTCAAGGACTGCCCACATTGCCCGGAAATGGTAGTGCTGCCCGCCGGCAGTTACCTGATGGGTACCCCGGAGGATGAAGTGGGTCGCGAATACGATGAGGGCCCGCAGCATACCGTGACCTTCGCCAAACCGTTCGCGGTGGGCCGCTTCCCGGTCACCGCAGGCGAGCTGGATGCGTACATCCGGGAAACCGGGGTCAAGATCGCCGATGGCGACACCCGTCCTGGCCGCTTCTGCAAGGCCAGCAAACCCACCTACAAGCAGGGCCCTCGCCAGCCGGCGGTGTGCATCAGCTGGTTCGACGCCGATGCGTATGCTCAATGGCTGACGAAAAAAACCGGGCACACTTACCGCCTGATCAGCGAGGCGCAGCGCGAATACGCCGCCCGGGCCGGCTCCACTGGCTCTTTCCCGTTCCCCTTCGACAACAACGACGAGAAGGCCTACAGCATCAGCCAGCACGCCAATACCTATGGCCCTGCCGATGGCTACTCCTACACCGCGCCCGTGGGCAGCTACCCGGCCAACGCCTTTGGCGTGTACGACATGCACGGCAATGTCTACGAGTGGACGGCCGACTGCCTGAACCCAGACTACGAAGGTGCGCCTGCCGATGGCAGCGCCTGGAAAACCGGCAACTGCGAGAAACGCGTCATGCGCGGCAACGACTGGGGAGAGGCCCCGGTGTTCTCGCGCTCGGGCAACCGCAACAACCGCTCGCCCGAGGTTCGCGGCGATTTCCTTGGTTTCCGAGTCGTCCGCGAACTCTGACAGCCCCACGCGATTGAGGAGAAACACATGACCCATCAACCTCGTGGCGCCGTCAGGGAACTGTTCGGCCTGCTCAAGCCGTTCTGGCCTCTGGTCACGGTTTGCATCGTCCTGGGCATGATCGGTGGCCTGAGCGTCACCGCTTTGCTGGCCACCATCAACAGCAGCTTGCACAGCGACGCCGGCCTGACACAGGGCGTGGTACTGGGCTTCGCTGGCCTGTGCCTGCTGGCCCTGCTCAGCTCGATTCTGTCCGACATGGGCACCAACTACGTAGGCCAACACGTCATCGCCACCTTGCGTCGTCAGCTGGGTGAGAAGGTGCTGGCCGCGCCCATCGACCAGATCGAGCGCTACCGCAGCCACCGGCTGATCCCGGTACTGACCCATGACGTGGACACCATCAGCGACTTCGCCTACGTCTTCGCCCCGCTGGCCATCTCGCTCACCGTGACGCTGGGGTGCCTGGGCTACCTGGCGCACCTGTCCTGGCAGATGTTCCTGGTGATCCTGGTGGCCATCGGTGTGGGCACCGTGCTGCAGTTCATCGCCCAGGCCAGAGGCATGCGGGGCTTCGAAGCCGCGCGGGAAGCCGAGGACGACTTGCAAAAACACTACAGTGCCATCGCCGAAGGGGCCAAGGAACTGCGCATTCACCGGCCGCGCCGCCAACGGATGTTCAGCCACGGCATCCGCGACACGGCCAATCGGATCTGCGCCACCCAGGTCCGCTCGATCAACACCTTCGTGATCGCCAAGACCCTGGGCTCGATGTTGTTCTTCGTGGTGATTGCGGTGGCGCTGGCCCTGCAATCGTACTGGCCCTCGGCGGACAAGAGCGTTACCAGCGGTTTCGTGCTGGTGCTGCTGTACATGAAAGGCCCGCTGGAGCACCTGATCAGCACCCTGCCAATCATCGGCAAGGCCCAGATCGCCTTTCGCCGTATTGCTGCGCTGTCGACGCAGTTCTCCTCGCCCGAACCACACCTGCTGCTGGACGACGCACGCAAACCAGCCATGGCCATGAACTTGCTAGAACTCAAGGACGTTCGCTACACCTTCCCTGCCGTGGAGGGCGCCGAGCCCTTCCAGTTCGGGCCGGTGAGCCTGCAGGTCCAGCAAGGCGACATCGTGTTCATCGTCGGTGAAAACGGCTGCGGCAAGACCACCCTGATCAAGCTGCTGCTGGGCCTGTATGCCCCGCAAGCCGGGAGCATCGTGCTCAACGGCCAGCCCGTGACGGCCCAGACCCGCGATGACTACCGCCAGCTGTTTACCACTATCTTCGCTGACTACTACCTGTTCGACGACGTGATCCAAGGCGATCAACCGCTACCCGATGACGCCGGGCGCTACCTCAGGCGCCTGGAGATCGACCACAAGGTGAGCATCCGCGACGGGGTGTTCAGCACCACCGACCTGTCCACCGGCCAGCGCAAGCGCCTGGCGCTGGTCAGCGCCTGGCTGGAGGAGCGTCCCGTACTGGTGTTCGATGAATGGGCCGCCGACCAGGATCCGACCTTCAGGCGGATCTTCTACACCGAGCTGCTGCCGGACCTGAAGCGGCTGGGCAAGACCATCATCGTGATCTCCCACGACGATCGCTACTTCGATATGGCCGACCACTTGGTGCGCCTGCACCGCGGCAAGATCGCGCCAGCACTCCACCCCGCCTGAAGCGTTGTAACCGGACTGAAATTTTTTCTTTCCGGTTTTCCTACGCTGGTGCGTCTCACTGAGCAACTAATACAAATCATTATCATTTAAATCTCCACCAGAGAGGATGTAATGCCAGCCCTTAGCACGCTCAACCCGATCACCCAAGCCTTCAGGCTTCACCGTGTCTTCCAGACGACGCTGCTCGGCTCGAGCCTGAGCATGGCGCTGTGCCTGCCGCTGTCGGCCCAGGTGATGGCCCAGGAAGTGGACGTGGACATTGCCGCCATGCCGCTCTCCGCTTCGCTGCAGGCGTTCGGTCGCCAGGCCGACCAGCAGGTGCTGTTCAGCCCCGATGATGTGCAAGGGCTCAACGGTCGAGCCGTCAAGGGCCACCTCACCGCGCAGCAGGCCCTGGCAACCTTGCTGGCAGGCACGGGGCTTGCGTACGACATCCAGGGCAACAGCGTGACCATTCACCGTCGTGGCAACGACACCAGCTCGCTGCAGCTGGACGCCACCACCGTGCAAAGCAACCTGGACGGTTCGAGCGAAGCCAGCCGTTCGTACACCGTCAACAGCAGCAGTGCGTCCACCAAGCTGCCCATGTCCCTGCGCGAAACCCCCCAGTCGGTCAGCGTCATGACCCGTCAACGCCTGCAAGACCAACAGCTGACCACCCTGAGTGACGTGCTCAAGCAGGCGCCGGGCCTGTCGGTGCAGAACATCGACAGTGAGCGGGTGAACATCTATTCGCGCGGCTATTCGATCGACAGCTACCAGTTCGACGGTATCCCCACGACCCTGATCGTGCAGACCAGTGCCAGCCCACAAAGCCTGATCGACACCTCGATTTATGATCGCGTCGAAATCGTGCGCGGCGCTACCGGCCTGATGACAGGCGCCGGTGACCCCTCGGGCAGCATCAACCTGGTCCGCAAGCGCCCGACCTCCACCTTCCAGGGCTCGATCACCGCCGGGGCGGGTTCCTGGGACACCTACCGCACCGAGGTGGACGTGTCCGGCCCCCTGACCGACGATGCCCGCCTGCGCGGTCGCACGGTCGTGGCGTACAAGCAGGGCAACAGCTACATCGACCACTACCAGCAGGAAAAACAGACCTACTACGGCATCCTCGAAGCCGACCTCACCGACAGCACCCTGTTGAGCGTGGGCGTGGACTACCAGAAGAACAACCCGCGTGGCGTATCGTTCGCCAGCTTCCCGCTGTTCTACAGCAATGGCGAACAGACCGACTTTTCCCGTTCGATCAACGCAGGTTCGCGCTGGAGCTACCGTAAGCAGAACACTCTTACCACCTTCGCCAACCTTGAGCAGAGCCTGGTCAACGACTGGAAGCTCAAGGTGGCGGTCAACAACATGTACAGTTCGCGCGACTATTCCCTGGCCTCGCTCAGCGGCGACTTCCCCGACAAGCAAACCGGCGAAGGGGCCTACCTGTACGGCGGCGACGGCTCAGGCTCGCAGCGCCAACTGGGCATCGACGCCTTGGTCCAGGGCCCCTTCCAGCTGTTGGGCCGCGAGCATGAGCTGGTGATCGGCTTGAGCGGTTCGGAATTCCACGACTACAGCGACCCGGCCGACGACGACCTGGAAGGCCGTCCGGCCAACATCTACACCTGGGACAACGACACCGAGCGCCCCCTTTCCGTGGGCAAGCTGATGAACGACGACACCACCGTGCGTCAGAACGCCGCGTACATGGTGGCGCGTTTCAAACCCACCGATGACCTGTCGCTGATCCTGGGCGCACGGGTGGGCGACTACAGCTACAAGAAAAAAACCGTGGCCAACCCGTCCTATCCGGGCCTGAACAGCCGCGCCTCCACCCGCGAGAGCGGTTTCGTCACCCCTTATGCAGGGGTGGTGTACGACCTTACCGACATCCACTCGCTTTACGCCAGCTACACCAAGATCTACAAGCCGCAGTCGATCCGCGATCAGGCAGGCAAGACCCTGGAATCGCGCGAAGGTGACAACTACGAAATTGGCCTGAAAAGCGAATTTCTGGATGGGCGGGTCAACACCGCCGTCGCCCTTTACGAAATCAAGCAGGACAACCTGGGCGTGGCCACCGGCGAAACCGTCGAAGGGACCATTCGTGAGTCGGCGTACCGCGCGGTGTCCGGCGCCAAGACCCGCGGCATCGACATGGAAATCTACGGCGAAGTCATGCCCGACTGGAACGTCAGCGCCAGCTACAGCCACAGCCTGACCAAGGACTCGGACCGCGAGCGCATCATGACCGAAGCGCCTGCCAACCTGGTCAAGCTCTGGACCACATACCGCCTGCCCGGCGATCTCAACCAGCTGACCGTGGGCGGCGGCATGAACTGGCAGAGCGGCCTGAGCCTGACCACCAGCCAGGGCAAGGCGACCCAGCAGCAATACGCTGTGTTCGACCTGATGGCACGCTACGACATCACCAAGGAACTGAGCGCCACCGTCAACGTGAACAACGTGTTCGACAAGAAGTACTTCAGCGCATTGGACCCCACGTTCTTCACCGGTTACTACGGTGAGCCCCGCAACGTGATGTTCACCACCCGGTACAGCTTCTAAAGCCCCTGTCTGTGACGACAAGCCGGCTCGGCGACTGAGCCGGCTTGCCTGCGAAGTGCAGGGAGGCAGCGCGACTCGAACGCTATCAAGCATCCAGTCACCTCCCCACGTATAAGATCGGTGATGCCGAAAAACTGCATTCACTGGCCATCGAGCGTGGGTTCAAGGTCTGGTGGCTACTGATCTACTTCATCGCCTCATTGCTCGCAGCTTCACCCTTGATTTCGACCGGCCCTAGGGCTTTCCTGCTCGGTTTATGTGGTTGGCTGCAGTCACCACTCCCTGTGGCGGCTTGTATGACTACCTGGCATTGCGGGATTTCATCAAGATCACCCGCGCACAAGCCTTAGTTAAGAATCAGAAAAAGCACACACCTACTCTCCAAGTTGGTCGCACTACATAGGCCTGGATGTGTGTGTGCTCTGTTACGGTAACGGCACGCGAGGACTATTACGCTCGTCCACCGACCGCGCTCAACCACGCCCCCACATCCCGATAAATCCCCCCGACCTGCCCCACCAACCCCGACATCCGCAAAAAGTCATGGCTAAGCCCCTGCGCCCGCACAAAGGTCACCGGCGTCCCGCTTGCCTGCAACCTGTCGCGATACGCTAGGCCTTCATCGTGCAATGGGTCGTACTCCGCTACCCACAGGTAGGCCGGCGCCAGCGGCGTGTCCACTTGGGCCAGCAGCGGTGAAGCGCGCCAGTCCAGGCGCTGTTCGGGCAGCGGTGCGTAATGCTGGTAGAACCACGCCAGCGTCTCGGTCTCCAGCAAATAGCCTTCGGCATGCTGGCGGTGGGAGTCGCGCAGGCACGACAGGTCGGTGACCGGGTAGAACAGTAACTGCGCCAACGGCTTGATCGCCAGCGTTTCAGGGGCCTTGACCGCAGTGATGGCCAGGACGGTCGCAAGGCTTGCGCCGACGCTGTCGCCGGCAAACACCACCCGGCGGTTGTCCAGCCCAAGGGCCAGGGCGTGCTCGGCCAGCCAGTTGGCGGCATCGAGCGCGTCGTTCACAGGGACCGGAAAACGGTGCTCCGGCGCCAGTCGGTAATCCGGGGCGAGCACTGCGAAGTCGCCCATGCTCGCCAGGCGCCGGCACACCGAGTCGTGCGAGTCGAGGCTGCCGACCACATAGCCGCCGCCGTGCAGGTAGAGGATCACCGGTTGCGGTGCAGCTGCAGGCTGCCCGTTGCGGTAGAGCCGAGCGGGCAGCTGGGCGCCGTCGCGGGTCGGGATGCTCAGTTCGCTGACACTCAGGTCACCGGGCGGGCTGGGGTCGAGCACTTGCGAGCTGGCGGCGAATTCGGCGCGGGCCTGGGCCACGTCCATCGCGTGCATGGGCTGGCTCTTGCCGGTCAGCCTGCCGAATTCGACCAGTTCCAGAAACGCTGCCAGGTCAGGGTGCAATGCCATGTTCGATCCTTACTTGAAAATCAGTGACAGGGCGCGTCACGCGCGCCCTTGGGTTTCGGTGGTCGTGTCCAGGCACTCGCACACCTCGCGCAGCAGCTGGGGCTGCTTGAGGATCTCGAAGTGCGAGGCGTGGATGAGCGTTGCATCGTCCTGGCTGAACCGCCGTTGATAAGCTTGAGCCGGTGCGCGGTACCCGTCCTCTGCCCACCAGAAGCTGGCCGGGCACTCGATGGCGGGCAGCGGCGCAAGGCGTCGCGACAGCGCCTTCAGGCGCAGCGCCACCGTAAAGGCATGCACCAGTTCCTCGGCAGCGAAGCGCGGTGAATCACCGCTGCCCAGCACGTGGGCCTGCACTTGCGCTACCAGCGCTTCAAGGGCCGGGTGGGAGCCGTCGTCAGACAGGTCGAACGCCGGCAGGCTTTCGGGCGGCTGGTCGAGGATGATGGACAAGAAGTTGCGCAGCTCTTCGGTCAGGTCGTCTTCCGGCCCGTGGTCACCGGGCACGAAGCTGTCCACCAGCCCAACGAAGTGCACGCACTGGCCCTGCCCTTCCAGCACACGGGCCACCAGCAGCGCCAACGGCCCGCCCAGCGACCAGCCCAGCAAGTGGTACGGCCCTTGTGATTGCTGTTCGCGGATGAACCCTGCGTAGTCCTGGGCCATGGCTTCCAGCGAGCTGTCCTGCCAGTGCTTGTCCAGCAGCATCCTGCACTGCACGCCGATGACCTGGCGCACCCCGTCCAGCCGTCGCGCCAGAGGCTCATAGTCGAACACGGTGCCGAACCCTGCGTGAAGACAGAACAGGGGCTCGCACTGCGCGACCGGACCATTGAGCGGCAGCAGCGGTGAAAGCACTGCCACGGCGTCGTCCACGTAACCGGACAACTCGGCGATGGTGGGTTTGCTCATCATGTCGCGCAGCTTCAGCTCAACGCCCAACGCCGGTTGATTGCGCACCTTGGACAGCACCTTCAGGGTGCGCAAGGAATCGCCGCCCAGCTCGAAGAAGTTGTCCGTCACCCCAACCTGCTCCAGCTCCAGCACCTCTTGCCAGATCGCGGCAAGGCCGGCTTCGAGGGCGTTGCGCGGCGCCACGTACTCGCGACCCTTGAAGGACGGGTCTGGCAGCGCCTTGCGGTCAACCTTGCCGTTGGGGCTCAGCGGCAGGTGCTCCAGCACCAGGATCTGGCTGGGCACCATGTAGTCAGGCAAGCCCTGTTGCAATACCATGCGCAGCGCCTCGCCTTGTAGTGCCGGGCTGCTGGTGGCCACATAACCGATCAGTTGCTTGCCGCCTTCGGTGTCACGGGCCACGACGACCGCATCGCGCACCTGGGGTTGGCTGCGCAAGCGGGCCTCGATTTCGCCCAGCTCGATACGAAAGCCCCGGATCTTGACCTGATGATCCAGGCGGCCAAGGAAGTCGATCACCCCGTCTGCCCGGCGGCGCACCAGGTCGCCGGTGCGGTACAGGCGCGCACCCTTGCCACTGGGGTCGGCCACGAATCGCTCGGCCGTCAGGCCTGGTCGAGCATGGTAGCCCCGCGCAAGCCCTTGCCCGCCGATGTACAACTCACCTGGCACGCCGTCGGGCAATGGGTTAAGGCCGGCATCGAGAATGTGCAGGGTACGCTCACCCACCCGTGTGCCAATCGGCGCATAGGCCGCCTCGCAGCGCTGGTCGGTATCGACCACCCACAGCAACGGTGTGACCACCGTCTCGGTGGGGCCGTAGCCATTGGTCAGCAGCCTTGGACGCAGGGTGCGCTTGACCAATTCGAAGTTGGCATCGGCCACGGCGTCGCCGCCAAAGCAGTAGATCTGCACCGGTGGCGGGTTATCGAAGGCCTGGCCGTATTCGGCCAACTGTTGCAGGTACGCAGGCGGGAAACAGGCGATGGTGATGGCCTGCTCATGCAGCACCTGCCAGGTTTCCTCGGGCGTCCACAGACGGTTGTCGCGCACCACCAGCTGACCACCGGCCGCCAGGGTGGACAGCCACCGCTCCTGGGCGCCATCGAAGGCGAACGACATGAACAGCAACTCGCGGGTCGCCTCGCTCATCCCATAGCGCTTGATGATGGCCTGGCAGTGCATGGCCAGCGGCCCGCGGGCGACCGCAACGCCTTTGGGCTTGCCCAACGAACCGGAGGTGTAGATCAGGTACGCCAGGTTGTCTTCGTCGATCACCACCGCCGGCAGGGCGACCTGCGCCTGCACCGGCGCGAGCGATTCGAGCAGCAGCGTGTCGACACCTTCGGCGCTTGGCAAACGTTCGCTGACGCTAGCCTGGCTGATGAGCAGCCGCATGGCTGAGTCCTCGATGATCCACTGCACCCGCTCGCGCGGGTAATCGATGTCGACAGGCACATACGCAGCGCCGGTCTTGAGCACCGCATAGAAGGCCACGATCATGTCTACCGAGCGCTCCAGCGCCACCCCGACACGTACCTCCGGGGCAGCACCGGCGTCGATCAGGGCCACGGCCAGGCGGTTGGCGCGCGCTTCAAGCTCGGCATACGTCAGGGACTGCCCGGCGCAGCTGACCGCCACCTGCTGACCACGGGCCTGTACATGCCCGGCGATGCGCTGCAGCAGCGGCGTGCGGGTCGGGTTGGCGACCAGCCGGTCGGCCTCGGCCTGCTGCCGCTCAGCGTCGGCATCGAGCATGGGCAGGCTGCCGATGGCGGCCAGTGGGTCGCCAAGCAGCGCTTGGAGCAAGCGCTCGAAGCTGCGCCTAATGCCCTGGCAGGCAGCGTGGCTGAAGCGGCTGCGCCAGTACAGGAACTCGATGCTCAAGGTGTCATCCAGGTGCACGGCAAGGTCCATGGCATAGTTGGTCACGTCGCGGCCTTCGCTGGCGCCGAAGCGCAAGCCGTCTTCGCCGGCGTCTTGCAGGCGCTCGTCCAGGGGATAGTTCTCGAACACCACGATGCTGTCGAATAACGCCTGTCCGCTTTGCCCGGACCAACGCTGTACATCGGCCAAAGACACGTGCTCGTAGTCGCGCACCTGCACGTTGTAGTCCTGCAGGGCCTGCAACCACTGCCCCACCCGCTGTTCGGGCAGAGGCGCCTGGATGATCGGCAGCGTGTTGATGAACAAGCCCAGCATGTCTTCAGCACCCGGCAGGTTTGCCGGACGACCGGCGACGGTTGCGCCGAAGCACACGCGCGCTTGCCCGGTGTAGCGTTGCAGCAGCAGCAGCCAGGCTGCCTGGATCAGCGTGTTGGGTGTGACCCGCAGGCGCTGGGCCTGATCACGCAGTTGCCGGGTTTGCGCGGCGTCCCAGTTCAAGTACAGCGCGTCGTAGCCGTCGGCCTCGGCGACGGGCGCTGGATGCAACCCGGTGGCCAGCAGGGTGGGCCCTTCGAGCCCGGCCAGCTTGTCTTTCCAGAAGTGTTCCATCTGCGCCTGGGGCTGGGCGGCCAGCCAGGCGATGTAGTCGCGGTAGCTGCCGCGTTTGCCGGGCAGTGCTTGTCCACCGTACACGGCGAACACCTCACCCAGCAGGCGTGAGTGGCTCCAGCCGTCCATGAGGATGTGGTGGCTGCTCCAGATCAGTTGCTGGCGCCCCTCATCCAGGCGCACCAGGGTCAGGCCCATCAAGGGCGGCTGCAGCAGGTCGAAGCCGCGGGCGTAGTCCTGCTCGGCCAGGCCTTGCAGGTCGGCGGCGCTGACCGGGCGGCCCCGCCAGTCGAGCTCGCGCACACGCAGGTCGGCACGCTTGGCCACCCATTGCAATGGCTCGTTGAGGTGGCTTTCGGTCCAGAACCCGGTGCGCAGAATTTCATGGCGATCGACCATGTGCTGCCAGGCCGCGAGGAAGCGGGCGTTATCCAACCCTTGTACCTGCACGCTGGTTTGGCTGACGTACAGCCCCTGCTGAGCGGCTTCGAGGGTGTGGAACAGGATGCCCTGCTGCATCGGCGACAGCGGGTACAGGTCTTCGACAGCCTCGGCCGGTACCGGCAAACGGTCCAGCTGTGCTTGGCTCAGCCCCGCGAGCGGGAAGTCGGACGGGGTCAGGCAGAGGTGTTCCAAGGCCAGGCAGTGCTCAACGACCGTACGCAGCTCGCTCACGTAGGCATGCGCCAGGTGCTCGATGATGCCCGCGGCGAACCGCTGGCGGCTGAAGGTGAAGTCCAGCTTCAGGGCGCCTTCGAACACCTGCCCGTTGATGGTCAGGGCATTGCCCAGCGGCGCCTGATCACTGACCTGGCGCCCGCCGCTTTCCGCGGCCGGGGCGAACAGCGCATCGTCCTCACCGGCGGCGCTGGCGCTGAACTGGCCCAGGTAGTTGAAGGTGATGCGTGGCTGCGACAGGCCGGTCAATACCTGGCGGGTAGCCGTATCGCCCAGATAACGCAGCACACCAAAGCCAATGCCTTTGTCCGGGATGGCGCGCAGGTGTTCCTTGACCTGCTTGATGGTGTCCCCCACTGGCCCCGCCACCGGCAGTCTCACCGGGAACAGGCTGGTGAACCAGCCTACGGTACGGGTGAGGTCGACGTCGTCGAACAGCGCCTCGCGGCCGTGGCCTTCCAGCTCGATCAATGCCGCGTGCTCGCCCGTCCAGTGGCAGATCACCCGCGCCAGGGCGGTCAGCAGCAGGTCGTTGACCTGGGTGCGGTAAGCGGCCGGCGCCTGCTGAAGCAGTTGTCGGGTCAGCGCTGCATCCAGTTCAACCTGCACGGTATGGGCGTCGGTCACCTGCTGGCTGCCTTGGGCATCTTCGCCAGGCAGCGTCTGGGCAGAGCCCTGCAGTTGGGCCTGCCAGTAGCTCAGTTGCTGGCGCAGGGTTTCGCTTTGGGCGTGGGCTTGCAGGCGTTCGGCCCAGGCCTTGTAGGCGCTGGTCTTGGCCGGCAGGCTGAGCGGCTGCCCAGTCAGGCACTGCTGGTAAGCCTGTTGCAGGTCCTCGAACAGAATGCGCCACGACACGCCATCGACCACCAGGTGATGGATCACCAGCAGCAAGCGCTGGCTGCCGTCGGCCAAGGTGGCCAGCACCGCGCGCAGCAGCGGGCCGTCGGCCAGGTCCAGGCTGCGCTGGGCATCGTCGCACAGGGCAGTGAGTGCCTGGGCATCGGTCACCTCGCGTTGCCACAGCAGCGCCTGGGCGTTGTCGCCGTGGCAGGCCTGCCAACCCTGATCGCCTTCACTGAAGCGCAGGCGCAGGGCATCGTGATGGTGCACCAACGCCTGCAACGCTTGCTCGAGCGCAGCCCCGTGAAGCGGCGCGCTCGGCACCAGCAGCACCGACTGGTTCCAGTGGTGACGCTGGGCAATGACCTCGCTGAAGAAGCTGTGCTGCACCGGCAACAACGGCGTGGTGCCGGTGACCGCACCCTGATCGATCTGCAAGGCTGTGCCTGCCGTGCCAACGACCTGGGCCAAGGCCCGGAGGGTCTGGTGCTGGAACAACGCTTTCGGGGTCAGGTGCAGCCCCAGCTGCCGCGCTCGGCTGACCACCTGGATGGAGATGATCGAGTCACCGCCCAGCTCGAAGAAGTTGTCGTCCACTCCGACCCGCTCAAGCTTCAGCACATCTTGCCAGACTGTGGCCAACTGCTGTTCGAGCGCTGTCTGCGGGGCGACGAAAGCATGGCTGCTGGCAGCCTCGGGCTGGGGCAGCGCCTTGCGGTCGATCTTGCCGCTCAGGCTCAATGGCAGGCCGTCGAGCACCATCAGGTGAGCCGGCACCATATAGTCCGGCAGGCTCGCCTTGAGCGCTTCGCGCAGCGTGGCCACGGCCACCTGCGTGACCACATAGCCCACCAGTTGCGGCCCACTGGGGCCAGGCTGCGCCATGACCAGCGCCTCGCTGACACCGGCCTGGGCCAGCAGGCAAGTCTCGATCTCGCCCAGCTCGATGCGGAAGCCACGGATCTTCACCTGATGGTCCACCCGGC
>NZ_OCMQ01000001.1:659678-674244 GCF_900230165.1 Pseudomonas sp. URMO17WK12:I9 | reverse complement strand
GCGATCAAGCGGTGCGCCAGGCGGTTGGCCGCTGCGTTGAGCTGGGCGTAGGTCAGCTCGGTGGTTTCAGTGATCAGCGCAGTGTGGTTCGGAACGCGCCGGGCCTGCTGTTCGAACAGCACATGGGCAGGCGCCAGGCTTGGGTATTCACCGGCGGCCATGCCCCAGTCCTGCACCGGGGCGCGCTGACGCCCGTCGTCCAGCAGGGTCAGATCGCCCAGGCAAAGCCCGTCGGCCCCCTCGACCATTTGCAGGAGCAAGTGGGCCAGGTTGTCACCGATGCTCGCGATACCCGGGGCATCGAACGCCTCGCCCGCATAGGTGAAGTGCAGCAGCACGGTGGACCCGCCGTTTACGCTGACGGTCAGCGGGTAGTTGCTCTGCTCATGGTTATCGATGCTGCCAAAGCGCAGGTCCACGGGCGCTGCTTGCAGCGCCTCGGAAACCGGATAGTTCTCGAACACCAGGATGTTGTCGAACAGTGCTTCACCGCCCTGCCCGGCCCAGCGCTGGATATCGAAGAGCGGGGTGTGCTCCTGCTCGCGCAGCGCCAGGTTGAGTTGCACAAGCGCGTGCAGCCACGCTTGCAGCGGCTGATCTGCCTGGGGGCTGGCCACCACCGGCAAGGTGTTGATGAACAGGCCGATCTGTTGCTCCACGCCGCTGATCGCCGCCGGGCGTCCGGCGACGGTGGCCCCGAACACGACGCCGTTGTGCCCGGTGTAGCGTTGGAGCAACAACAGCCAGGCCGCCTGGATGACGGTGTTGAGGGTGACTTTATGACGGCGCGCAAAGGCATTCAGGCGCTGGGTGTGATGTTCGTCCAGCCGGTGGTAATGATCATGTTGACCTGTGCTGCGCGTTGCCGGCTTCAAGGCTTGTGCAAGCAGGGTCGGCGCCGGCAGGCAGGCCAGTTGATCGCGCCAGAACACTTCGCTGGCCTGCCGGTCCTGGCGCAGCAACCAACCGATGTAGTCGCGGTACTGCGTAGGCCCATGGGTCACCGGCTGGCCAGCATAGCGCTGGAGTACTTCGCCCAGAAGCTGCGAGGTGCTCCAGCCGTCCATCAGGATATGGTGGCTGGTGTAGATCAGGTGATAGTCCTGCGCGTTGGTCTGTGCAAGTACCAGCCTGAGCAGCGGCGCGGTGTGAAGCTCGAAGCCTTGTTGCAGTTCGCTTTGCGCCAGTGCGTCGAGGGTGGCTTTTGCAGCGGGGTCGTCGCGCAGGTCCAGCAGGCGGAACGGCAGCTCGACCCGGCTCATGACCATCTGCACGGCCTGCTCGAATTGCCAGTTGAACCCGGTGCGCAGGATGGCGTGGGCGTCGAGGGTGGCCTGCCAGGCGCTGCGAAAACGCTGCGGGTCGAGCCCGCCGATGTCCAGGCGCATCTGATTCAGGTAATCGCCGCTGCCCTGCTCGTACAGGCTATGGAACAACATGCCTTGCTGCATCGGGGACAGTGGATAGATGTCCTCGAGGTTGGCCGCCGACACCGCAAGCTGGTCCAGCTGCGCCTGGTCCAGACCGGCCAGGGGGAAGTCGGAGGGCGTCACGCCACCTGCATCAGGGGCCAGGCAGTGTTCGATCAGCGCCTGCAGTTGTGCGCCGTAGGCATCGGCCAAAGCCTCGATGGCCTGCACATCGAACTGCTCGCGGCTGAACGTCCAGTCCAGGCTCAGGCAACCGTCGTATACGCGCCCGTTGAGCACCAGCCAGTTGTCCAGGGGTGCGTCCGGGCTTTGCTCACGGCCGCGCTTTTCTGTGGCGGGGGTGAACAAGGCGTCATCGTCGCCAGCAAAACTGCCGTCGAACTGGCCCAGGTAGTTGAAGGTGATACGCGGTGTCGCCAGCGCCGCCAAGGCCTCGCGTGTGGCAGCGTCCCCCAGGTAGCGCAGGACACCGTAGCCGACACCCTTGTCGGGAATGCCGCGCAGGTGCTCCTTGACCTGGCGAAGCGTGTCGCCAAGGTCGCTGGACACGGGCAACTTCACCGGGAACACGCTGGTGAACCAACCCACGGTACGGGTGAGGTCGACGTCGTCGAACAGCTCCTCGCGGCCATGGCCTTCCAACTGGATCAGCGCGGCCTGTTCGCCTGTCCACTGGCAGATCACACGCGCCAGGGCGGTCAGCAGCAAGTCGTTGACCTGGGTGCGGTAGGCTGCAGGCGCCTGCTGCAACAGGCGACGGGTTTGCTGGGCATCCAGGCGGGTCTGCACAGTCTGGGCGTGGTGCCCCTGCATGCCTGCATCGACCTTGACGCCCGGCAGGTCTGCGCGCTGCCCGCGCAGTTGTGCCATCCAGTAGTCCTTCTGCCCCTGCAGCGCCGGGCTGTGGGCATGCGCCTCCAGTTTCTGCGCCCAGGCCTTGTAAGCCGTGGTCTTGCTCGGCAGTTTCACGGGCTGCCCGGCCAGGCATTGCGCGTAGGCCTGTTGCAGGTCCTCGAAGAGGATGCGCCACGACACGCCATCGACCACCAGGTGATGGATCACCAGCAGCAAGCGCTGGCTGCCGTCGGCCAGCGTGGCCAGCACGGCGTGCAGCAGCGGGCCCTCGGCCAGGTCCAGGCTGCGCTGGGCATCGTCGCACAGGGCGGTCAGCGCCTGGGCATCGGCCACCTGGCGTTGCCACAGCAGCGCCATCACCGGCTCGCCATGTTCGGCCAGCCAGCCTTGCTCACCTTCGCTGAAGGTAAGGCGCAGCGCATCGTGATGTTGCACAAGCGCCTGCAACGCCTGCTCCAGTGCAACGCCCTGAAGTGCTGTGCGCGGTACCAGCAGCACCGACTGGTTCCAGTGGTGACGCTGGGCAATGACCTCGCTGAAGAAGCTGTGCTGCACCGGCAGCAGCGGCATGCCGCCGAGGACGGTGCCCTGGTCGATCTGCACCGCGCTGTCGGCATTGCGCACGACCTTGGCAAGGGCGCGCAGGGTCTGGTGCTGGAACAGCTCCTTGGGCGTGAAGTGCAGCCCCTGCTGACGGGCCCGGCTGACCACCTGAATGGAGATGATCGAGTCACCGCCCAGCTCGAAGAAGTTGTCGTCCACCCCGACCCGCTCAAGCTTCAGCACGTCTTGCCAGATACGCGCCAGTTGCTGTTCGAGCGGGGTCTGGGGGGCGATGAACGCCTGGTTGCTGGAGGCCTCGGGCAGCGGCAGCGCTTTGCGGTCGATCTTGCCGCTCGGGCTCAGCGGCATGTGATCGAGCAGCATGACATGGGCAGGAACCATGTAGTCCGGCAGGCTCGCCTTGAGCGCTTCGCGCAACGCCTGCACGTCTGCATCTGCAACCAGGTAAGCAACCAGTTGCGGCCCGTTCGGACCAGGCTGTGCCACGACCAACGCCTCGCTGACACCGGCCTGGGCCAGCAGGCAAGTCTCGATCTCGCCCAGCTCGATGCGGAAGCCACGGATCTTCACCTGATGGTCCACCCGGCCGACGTAGTCGATCACGCCATCGGCGCGGTAACGCGCCAGGTCGCCCGTGCGGTACAAGCGCCCGCCGTTGCCGGCGAACGGGTCGGGCAGGAAGCGCTCGGCGGTCAGCGCGCTGCGGCCGAAGTAGCCACGGGCCAGCAACTCGCCGCCGATCACCAGCTCACCCACGACACCGGTCGGTACCGGTTGCCCGGCATCGTCCAGCAGGTAGATCTCCCGACCAGGCAAGGCCGTGCCGATCGGCAAGGTGTGAGGCACGGGTTGTTCGCCCAGCACGTATGGAGTGCAGTCGAGCGTGGTGGAGGTGACCGTGGTTTCCGTCGGGCCGTAGGTGTTGAGCAGACGCACATGGCCCAGGCCGGCCTTGTGCCAGGCGGCCATGCCTTCAGGGGGCATGGCTTCGCCGCCCGCATGAATCTGACGCAGTTGCCCGTAGTCGCGTGGCCCTACGCTGGCAAACTGGGTTGCCAGCAGGTTCCAGTACGCGGTCGGCAAGTCGGCCACGCTGATGCCGTGGGCCAGCACCCGTTGGTAAAACGTCTCGCTGTCCCAGATTTCATTGCCGCGCAGCATCACGGTGGCACCGCAGACCAGCGGGGCGTACAGCTGCTCGACGAAGGCATCGAAGTTGAACGTGGCAAATTGCAGCACGCAATCGGACGCGTGGATATCGGAATACCACTGGGCCACGAAGGCGTGGCGGGTCAAGGCACCATGGCTGATGGCCACGCCCTTCGGCCGACCGGTCGAGCCGGAGGTGAAGATCACGTAGGCCAGGTTGTCGGCGTGCACGCGGTTGAGCGGGTCGCTGGCGGAGCCGTTGCCGTCGTCAGGCGTATCCAGCAGCAGGCACTGCACCTGCGCGTCCAGTGCCAGCGTTTCGCGCAAGTGCGACTGGGTCAACAGCAACGCGATGCGACTGTCCTCGACCATCTGCTGCAGGCGCTCTTGGGGGAATTTCGGGTCGAGCGGTACATAGCCGCCGCCTGCCTTGAGCACGGCCAGCAGGGCAACGACCATCGGCGCATCGCGCTCGACGGCGATGCCGACCAGCACGTCGGGGCCCACGCCTTGGGCGATCAAGCGGTGCGCCAGGCGGTTGGCCGCTGCGTTGAGCTGGGCGTAGGTCAGCTCGGTGGTTTCAGTGATCAGCGCAGTGTGGTTCGGAACACGCCGGGCCTGCTGCTCGAACAGCACATGGGCAGGCGCCAGGCTTGGGTACTCACCGGCGGCCATGCCCCAGTCCTGCACCGGGGCGCGCTGACGCCCCTCTTCGAACAGCTTCAGCTCGCCCAGGCAACGCTGGGGCGAGCCGTCGGCCATCTGCGCCAGGAGATGGGCCAGTTGGCTTGCAACCTGGGCAATGCACTCGGCACTGAACTGCGCAGCGTCATAGCTGTAATGCAACAACAGGTCGGCCCCGGTGCTGACGCTCAGCGTCAGCGGGTAGTTGTTCTGCTCATGGCTGTGCACGTCGCCAAAGTGCAGGTCACTGACGCCGCCCTGCTGCAGCGCCTCGGACACGGGGTAGTTTTCGAAGACCAGCAAGGTGTCGAACAATCCATCGCCGCCCTGCCCGGCCCAGCGCTGCACATCACTCAGTGCACTGTGTTCGTGGTCCCGGAGTGCCAGGTTGATGCCCTGTACGGTCTGTAACCAATCCGCCAGCGCTTGTTGCGGTTCAGGCTGCGCGACCACGGGCAAGGTATTGATGAACAAGCCGATCTGCTGCTCGATGCCCTGCAATTGCGTAGGCCGGCCCGCCACCGTAGCCCCGAATGTCACGCTGTCGTGACCGGTGTAGCGCTGCAACAGCAACAGCCAGGCGACCTGCACGAGCGTGTTGAGGGTGACTTTCTGCTGACGGGCAAAGCCGTGCAACTGTTCGGTGATCGCAGCGTCCAGGCGCCATTTGAATTCGCCTTGCCCACTCTGGCCGGTGGCGGCGCACTTGAGCGCACGGCTGAGCCAGGTCGGCTCGTCAAGGGTGGCGAACTGCGTGCGCCAGAAAGCCTCGCTGACCCGTTTGTCCTGGCGTTGCAGCCAGCCGATATAGTCGCTGTAGCGCCCATTGAGGCTGTGTACCGCCTGGCCTGCGTAGTGCTGCAACACCTCGCCGAGCAACTGCGAATTACTCCAGCCGTCGAGCAGGATGTGATGGCTGGTATAGATCAGTTGATAACGATCATCCCCCGTGCGGGCCAGCGTCAGGCGCAGCAGTGGCGCCTGGGCCAGGTCGAAGCCTTGCTCGCGTTCGGCATCGGCCAGGCGCGTCAGTGCAGCGTCAAGGTCTTCATGGCCACGTAGGTCAATTTCACGGCATGGCAACTGCACCTGCTTGCGCACCCACTGAAGCGGCTGGACCAGCCCGCCTTGCCAGAGGAACCCGCTGCGCAATATGTCATGTCGCTGCACCACCGCCTGCCAGGCCTCCCGGAAACGCTCAGGCGCCAGCCCCTGGACGCTGACCGACAGCTGGTTGATGTAGTCGCCCCCTTGCTGCTCCAGCAAGCTGTGGAACAGCATGCCCTGCTGCATGGGCGAGAGCGGGTACAGGTCCTGAACGTCCGCCCAAGGCAGGCCAAGGGCGTCCAGTTGTGACGGGTCGAGCATGGCCAGCGGGAAGTCCGAAGGCGTCACCCCGGCACTGTCCGGTAGCAGACAGTGGGCGACCAGCTGGTTCAGCTCGCGTGCGTAATCCTGCGCCAAGCGCTCGATGTCAGTGCGCTCGAACATCGCTTCGCTGAAGGTCCAGCCCAAGCGCAATTGGCCTGCGTACACTTGGCCGTTGATGCTCAGCCAGTTGCCCAGCGGCGCCTCGGCGCCCTGTTCGGCGCCGGCGTCCTCGCTGGCTGGCACGAACAGGGCGCCTTGATCGCTGGCAAAACTGCCGTCGAACTGGCCCAGGTAGTTGAAGGTGATGCGCGGCTCGGCCAGGCCGTTCAAGGCTGCCTGCGACTGGGCGCTGCCCATGTAGCGCAAGGCGCCGTAGCCGATGCCCTTGTCGGGGATCGCGCGCAGTTGCTGCTTGACGGTCTTGATCGCGTCGGTCACGTCACCTGCACTGTCCAGGCGTACCGGGAAGGCGCTGGTGAACCAGCCCACCGTGCGGGTCAGGTCGACATCGTCGAACAGGTCTTCACGGCCGTGCCCTTCAAGCTGGATCAGCGCCGAAGCCTGCCCGGTCCAGCGGCAGATCACGCGGGTCAGCGCGGTCAGCAGCAGGTCGTTGACCTGGGTGCGGTAGGCCGCCGGGGCTTGTTGCAGCAGTTGCCGGGTCAGCGTGTCGTCCAGGCGCGTGTGTACCGTACAGGCATGGCGCTTTTCAAGGCTGGCGTGAGGACGTGCGCCTGGCAGGTCGTCGACGGCGCCTTCGACCTGCGCCTGCCAGTACGGCAGCTGCTCGGCCAGGGCCGGGGTTTTGGCCAGTGCCTGCAGGCGTTCTGCCCAATGCTTGTAGGCCGTGGTCTTGGCCGGCAGCGACAGCGCCTGGCCTGCCAGGCACTGCGAGTAGGCCTGCTGCAGATCGTCGAACAGAATGCGCCAGGACACACCGTCCACGACCAGGTGATGAACCACCAGCAACAGCCGCTGACTGCCATCGTCCAGCTCCGCCAGCACAGCCCGCAGCAGTGGCCCTTGGTGCAGGTCGAGGCTGCGCTGGGCCTGCTCGCACAACGCGGTCAGGGCCTGGCCGCGCTCGACCGTGGCGTGCCACAGCAGCGGCGCCTGCTCCTCGGCGCCCTGTTGCTGGGCCGCAGCCCGGTGCCAGGCGAGCCCGGCTTGGGCATCGAAGCGCAGGCGCAAGGCATCATGGTGCAGCATCAGCGCCTGCAACGCCGCCTCCAGCACCCGTGGCTGCAACGCCTGCGTCGGCGCCAGCAGCACGGACTGGTTCCAGTGATGCGCATCGGCAATGCCTTGGGCGAAGAACCAGCGCTGGATGGCCAGCAGCGGCAGGCTGCCAGCGACCGGGCCCTGGTCGATGCGGGCGACCTCGCCAAAACGGGCCACACCGGCCAGGGCCTGCACGGTCTGGTGCAGGAACAGGTCTTTGGGGCTGAGCACGATGCCGGCCTGACGGGCCCGGCTGACCACCTGGATCGAGATGATCGAATCGCCGCCCAATTCGAAGAAATTGTCGGTCACCCCAACCTGAGGGACCTTCAGCACCGCCTGCCAAATCTGCACCAACGCCTGCTCGAGCGGGCTGCTGGCGGCCACATGCTGGCCTTGCAGCTGGGTCAGGTCGACTGCCGGCAGGGCCTGGCGGTCGATCTTGCCGTTGGGGGTCAGGGGCATGCGTTCGAGCAACTGCACGTGCGTGGGCACCATGTAGTCAGGCAGGTCCACCTTCAAACGGCGCTTGATCGATTCGCGGCGCTCAGCCTGGGCCTGATGATCGGACGCCAGTTGCGGCGCGTCGTCGCTCACCACGTAGCCGACCAGTTGCTGGCCGCTCGGGCCGGCCTGGGCCACCACCACCGCTTCGCGCACACCCGGCACCGCCAGCAGGCGAGCTTCCACCTCGCCCAACTCGATACGAAAACCTCGCACCTTGACCTGGCGGTCGATGCGCCCGAGGTAATCGATGATGCCGCTGCTGCGCAGGCTTACCCGATCACCGCTGCGGTACAGCCGGGCACCGTTGCCGAACGGGTCCGGTACGAACCTTTCGGCAGTGAGCGCCGGGCGCTTGAGGTAGCCACGGGCCAAACCCTGCCCGCCCAGGTACAACTCTCCCGGGATGGCCAGGGGCAACAGGTTCAGGTCGGCATCGAGCACATACGCGCGCCGTTCACCGACGCGATCACCAATGGGCGCATAGGCTGCGCCGCAGCGGTCCTGTTCGCCGGCTTTCCAGATCAGGGGGGTGACCACGGTTTCGGTAGGGCCGTAGCCATTGATGATGTAGGTCGGGCGCAGTGCGCGCCGGGCCATGGCGTAGCTGGCCTCGGACACCGCATCGCCGCCGAAGCAGTACACCCGCATCGGCGGTGGGTTGCCGTCGCGCTCGGCGTGCTCGGCCAGTTGCTGAAGGTAGACCGGTGGAAACGCCGCGACCGTCACCCCATGCTCATGCATGGCGGCATAGGTTTGCTCCGGCGTCCACAGCTGCGGGTCGCGGATCAGCAGCGAAGCGCCGTGGGTCAGGGGCGTGAGCCAGCGCTCGTGGGCACCGTCGAAGGCGAACGACATGAAGTGCAGTTCGCAGTCGGCTGGCGTCATTTCGTAGCGCTCGCCAATCGCCCGGCAGTGCATGGCGATGGGGCCATGGGCTACCGCCACCCCTTTGGGCAGGCCGGTGGAACCCGAGGTGTAGATGACGTAGGCCAGGTTATCGGCCTGGGCGGCGTTCGCCGGCGCGTGGCAGGGTTGCGAGGCCAGGTCCATGTGGTCCAGGGCCAGGGTTGCCAACCCCTCAGGGACCGGCAGGCGCTGCATGAGCGCGCTGTCGCTGAGCAGCAGGGCCATGCCACTGTCCTGCATCAGGTAGGCCAGGCGTTCGCGGGGGTATTGCGGATCGAGCGGCGTATAGGCACCGCCGGCCTTGAGCACCGCCAACAGGCTCACGACCATCTCAAGGCCACGCTCCAGGGCGATACCGACCAGCACTTCCGGCCCGACCCCGGCTGTGACCAGGGCATGGGCCAGGCGGTTGGCCTGCTGGTCAAGCTGGGCAAAGCTCATGCGCTGCTCGCCAAACAACAAGGCGGTGGCCTGCGGGGTTTGCGCAGCCCACTGGGCAATGCGCTCGTGCACCAGCGGGCCGTCGGCGTGACGCAGGTCCGGGGCGTTGCGCACAGCGTGCAGGTGCTCATGCTCATCGACGGCCAGCATCGGCAGCGCAGCAATGCAGCGCGACGGGTCGGCGACGAGGCTGCGCAGCAGGGTCAGCCAATGGCGCCCCAGGCGCTCGATGGTGGCGGCATCGAACAGGTCGCACGCATAGGTCAGCGACGCCCACAGGCCGTCTTCGCCCTCCACGGTGTCCAGCGTCAGGTCGAACGAGGCGCTGTGGCTTTCCCAGAACAGCCCTTCGATATCGAGCCCAGGCACCTGCCGGGTGCGTTGGTCGCGGCCTTGGCGCTGGTGGTTGTACATCACCTGGAACAACGGGTTGTGGCTCAGGCTGCGGTCTGGCTGCAAAGCTTCGACCAGTTGTTCGAACGGCAGGTCCTGATGCGCCTGGGCACCGAGCACCGTCTGCTTGACCTGTTGCAGCAACGCCGGGAAGGCCAAGGCCCCCTGCACATCGGCGCGCAGCACCTGCGTGTTGACGAAGAAGCCCAGCAGGCGATCGGTCTCGACCCGGTTGCGGTTGGCGTTGGGCACCCCGACGCGAATATCGGTCTGGCCGGTGTAGCGGTGCAGCAGCACCTGGAACGACGCCAGCAACAGCATGAACAGCGTGACCTGTTGCTGCTGCGCCAGGCCTTGCAAGGCTTCGCTCAGGGCGCTGTCGATGGGCAGGTCGACACGCGCGCCGCGCAGGCTTGGCTGGGCCGCACGCGGACGGTCGGTGGGCAACTCCAGCACAGGTTGATGCGCGCCCAGTTGCTCACGCCAGTAGGCCAGTTGCTGCTCGCTGCCGCCGGCTTCCATCCAGCGACGCTGCCAGATGGCGTAGTCGGCGTATTGAATGGGCAGCGCGGGCAGCTCGACCGCCCGCCCGTGGACGAAGCCCAAGTACAGCTGCATCAGCTCATCGACCATGACCTGCATCGACCAGCCATCGGAGACGATGTGGTGCTGCACCATCACCAGCACATGTTCATCGTCAGCCACCGTCAGCAGCCCCAGCCGTACCAGCGGACCGTGTTCGAGGTCGAAGGGCCTGGCGATCTGCTGCTCGATCAACGCCTGTACCTGGGCGTCTTGGTGCTCGGGTGCCAGGGTGGCCGGCAGGTGCAACGGCTCGATCGCGATCGGCAGGGCGCCATGCACGCGCTGGCAGGGCCGCTCCTCCTCCACCACGAAGGTGGTGCGCAGGGTCTCGTGGCGTGCCACCAGGGCATCGAACGCCTGCTGCAAGGCCTGGGTGTCGAGTTGGCCGCGCAGGCGCAGGGCGGTAGGGATGTGAGAGGCGCTGCTGCCTGGCTCCAGCTGCCAGAGGAACCACTGGCGCTCCTGGGCGAAGGACAGCGGCAAGCTGTCCAACTGCTCGCGGATGACCGGAATCGGCAGGTTGCTGGGCGAGACCTTTTGTTCGGCCATCTTGGCCAGGTACTGACGGCGCTTGTCCACGGGCAAGGCGATGAAGCGTTGGGCAATGCGCAGGGCGCTGGCGTGATCCATTACACCGCCTCCATTTCGTCGAGCAAGCTTTCGAGCTGGTCAAGGGTGGAGGCATCCACCGCCCCGCCTTCGCGCTCCAGTTGGCGGGCCAGCTCGCCCAGGGTGGGGTATTGGAAAATCAATTGCGCAGTTGCCTTCATACCAAGCTCGAGTTGAATGCGTGAGACCAGGCTCACGACGAGAAGAGAGTGACCGCCCAGGTCGAAGAAATGGTCGTTCAAGCCGACCTTGTCGAGCTGGAGCAGGTCCTGCCAGATCGCTGCCAGTTGGCACTCGACCGGGCGTTGCGGGGCTTCGTAGCCCTGTTGTTGTGGCGCGGCCTGGGGCAGCGGCAAGGCCCTGCGGTCCAGCTTGCCATTGGGGCTGAGCGGCCACTGTTCCAGCAGCAGCCATTGGCCGGGCACCATGTAGCCGGGCAAGTTGGCCTTGAGGTGAGCCTTGAGACGCTCGCGCAGCAGCGCCTGGCGCGTGGCCTCCAGGTCAGCGCCGGCGACCAGCACGTAGCCGACCAGTTGCGCACCGGCGGCGCCAGGCTGAGCCAGCACGACCGCTTCACGGACTTCGGCCACCTCCAGCAGGCGCGCCTCGATCTCACCCAGCTCGATGCGCTGGCCACGGATCTTCACCTGGTGGTCCAGGCGACCGAGGTATTCCAGCACGCCGTCGGCGCGGTAACGCACCAGGTCGCCCGTGCGGTACAAACGCTCGCCATTACCCACAGGACTTGCCACGAAGCGCTCGGCGGTCAGCGCCGGGCGGCGGTGATACCCACGGGCCAGGCCCACGCCGCCCAAGTACAACTCACCGGCCACCCCCGGCACGACCGGCTGCAGGGCCGCGTCCAGTACGTAAGTGTGCAGGTTGGCAATGGGGCGCCCGATGGGCACGCTGTCGCTGCCCTCCTCCACGCAAGTCCAGTGGGTGACGTCGATGGCGGCTTCGGTCGGGCCGTACAAGTTGTACAGGCCGGCCTTGGGCAGGCGTGCGAACACCTGGCTCTGGGCATCGAGCGCCAGTGCCTCGCCGCTGCAGAGAATGCGCCGCAGGCTGTGGCACCCGTCCAGGTCCGGCGATTGCAGGAACACCTGCAGCATCGACGGCACGAAGTGCAACGTGCTGATGCCATGCTGCACGATCAGGGCCACCAGTTGCGCCGGGTCGCGGTGCGCGCCGGGTTCGGCCACCACCAGTTGGGCGCCGGTCATCAACGGCCAGAAGAACTCCCACACCGACACGTCGAAGCTGAACGGCGTCTTCTGCAGCACCCGGTCGGCGGCGGTCAGTTCATAGGCCTGTTGCATCCAGTACAGGCGGTTGGCCAGGGCGACGTGGCGGTTGCCGGCACCCTTGGGCTTGCCAGTGGAGCCGGAGGTGTAGATCACGTAGGCCAGGTGCTCCGGCGCCAGGTCGACCTGCGGGTTCGGTACGTCAACCGGGTCCGCCTGCGGGGCCAGCAGCTCGAGCGTCGCCAGCCCTTCGGGCACCGGCAGGCGCAAGCCTGGTGCATGCAGCAGCAAGGCCATGCGGCTGTCCTCGATCATGTAGGCCAGGCGTTCCTCGGGGTAGTCCGGGTCCAGCGGCAGGTAGGCGCCACCGGCCTTGAGGATGGCCAGCAGGCCGATGACCAGCTCCAGCGAACGCTCGGCGGCGATGCCTACCAGCACGTCCGGGCCAACGCCGCGATCGATCAACTGCCAGGCCAGGCCATTGGCGGCGTTGTTGAGTTGGCGATAGGTGAGTTGACGCGCGCCGAACACCACGGCGGCCGCCTCGGGGCTGCGCTGGGCTTGCTGCTCGATCAGGCGGTGGACGCAGTGCTCATCGGGGTAACGCTGAGCGGTCTGGTTCCAGGTGCGCGCAGTGTCCAGCTGCCGTGCGTCCATCAGGGGCAGCTCGGCCACTCGTGCCCCAGGGCTGGCAAGCATGCCGCGCAGCAGGGTTTGCCAATGGCTGGCCATGCGCTCAAGCGTGCTGGTTTCGAACAGGTCGGTGGCAAAGGTCCAGGTCGCCCCCAGGCCGTCGGGTGTCTCGAAGGTGTCCAGGGCCAGGTCGAACTGGGCACTGTGGTGTTCGCCGCTCAGGGTCTGGACATCGAGCTGCGGCACCTTGAAGCCGTCACCCAGCTGCTGGTCGAGCAGGTTGCGGTGGGTGAACATCACCTGGAACAGCGGATTGTGGCTCAGGCTGCGTGCCGGCTGCAGGGCTTCGACCAGCTGCTCGAACGGCAGGTCCTGATGCTGCTGGGCGCCCAGCGCGGCTTGGCGCACTTGTTCCAACAGCGCCTCTACGGTCAGCTGCCCATCGAAGCGCCCACGCAAGACCTGGGTATTGACGAAGAAGCCGATCAGACGCTCGGTCTCCAGGCGATGGCGGTTAGCGACGGGCACGCCGACACGGATGTCGTCCTGGCCGCTGTAGCGCTGCAACAGTGCTTGGAACGAGGCCAGCAGCAGCATGAACAGCGTGACGTTGTGCTGCTGCGCCAGCTGTTGCAGGCCCGTGGTCAGCTGCGTGTCCAAGGTCAGCCCCAGGCGGGCACCGCGGTAGCTCTGCACGGCAGGACGTGGGTGATCGGTGGGCAACTCCAGCACCACCGGCTCATCGCCCAGTTGCTCACGCCAGTACATCAGCTGACGCTCGCGTTCACCGGCTGCCAGCCAGTCGCGCTGCCAGTGGGCGTAGTCCAGGTACTGGACGGGCAGCGGCGCAAGGTTCGGCTGCGCGCCGCTTGTCAGGCTGGCATAGCTCTGCATCCATTCATCGACCATCACCTGCATCGACCAGCCATCGGAAACGATGTGGTGCTGAACCAAGGTCAGCACGTGGTCCTGTGCCCCCAGTTTCAGCACACCGATGCGCAGCAACGGCCCATTGACCAAGTCGAAAGGCTGGGCGGTCTGGGCCTGGATAAAGGCCTGGATCAGTGTGCCCTCCTCGTCTTCGCCCGCAACGGATTGCACCGGCACAGGCAAACGCCAGTGGGCGTGGATGACCGGACGAACCTGGGCCTGCTCCTGGATGAAGGTGGTGCGCAGGCTTTCGTGGCGCTGCACCAGCAGGTTGAAGCTGTCTTCCAGCGCTTGCAGGTCCAGCTCGCCACGCAGGCGCAGGGCCATGGGGATGTGATAAGCGCTGCTGTGCGGCTCCAGCTGCCACAGGAACCACTGCCGCTCCTGGGCGAACGACAGCTGCAGCGGCTGGTTGCGGTCCACGGGGGCAATCGGTGCGGCGCGGTGGCCTTGCAGAGCGCTCACGGCCTGGGTAAAGGCGTGCAGGGTGCTGTGTTCGAACAGCAGCGCCAGCGGCACCTCCAGGTCCAGTTCCTGGGCAACGCGCGAAATCACCTGGGTGGCGAGCAGCGAGTGCCCGCCCAAGTCGAAGAAGTGATCGGCCATGCCTACCTGGTCCAGGTGCAACACCTGGCTCCAGATGGCTGCAACGGTGCACTCGAGCTCAGTGCTCGGTGCCTGGAAGGCCTGCCGGGCCTGTTCCAGATCAGGCGCAGGCAAGGCCTTGCGGTCCAGCTTGCCGTTGGGGCTCAAGGGCATCGCCGCCAGCCAGACCAGGTGCGAAGGCACCATGTAGGCCGGCAAGGCCTCGGCCAATCGGGCCTTGAGCTGGGCTTGCCAGGCTGCTAGATCAGCAGGCGGGTATGGGTCGGCCACGTAGCCGACCAGGTGCTGACCTTGGGCATCCTCTCGGGCCACGACCACGGTTTCACCCGCACCGGCCACTTCCAGCAGGCGCGCCTCGATCTCACCCAGCTCGATGCGCTGGCCACGGATCTTCACCTGGTGGTCCAGGCGACCGAGGTATTCCAGCACGCCGTC
>NZ_OCMQ01000001.1:650618-659578 GCF_900230165.1 Pseudomonas sp. URMO17WK12:I9 | reverse complement strand
AAGGCCATGCGGCTGTCCTCGATCATGTAGGCCAGGCGTTCCTCGGGGTAGTCCGGGTCCAGCGGCAGGTAGGCGCCACCGGCCTTGAGGATGGCTAACAGGCCGATGACCAGCTCCAGCGAACGCTCGGCGGCGATGCCTACCAGCACGTCCGGGCCAACGCCGCGATCGATCAGTTGCCGGGCCAGGCCATTGGCGGCGTTGTTGAGTTGGCGATAGGTGAGTTGACGTGCGCCGAACACCACGGCGGTCGCCTCGGGGCTGCGCTGGGCCTGCTGCTCGATCAGGCGGTGGACGCAGTATTGCTCGGGGTAACGCTGAGCGGTCTGGTTCCAAGTGCGCAGGCCGTGCTGTTCACTGGCAGCGAGCATCGGCAGCTCGCCAATGGCCTGTGCAGGGCAGGCAACCATGCCGCGCAGCAGGGTCTGCCAGTGACCGGCCATACGCTCGAGGGTGGCGGCTTCGAACAGGTCGGCGGCGTACACCAGGGCCACGGAAATGCCCTGCGGCGTTTCCAAGGTTTCAAGGGACAACTCGAACTGCGCGCCGCCGCCATCGAGCAGCAGTTCGCGAGCCTGCAAACCTGGCAGGCTAGTGCCGGTCGCGGTGGCGCCGACAGTGCTGAGGTGGTTGTACATCACCTGGAACAGCGGGTTGTGATTCAGCGCACGCTGGGGGTTGAGCACTTCCACCAGGCGGTCGAAGGGCAGGTCTTGGTTGGCCTGGGCCGACAACGTCACCTCCTTGACCGTCTGCAGCCAATGGCCCGCCGATTGCTCAGGCTGCGGGCACAAGCGCATGACCAGGGTGTTGACGAAAAAGCCCACCACCGCCTCCAGCTCCTGGCTGTTGCGGTTGTTCACTGGCACCCCGATGCGCACGTCCGGCTGGCCGCTGTAGCGTTGCAACAGCAAGGCGAAGGTACCCAGGAACAGTTGGAACAAGGTGACGCCCTGGGCCTGGGCCAACTCGCGTACTTGACGCTCCAGGTCGTGCGGCAGGCGCAGGTCAAGGCGCCCGCCACGGTCGCTGAGCTGCGCCGTGCGCGGGTGATCGGTCGGCAGCGACAGCACCACCGGTTCACCACCCAGGCGTTCGACCCAATAGGCCTGCTGGCGCTGCATCTCGCCTTGGTCCAGCCACTGGCGCTGCCAGTGGGCGTAGTCGGCGTACTGCACCACCAGCGGTTGCAGAGCGGACGTATGGCCGGCACTGAAGGCGCTGTAGAGGTCGACGAATTCGTGCACTAACAGGCTCATGGACCAGCCGTCGGAGGTGATGTGGTGCAGCGTGAGCACCAGCACCCATTCATCAATCGCGCGCTCGATCACCTTGACCCGCATCAGGGGGCCTTGGTGCAGGTCGAACAGGCGCGTGATTTCGGCGCGCACCGCAAGCTCCAGCTGGGGTTGGCTGGCATCGGGCAAGGCCATCCATTGCAGGTCCACCGCCCCGGCCGGCTGCACCTGCTGGTAAAGCTGGCCATCCTCCTGGACGAACGTGGTGCGCAAGGCTTCGTGCCGTGCCAGCAAGGTGTCCATCGCCCGCTGCAAGGCCTGGCGATCAAGCTGGCCCTGCAGCCGCACGGCCAGCGGGGTGTGATAGGCGGTGCTCTGGGGCTGCAAGGTCCAGTACAGCCATTGGCGCTGCTGGGCGAACGACGCCGGCAGGCGCTCGCTGCGCGGCAGTGCCGCAATGGCCGCCTGTTCGCGGTAGCGCTCGCAGTGCTCCAGCGCCTGGGCCAGTTCACCCAGGTTGGCCGTGTCGAACATGGCCCGCAGCGGCAGGTCGAGCCCCAGTTGACGGCGCACACGCGAGACGATCTGCACGGCCAGTAACGAGTGGCCGCCCAGGCTGAAGAAGTTGTCGCCAAGGCCGACTACCGGCACTTTGAGCACCTGTTCCCAGATGCCCGCCAGGGCACGTTGGCGCTCAGTTACCGGCGGCACATGGGCATCGGCGGCACGCGCCTGGGTCGGCTGAGGCAGCGCGCGGGCGTCGAGCTTGCCGTTGGCGGTCAGGGGCATGACGGCCAGGGCCTGATAGGTGCTGGGCAGCATGTAGTCAGGCAGACGCGCTTGCAGCCACGCCTCCAGCTGCGCTTGCGCGTCAGTGTCCGCGTAGACCACATAGGCCACCAGTTGCGCATGGGCGGCTTCGCCCACCAGCAGCACGGCCGCGTCGCGCACCTGGGGCGCTGCACGCAGGGCCAGCAGCACTTCATCCAGGTCGATGCGGTAGCCGCGCAGCTTGACCTGGCGATCGACACGGCCAAGGAACGCCAGCTCGCCCGAGGGCAGGCGACGCACCCGGTCACCTGTGCGATACAGGCGCGCACCCGGTGCACCGAAGGGGTCAGGCACGAAGCGCTCGGCGGTCATGCCTGGACGGTTCTGGTACCCACGGGCAAGGCCAGCGCCACCGATGTACAACTCACCGTGGCTGCCCGGCGCCTGCAGTTGCAGGCCGGCATCGAGCACCTGGGTGCGGGTGTTGGGCAATAGCCGGCCCAGCACGATGGGGCTGTCTGCCGCGCTGAGGTTCTGGGTCAGTACGCCGACGGTGGTTTCGGTCGGGCCGTAGTGGTTGATGATGTCGCAGCGGCCCAAGGCGCGCAGGCGTTCGATCAGTGCAGGCGAACAGGCCTCGCCACCGAGCACCAGGCAGCGAGCAGGCAGCACCTGTTGCGGTTGATCGGCGCCCAGCAGCGCCTCCAGGTGCGACGGCACGATTTTCAGCACGTCGATGCCATGGCCTTGCATGTAGGCGCCGAAGCGCTGCGGGTCGAGGGCCACGTCCTGCTCGATGATGTGCAGCGACCGCCCGGAGCACAATGCGCCGAACAGCACGGTATGCCCCAGGTCCGCAGCCAGGGTGGAGACCACCGCCATGTTGCTTGCGCCCTGCAGCGGCAAGGTCTGGAAAATGCCTTGCAGGTAGTTGCCCAGGGCGCCGTGGCTGACGGCCACACCCTTGGCGGTGCCGGTGGAACCGGAGGTGTAGATGACGTAGGCCAGCTCGCCAGCGTGGACGGGGCGCTGTGGGCCCTGCGCACTCATTTCAGGGCGGGCGGGGTCGAGCAGCAGGGTCGTCACCCCGGCGATGTGCGGCAGGCTGGCTTGCAACGCCTGCTGGGTCAGCAGCACACCGACCCGGCTGTCTTCGATCATGTAGGCCAGCCGCTGGGCAGGGAATGCCGGGTCCAGCGGTACATAAGCTGCCCCGGCCTTCCACACGGCCAGCAGGCCGATCACCATTTCCAACGAGCGCCCGGCGGCCAGGCCAACGCACACCTGAGCACCGACGCCCAGCTCGACCAGTTGCAGGGCCAGCGCGTTGGCGCGGGCGTCCAGCTCGGCGTAGCTCAGGCATTGGCCGGCGAATGTCAGCGCCAAGGCATCGGGAACGCGCTGCACCTGGGCCTCGAACATCGCCAGTGCCGACGGCGCTGCTGGTGCCTGCGGGCCCGTGGCCTGCTGCTGCAAAAGTGCCGTCTGGTGCGCATCGAGCAAAGGCAGTTGGTCCAGTGGCTGGTCGGCATCCTCGCTCATCGCTTGCAGCAGTTGCAGCCAGTGCCCGGCCATGCGGGCGATGGTGGCCGGTTCGAACAGCTCGCTGGCATAGGTCAACGAGGCATGCAGACGACCGCCGCGCTCGAAGGTGGTCAGGGTCAGGTCGAAGGGCGTGGGGCGGCTGCTCGCCTCCAGTGGGCGCAGCTCCAACCCCTCGCCCACCGTCATTACCTCGATATCGGCAACGTTGGGCAAGTGGTTGTACATCACCTGGAACAGCGGGTTATGGCTGAGGCTGCGGTCAAGGTCCAGGGCCTCGACCAGCTGTTCGAAGGGCAGGTCCTGGTGCGCTTGGGCACCGGCGGTGGTCTGTTTTACGGCGGCCAGCAGGCTGGCGACCGACTGATGCCCGTGCAGGCAGGTGCGCAGCACTTGGGTGTTGACGAACAAACCGATCAAGCCTTCGACCTCGGCCCGGTTGCGGTTGGCCACGGGCACGCCGATGCGCAGATCGGTCTGGCCGGTGTGGCGGTACAGCAGCACATTGAATGCCGCCAGCAGCACCATGAACAAGGTCACGTTGTGCTGGCGCGCCAAGGCCCGCAGTTGATCAGCCAGGGCCGGGTCGATGACCAGCTCGTGACGTTGGCCGCGCTGGCTGGCCACCGCCGGGCGTGGAAAATCGGTGGCCAGCACCAGCAACGGCTGCTCATCGCCCAACTGCTCGCGCCAGTAGCCCAACTGCCGCGCCTGCTCACCGGCTTCCAGCCACTTGCGTTGCCACAGCGCATAGTCCATGTACTGGACAGGCAAGGCCGGTAGCGCTGGTTCAAGGCCTGCGGCAAAGGCCTGGTAAGCCTGGACGAACTCGTCGATGAGCACGTTCATCGACCAGCCGTCGGACACGATGTGGTGCAGGGTCAGCAGCAGCACGTGCTCCTGCGCCCCAAGCCGCAGCAAGGTGACGCGCATCAAGGGGCCGACGGCCAGATCGAAGGGTTGCTGCGCCTCGTGTTCGGCCAGCTCGCGCACACCGCGCGCTTGGGCATCGGCGTCCAGGTCAACCAGGCTGTGCTTGGCCACGTGCATCGGGTACTTGGCCGCTACCTGCCGAGCCTGGCCGTCTTCGCCTTCGGCGAATACCGTGCGCAGGCTCTGGTGGCGTGCTACCAGGCAAGCAAAGGCCTGCTCCAGCGCCGCCTCGTCCAGAGGCCCGCTCAAGCGCACGGCGCTGGGCAGGTTATAGGCACCGCTGCGCGGGTCCAGCTGCCAGAGAAACCACATGCGCTGCTGGGCATAGGACAGTGCATCACGGTCCGGGACCTGCACGTCGGCGGCGATGGGGAATTGGGAAAAGTCGATGCCTTCGGCGCGCAGGCCATCCAGAAACAGATGACGCTTGTCCACTGGCAGCTCTATGAAACGGCGGGCAAGCTTGAGGGACTTATCGGCATTCATCTGCGACCTTCCATACAGTTGGGTATCGAGCGTTGGCTCGGCTATCCCTACGGGACGTAGGACGACGCAAGAAAATTAGCCGCGCAGCTTAGGCGCTGGCGCCACGCATGCCGGTAAGGCGCCGGTTAAATCGGTGCGCGTATCGCTCGTTAACCCTGCACAACGAAAGATCGACAGGGGTTGACCGTGGACCTTCAGAGCATTCTCAGCAGGCTGTTCGCCAATGCCCATGGCGTGGGCATCGAGGGCGTCTACCAGTTCGTCTTCGCCCATGACCGGGCATTCTGGTCGGAGGTGCGCGAGCAGAGCCGCACCGGTGCGGGTCGCCACGCAGCGCCGGACGTCACCATCGAAGTGGCCGAGCGCGACTTTCTCGGGATCATGGGCGGCACGGCCAATGTCGAGGAACTGTTCGCCAGTGCGCGGCTGAAGATCACCGGCAACATGGGCCTGGCCACGCTGCTGCCGCAGATCATCAACAGCGCGCGGCAAGGCACGTCGGCCAGCAAGGTGGCCATGAACCAACGCTACCCCACGCCCGCGCGCATCAGCGAACGGATATCGGCAGCGCAGCCTGTGCTGCGTGAGGTGCCCCGCCTGCCACGGGCGCACCTGTCAGCCGAGCGTTTTGCCCGGGAGTTCCTGCCCCAGGGCATGCCGGTGGTGATGAGCGATGCCCTGCACGACTGGCCGCTGTTCAGCATGGGGCGTGAGGCATCCCTCGCGCACTTTGCCGAGCTGCAAGGCATCACCCGCCACGGCGATTACGTGAAAAAAACCTTCTCCACCGACCGCGACTTTCGCGCTACCTCCATGGCCGACTTCATTGCCTCGCTCGATACCCCGGCCAAACCGGGTGAAACCCCGGCCTACATGGGCAACAACATCGTCCCGGAAAAGCTCCTGGCGCTGATCCGCTTCCCCGACTATTTCGAACGCTCGCGCTACATCGCGCCACGCATCTGGATCGGGCCCAAAGGGACGCTCACACCCTTGCACCGGGACGACACCGACAACCTGTTCGCTCAAGTCTGGGGGCAGAAGTCGTTCATTCTTGCTGCCCCGCATCACCGTCCGGCGCTGGGCACCTGGTCGACCAGCCCCAAGGGTGGCCTGGACGGCTGCGACTTCAACCCCGATGCCGCCGACTACCAGCGTTTCCCGGCCGCCCGCGATGTGCCGTTCCTGCGCGTGGTGCTGCAAGCCGGCGACCTGCTGTTTTTGCCCGAGGGTTGGTTCCACCAGGTGGAGTCGGTGTCCACGTCGCTGTCGGTCAACTTCTGGGTGAACGCCGGTCGCGGTTGGTGATGTGCGTTTAATTTGCCTGGGCGTCAGCACGTTTCTCAGCAAAGACGTCTGCACGAGAACGCCCCATGCCCAGCCCCGCCCGCATGACCCAAACCCTCCAGCAAGGCCTGCGCCGTCTGATTGGCGGCGCCACACGCCAGGCCCAGCCCTACCGCCTGTTCGACCTGGTGCTCAGCCGTCGCCTGACCCTTACCCCTTCGCTCACCCGGCTGGTGTTCACCGGCCCGGACGTGGCGCAGATGACGACCCTGGCCCCAGACCAGCGGGTGAAGCTGTTCTTCCCCGCGCCCGATGGCTCCGTTGCGCAACTGCCTGCCGACCAGCACTGGAAGGCCGCCCACAGTGCGCTCGCTGCCGAGCAGCGCCCACCCATGCGTACCTACACCCTGCGCGCACTGCGCCCAGAGGCCTTGGAGGTGGACGTGGATTTCGTCCTGCACGGCGTCAACGGCCCTGCCTCAGCCTGGGCTACCCAGGCGCAGCCGGGTGATCGCCTGCAGATGCTGGCACCTAATCTGGCCTATACGGGAGACCCTGGTGGGTACGAGTGGAAGCCGCCGCAAGGGGTACGTAATGTGCTGCTGGTCGGGGATGAAACGGCGCTGCCAGCGATTGCCGGCATCCTCGAAGCCTTGGCCGTGACGCAACCGGACCTGGCGGTGCAGGCGTTCATCGAGGTGCCATTGCAGGCCGATTGCCTGGATGTGCGGCATGGCAGCGGCGTCGAGTTGCACTGGCTGCCACGCGATCTGCTGAACTGCGAGCACGGCCAGGCCATGCTGCATGCCGTGCATGAACTGGCCCGCCTGCCCCAGGGGCATGCCGTGCCCAGGGCCAGGCTGGAGGATATCGATATCGACAAGCGCATCCTGTGGGAGCAGGCCAGTACCGCCTGCAGCGCGTTCCACGCCTGGGTGGCGGGCGAGTCGGCCACGGTCATGGCCATCCGTCGTCATTTGATCAAGGAGCGCGGGTTACCGCGCCAATGGCTGACCCTGATGGGCTACTGGCGTGCAGGCAGAACTTTGGACTGAAGGGGTATAGCCGGGGGCACGCGGCCCCCGGCTGGGCTCAGACCGCCGCGGCCACGGCAGCAGCGAAACGCTGCGCGACCTCGTCGACCTGTTCGTCGCTGATGATCAAAGGCGGCAGGAAACGCACCACGGCCCCGTGGCGGCCACCGAGTTCCAGGATCAGGCCTCGCTTGAGGCACTCGCGCTGTACGCGCGGGGCCAGTTCGCGGTTGGCCGGCGGGTGCCCCTGGGCGTCCGCCGTGCCGTGCGGATCGACCAGTTCCACGCCCAGCATCAACCCCCGGCCACGGATATCCCCCAACTGCGAATAGTCCGCCTGCAGGCGTTGCAAGTGCCCGCGCAGGCGCTGCCCCATGGCCTCGGCATGGTCCGCCAGGCGGTGCTCGACCAGGTATTCGAGCACGGCAGACCCTGCGGCCATGGCCATCTGGTTGCCGCGGAAGGTGCCGGCATGGGCGCCCGGCTTCCAGGTGTCGAGCCAGTCGCGGTACACCACCACGGCCAGGGGCAGGCTGCCACCGATGGCTTTGGACAAGGTGACTACGTCTGGGACGATACCGGCGTGTTCGAAGGCGAACATGCGCCCGGTACGGGCGAAGCCGCTCTGGATTTCATCGACGATCAGCGCGACGCCCGCCTGCTCGGTGATGCGCCTTACGCCCTTGAGCCACTCGATGTCGGCGGGTATCACGCCGCCTTCGCCCTGCACCACTTCCAGAATCACCGCTGCTGGCAGCGGCACCCCGCTTTCGGGGTCGAGCAGCAGGTTTTCCAGGTAGTGCAGGTTGGCCTTAACGCCCGCCTCGCCGCCCAGGCCGAATGGGCAGCGATAGTCGTAGGGGTACGGCATGAACTGCACGCCGCTGCCCAGCAATGCGCCCAGGGGTTGCTTGGGACCCAGGCTCCCCATCAGGCTGAGTGCCCCTTGGCTCATGCCGTGGTAGGCGCCCTGGAAGGTCAGGACCGTGCTGCGTCCGGTGGCGCTGCGCACCAGCTTGAGCGCCGCTTCCACCGCATCGGTACCGGTCGGGCCACAGAACTGCACCTTGGCTTCACGGCGCAGTGCTTCGGGCAGTACGGCGAACAGGTCCTGGACGAAGCGGTCCTTGACCGGGGTGGTCAGGTCCAGGGTGTGCAGGGGGAGTTCATCGGCCAGCACGCGCTGGATGGCTTCGACCACCACGGGATGGTTATGGCCCAGCGCCAGCGTACCGGCCCCGGCCAGGCAGTCGATGAACTGGCGGCCTTCGACGTCCTCGACATAGATGCCACGGGCTCGTTTGAGGGCCAGCGGGATACGGCGGGGGTAGCTACGGGCATTGGACTCCTGTTGCTGCTGGCGGTGCAGCAGCGGGGAGTCGGTGAATTCGTACAGGGGATGCGGGGTGGTGGCCGGTGGGATCTGAGCAAGGCTGGTAGCGGTGGACATGGTGAATCCTCGCAAGCAAGCGAATGGGCGGTAGTCGCTTGAGAGACGCTTGGCCGGGGGGAGGATTTAGGGGGGGGCTTGCTCTTGCTCTTGCTCTTGCTCTGGCTCTGGCTCTGGCTCTGGCTCTTGATCTTGATCTTGATCTTGATCTTGATCTTGATCTTGATCTTGATCTTCGCGACTTCAGAAGGCCGAACGCAGGTCTTGCGGAGGGAGGTG